>CASGEB010000030.1 GCA_949300375.1 uncultured Pseudomonadota bacterium
CCGATTGCGATGAACGAAGGCTTGCGTTTTGCCATTCGCGAAGGCGGCAGAACGGTTGGAGCCGGTGTTGTATCGAAGATTATTAAGTAAAAGCGATAATTCGCAGAAATAAAAGAAAGCTGAGAACGAGAGTACGGATTAGTACAAAGGTTCTCAGCTTTTTTTGTTTTTTGCTAATGGGCAAAGAGCTTTTGTACATTAAGTTTTGAATATTTGATTGCATTTTGCGAGAAGTGGTGTATAAGTACTATTTCAAAAATATTATTAAATTTAGTTTATTATGAAAGAAGAATTATGTGTAAGAGTTAAACAGTTGGAGCTTCAAAATTTGGGCTGTGCTGTTTGGGGAAAGGTGATTGCCGGCAGTTTGTCTTCCGGTGAGGAACTGCAGGTTTGTATCGGTTCACAAATAATTAACGCTTTTTGTCGGGGGGTGGCGCTGCAAAAAAATGGTTCTTCCCTTAAATGGGTTGATAAAGTTTGTGCCGGAGATGAGGTTGTTATTTATTTTGATGGCAAAACTTATCCTAAAATCAGAGGCGCTGCGTTTGTTTTTCGGGGAGGGACAAAGCTTTTATCAGAATTTTGCTTGTCTGTTCAGCTTCCCAAAAAGGATTTGGAAAATTTGAAACGGCCTTTTGAAACGCTGAGTTATGAAACAATCAAGATTACAGAGTTGGATTTTACAATAATCGGCGATGTTAAAATGTCGGAGGATAAAATAATTGTTAATTTGCTTTATCCGGTTTGGTTCCAACCTGGTTTTGAGGTTATTATTTTTGATAAAAGGAAAGAGCTTTTGCGAGGAAAAATTGCTGAACTTTAATCCTTATTGTCTTAGTTCCGGTTTTCTCATCGAGGAAACCGGTTTTTTTTTGAGCAGAGAGAAAAGTTGTTTTTGGGAAAATAGCTTGAGAAGGCGAAAATTTTGTTGTTGACAAAGCCTGCTCCTGTGGTATGTTTTTCAGGTTTTGTAATTATTATTAAATTATTACTGATATGAAAATATTGAAATTTTTAACGAATGCAGATGTTTTTATGACTGAAGATTTTCGTTTTTTCAAGGCCAAGACGGTCAGCGACAGCAGAGAAAATACGCCTTTTTTCGGAACAAAAAAGCTTTTAATCCAGGAGATTGAACCGAGTTATAAAAATGGCCATATTGAGATTTTTGTAATTGAACGAAGCTTTTTTCAACCGTATTATTTTGCGGTAAAAACGGAATCTGACGGCAGGCGGAATTTATGTGCCGATGTGTTTGGAAAAAAACTGTTTCCCTATAAAATACAAATGCTGGGGCAGACTGATTTTGCCGTTGCCTGGCTTGGGGAA
This sequence comes from uncultured Pseudomonadota bacterium, assembly GCA_949300375.1. Classification (GTDB taxonomy): domain Bacteria; phylum Pseudomonadota; class Alphaproteobacteria; order RF32; family CAG-239; genus MGBC133411. The sequence continues at coordinate 1,333 of CASGEB010000030.1, forward strand.
ACCCGCAGGCTGAATGAAGACGGGGAAATCCGTTTTGAAGACGTGCAAAATGATGTCGGAGAAAACTGGAATGTGTATATGCTGTCAGATGACGGTAAATATCATGATGTTTCTTCAAGCCTTGGAAGCAGCCAGGAGGTTTATATTTCTTCGCTGAAATATGACGACGGCATATTAAAAATTTCTTTGACGGTTCAAGGCGGAACATCTTGTGAAAAGGATGTGCTGTTTATTCGCGACAAAAAGGGATATCGCCGGATAAGCCAGGAGGAATGCGACGCTTATTGGCGGGAGGTTTGCGAAAAGAAAATTCCGACGTCAAGCTGGGTTCCGGCTTCTTCGGAGATGTTTTGCAATTTGCAGGACTTTACCGAAGTCGTCTGAATTTGAAGGGTTCTGAATATTTATTATTCAGAGCCTTTTTGTTTGATAATATCTCAGTTATTTTCAGGCGGGTGAGACGCTTTTTTGTGTCTTTAAAATTCTTAAAATGTAGTTAACTTGTTGAATCGATTTTATAAATTTCTGTTTTTTTTAACAAAAATAGACTCGGGCTTAGGATTTTTGTCAACCAGACTCAAAAAGAGTCTGGATAAGGTTTTAAGCCTTAAAAAAATGCAAAATTGTGTATTTTTTTGCTTGCAAATTAGACTCAATTATGTTACAAGGGGCGCACAGTAGCTGTGAGACAGGCGGAATCTGTCTGGCAGCGAGGATATAAAACATAGCGCAAACGCTTGAGAAATCAAGGTTTGCTGAGTTTAATTCTTAGATGGCAAGGATAAGATAATCGAATCTGTTGCCGTCTAGTTATAAGGTAAAAATTAAAAATGATGGAAACACAAAATATCAGAATTCGCCTCAAGGCTTTTGACCACCGTTTGCTTGATTTGTCTACCAAAGAAATCGTGCATACGGCCAAAAGAACCGGGGCTAATGTCAGAGGGCCGATCCCCCTGCCGACCAGAATTGAGAAGTTTACGGTAAACCGTTCTCCGCACGTTGACAAGAAATCCCGTGAGCAGTTCGAAATCCGTACTCATAAAAGACTTCTTGATATTGTCGATCCGACACCGCAAACCGTAGATGCTTTGATGAAGCTGGATCTGGCCGCCGGTGTTAATGTTGAGATCAAATTGTAGTTATAAATTAATGTTGGCTTTTCAATCAGGAATGGCCAACCTATTAAGAAAAGGAAAAATATAATAATGCGTACGGGTCTAATCGCAAAAAAGCTTGGAATGTCTCGTATTTTTGAGAGCGACGGAACTCATGTTCCGGTAACGGTTCTCAGCGTCGAAGATTTGAAGGTCGTTGATGTTAAAACAAAAGAAAGAGACGGATATACTGCCGTACAACTCGGTACCGGCGCCATTAAGGCTAAAAATGTATCCAAACCTCTGAAGGGGCATTTTGCCAAAGCTAATGTTGAACCGAAGAAAAAACTGGCGGAGTTCAGAGTTTCTGAAGACTGCCTGCTTTCCGTCGGAGATGAATTATCTGTAGAACATTTTGTTGCGGGTCAATATGTTGACGTTTGCAGCACTTCTAAAGGTAAAGGTTTTGCCGGTGTTATGAAACGTCATAATTTTGCCGGTTTGGAAGCTACCCACGGTGTGTCTATTTCTCACCGTTCTCATGGTTCTACAGGACAAAGACAAGATCCTGGCAAGGTATTCAAAGGCAAGAAAATGGCCGGCCATATGGGCGACGAGCGCGTAACCGTTCAGAATTTGAAAGTTATCGCTACGGATGCAGCCAGAGGGTTGCTGATGGTTAAAGGCGGCGTACCGGGCGGCGAAAATGCCTGGGTATATGTTACCGATGCCGTTAAAATCCCGAGCAAGGTTGAATTGCCGATGCCTGCCGGATTGAAAAAAGTTGATGAACCTGTTGCAGCTCAGGCTGAAACTCCGGCCGAAAATGCATAAGCGATAAGGATTGAAGAATATGAAACAGGACATCTTAAGTTTAGATACCAATAAAAGTGTCGGACAGATTGAACTGAACGAATCTATTTTCGGTTTGGAAGTTCGTGCCGATATCTTGCATCGTGTTGTTGTTTGGCAGCTGGCCAGACTGCAATGCGGCAACCACAAAACTAAAGGTCGTTCCGAAGTCGCTCTGACCGGTTCCAAGCCTTTCAAACAGAAAGGCGGCGGACGCGCCCGTCAGGGTTCTTACAAAGGAACGCAGTTTAGAAAAGGTGGCGTTGTGTTTGGTCCGGTTGTTCGCGACCATTCGCATGAACTGACCAAGAAGTTTAGAAAACTTGGTTTGAAAACAGCCCTTTCGGCTAAAGCCAAAGAGGGCAACCTGATTGTTGTAGAAGAAGCAAAATTATCAGCTCCGAAAACGAAAGATTTGCTTGGCAAATTGGACAGCTGCGGGTTGAAGAACTGCTTGTTCATTGACGGCAAAGAGGTTGATACAAATTTTGCATTGGCATCCAGAAACATTATTGGAGTCGATGTATTGCCAACTATCGGCGCCAATGTATACGACATCTTGAGAAAAGACAAACTGGTCTTGACCAAAGATGCAGTTGCTTGCTTGGAGGATAGATTGAAATGATAAAATCTAAGAAAACAAACAATAACGTGACTGCAAAAATGTATGATACATTGACCCGTCCGGTAATCACAGAAAAATCAATGATTGCATCGGAAGCCGGCAAAGTAACTTTTCTTGTTCCGCTGAACGCGACCAAAGACGAAGTTAAGGCTGCCGTTGAAGCAATCTTTAATGTGAAAGTAAACAAAGTCAATACAATCCGTCAATTCGGCAAAGAGAAGCGTTTTAAGGGCTATGTCGGCCAACGTTCCGATTATAAAAAAGCCGTTGTTACTCTGGCTGACGGTCAAAATATTGATGTTACAACAGGAATTTAGAAAATGGCATTGAAAAAATATAAGCCCACATCTCCCGGCCTTCGTCAACTTGTAATCGTTGACAGAAGCGAGCTTTATAAAGGTGCGCCGGAGAAATCCCTGACTATTGGTCTGACCAAGTCGGGCGGGCGTGATAACTTTGGTCACGTAACAAGTCGCAGAATCGGCGGCGGACATAAACGCAAGCTCCGTATTATCGACTTTAAACGTAACAAATTTGATTGTGAAGCAACTGTCGAGAGAATAGAGTATGATCCGAACCGTTCTGCCTTTATTGCTTTAATCAGCTATGCAGATGGTACGAAATCTTATATTCTGGCTCCGCAGAGACTGAAAGCCGGCGATAAAATCGTATCTTCCGACAAGGCTGATATTAAGCCGGGCAACGCTATGCCGTTGAAAAATATGCCGATCGGTACGATTATTCATAATATTGAGCTTAAGGCCGGAAAAGGCGGACAGCTGGTTCGTTCCGCAGGCTGCTATGCCCAATTGGTCGGTAAGGATGCCGGATATGCACAGTTAAAACTGGGTTCCGGTGAATTGAGAATTGTCCGTGAAGAATGTCTGGCTACCGTCGGTGCGGTTTCCAATCCGGATAACCAGAATAAGTCTCTCGGTAAAGCAGGCCGTACACGCTGGATCGGCAAACGTCCGGTTTCCCGCGGTGTTGCCATGAACCCGGTTGACCACCCGCACGGTGGTGGCGAAGGCCGTACATCCGGCGGCCGCCATCCGGTTACTCCTTGGGGTAAGCCGACGAAGGGTGCTAAGACTCGTACTAACAAAAAGACTGATAAGTTCATTATGAGAACTCGTCATGAAAACAAAAAGAAATAGGGAGAAACGCTAATGACACGTTCCGTATGGAAAGGGCCGTTTGTTGATGGCTATCTTCTCAAAAAAGCTGAAAAAGCTAGAGCAACTACTCGTAATGAAGTGATTAAAATCTGGTCTCGCAGATCTACGATGCTGCCGCAGTTTGTCGGTCTGACCTTCGGGGTTTACAACGGCCACAAATTTATTCCGGTTTTGGTTACTGAAGATATGGTTGGTCATAAATTTGGTGAATTTGCTCCGACCCGTACTTTTTACGGCCACGCAGCAGATAAAAAAGCTAAGAGAGGTTAATTATGGGAAAATCTAAAGATGCCAGAAGAATAGCCGCCAATGAAGCTATGGCTTATTGCAGTTCTATTCGTTCCAGTGCCCAAAAACTGAACCTCGTTGCCCAATCAATTCGCGGGTTGAATGTTTCTAAAGCTGTTGCCGAGCTGAGCTTTTCCAAGAAGAGAATTGCAAAGACAGCTTTGGCCGTTTTGCAATCTGCAATCGCCAATGCTGAAAACAATCACCAGTTAAACATTGATAAGCTTGTTGTTAAAGAAGCTTATGTTGGCAAAGGTTTAGTAATGAAACGTATGCACGCCAGAGGTCGCGGCAGAGGAGCCAGAGTTTTGAAACCCTTCTCTAATCTGACCATTGTCGTTTCCGAGCGTGGGGAGTAAGTTAATGGGACAAAAAGTTAATCCTACAAGTCTTCGTCTGGGAGTTAACCGCACTTGGGACTCTCGTTGGTATGCTGATGAAAAATATGCCGACTACCTTCATGAAGATTTGAAAATTAAAGAATTCTTGAAAGAGAAATTGGCTCAGGCCGGAGTCAGCAAGATTGTTATTGAACGTCCTGCCAAAAAGGCCAGAGTTACAATTCACTCTGCAAGACCGGGTGTTGTAATTGGCAAAAAGGGTCAGGATATTGAGAATCTGAGATCTCAGATTCAGAAAATGACTGATGCCGAAGTCCAGTTGAACATTTTGGAAGTCAGAAAACCGGAGCTTGATGCTCAACTCGTAGCAGACAGCGTTGCTCAGCAGTTGGAACGCCGCGTTGCTTTCCGCCGCGCTATGAAACGCGTTATGCAGTCTGCTCTGCGTTTGGGTGCTGAAGGTATTAAAGTCAGCTGTTCAGGCCGTCTCGGCGGTGCCGAAATTGCCAGAACCGAATATTATCGCGAAGGCCGCGTTCCTTTGCATACACTGCGCGCTGACATTGATTATGCTACCTCTACGGCTCACACAACTTACGGTGCATGCGGCGTTAAGGTTTGGATCTACAAGGGCGAGATTATGGCTCACGATCCTATGGCGCAAGACAAGAAGTTGGCTGAACAAAAATAAGGAAAATGTTTTATGCGGTATTAAAAGCAAAAATCCGATGCTCGAATCTCCACGTACGCTTTATGTACGTTTCCGGTTCCGCGTTTCGTGTTTTCACTTTTTCTACCTGCCTAAAACAATTTCTTAGAAATTAAAAAGGTAAAGAATAAATGTTAAGTCCAAAACGTATTAAGTTCCGCAAACAGCACAAAGGCCGTATTCACGGCCTGGCCAAAGGCGGATCAGAATTGAGTTTCGGTTCATACGGATTGAAAGCTCTTACTCCGGATCGTATCACTGCTCGCCAGATTGAGGCTGCTCGTAGAGCTTTGACACGCGCCATGAAAAGAGCCGGAAGAATATGGATCCGAATTTTCCCGGATGTTCCTGTGTCAGACAAACCTGCCGAGGTTCGTATGGGTAAAGGTAAAGGTTCTGTCGAGTTCTGGGTTGCCCGCGTTAAACCGGGACGGATTTTGTTTGAAGCAGAAGGCATTGACGAAGCAACAGCCCGCGAGGGTTTTGCTTTGGCTGCCGCTAAGTTGCCGATTAAAACCAAATTCGTTAAGAAATTAGCTTCAGAGCAAGGAGAATAATAAATGGTTACCAAAATAAAAGATCTTCGTGCTATGAGCGATAATGAACTTGAAAATAAGTTGCTTGAAGCCAAAAAAGAGCAATTTAACTTAAGAGTTCAACAATCTACTGGACAATTACAAAATACTGCGGTAATAAAGAATGTCCGTCGTGAAATAGCAAAAATCAACACGCTCCTCGCTGAGCGCAAGAAGAATAGTTAGGAGAAAAAGATATGCCTAAAAGAATTCTTCAAGGTGTTGTTGTCAGTGATAAACAGGATAAAACCGTCGTGGTCAGCGTAGAGCGTCAGGTTATGCATCCTGTTTATAAAAAGTTCGTTAAGAGAAGCAAAAAATATGCGGCTCATGACGAGAATAATCAGTTCAAAGTCGGCGATACCGTCCGGATTATTGAATCCAGACCGATTTCTAAGACTAAATCTTGGACTGTTTTGGTTGATAACGCCTAAGAGAAAAGGAATTTAGAAATGATACAAATGCAAACCACCCTTGATGTTGCTGACAATTCCGGCGCACGTCAGGTGCAGTGCATTAAAGTTCTTGGCGGGTCCAAGAGAATGCATGCGACGGTCGGCGATGTGATTGTAGTGTCGGTTAAAGACGCTATTCCCAAGGGTCGTGTAAAAAAAGGCGATGTTCAGAAGGCCGTTATTGTTCGTACGGCCAGCGACATCAGACGCAAAGACGGATCTGTCATCCGTTTTGACAAGAATGCTGCAGTTCTCATCAACAAAGACGGCGAACCAATCGGTACCCGTATCTTTGGCCCGGTTACCAGAGAATTGCGTGCAAAGAAATTTATGAAAATTATTTCATTAGCACCGGAGGTATTATAATGCCTAAAATGAAAATTAAAAAAGGCGACCAAGTTGTTGTTTTGTCAGGTGATGACAAAGGTAAAAACGGCGAAGTTGTAAAAGCTATGCCCAAAGAGGGTAAAGTGGTTGTTCAAGGCGTCAATCTGGTTAAAAGACACACCAAACCCAGCCAAACTACTCCTGGCGGCATTGTTACCAAAGAAGCTCCGATTAATGTTTCCAACGTGGCTTTGGTTGATCCGAAGTCCGGAAAAGCGACTAAAGTCGGCTATAAGGAAGTTAACGGAAAGAAAGTTCGCATTGCCCGTAAATCCGGTGAAGTAATCGATAAATAGGAGAAAAATTTATGACAAATTTTGAAAAGTTATATAATGAGGTCATAAAAAAATCTCTTGTTGAGAAGTTCGGTTACCAGAACAAACATGAGATACCTAAACTGACCAAAATTGTCTTGAATATGGGCGTCGGCGATGCCGTAGCAGACAAGAAAAAACTGAATAATGCCGCCGAAGAGCTGGCATTGATTGCCGGTCAGAAACCGGTTATTACCAAAGCCCGCAAATCTATTGCGACTTTTAAGCTGAGAGAAGGTATGCCGATTGGTTGTAAGGTAACGCTGCGTTCCGACAGAATGTATGAGTTCCTCGAGAGATTGATTAATATGGCTTTGCCGCGTGTGAGAGACTTTCATGGTATCTCCGGTAAAAACTTCGATGGTAAAGGTAACTTTGCTTTCGGTATTAAAGAACAGATCATTTTCCCCGAAATCAACTACGATAAAGTAGAGAATGTTCGCGGTTTGGATGTGGTCATTTGTACAACAGCAAAGACTGATGAAGAGGCTAGAGCTCTTCTTACCGGTTTTAACTTGCCCTGCAAGAAATAGACGGAGATTTTACTATGGCAAAAACAAGTTCAGTTTTTAAGAATCTGAAAAGAGCTAAAATGGCGGAAAAATTTGCTAACCGCCGTAAAAAGCTTAAAGATATCGTTATGGATAAGACAATTTCTCCCGAAGAAAGATTCCAGGCGACTCTTAAATTGGCAGAATTGCCGCGTAACTCTGCACGCATTCGTTTCAGAAACCGCTGCAAACTTACGGGGCGTTCCCGCGGTTATTACAGGAAGTTCGGTCTGGGCCGTTCCGAGCTCAGAGATATGGCCGGTTTCGGCGAAATTCCTGGATTGGTAAAATCTAGTTGGTAGGAGAGTGAGATAATGTCTATGTCAGATACTTTGGGCGATATGCTCACACGCATCAGAAACGCACAAAGGGCAAAGAAAAGTGATGTTGTATCACCTGCTTCCCGCCTGCGTGAAAATGTTTTGGAAGTTTTGAAAAGAGAAGGATACATCTCCGGTTATGAGAGAGTTAATGTTCGTGCCGGCGTTGATGAACTTCATATTCAACTGAAGTACCATGAAGGTACTGGTGTAATTACAGAAATTTACCGCGTGTCCACTCCGGGCAGACGCGTATACTCCAGCGTTAAAGATCTGCCGAGAGTATACAATGGTTTGGGGATTTCCATCATCTCTACGCCGCAAGGTGTTATGAGCGACCATGAAGCCCGCAAAGCCAATGTCGGCGGCGAAATTCTGTGTCAGGTATTTTAAGGGAGAAAATGGATGTCTAGAGTTGGAAAATATCCGGTTATTATCCCGAACGGCGTTACCGTTGCTGTTAACAATAACGTTGTTACCGCCAAAGGTAAATTGGGTGAATTGAGCTATGCGTTTGACGATAGCCATGTTACCGCAAAAGTTGAAAACAATACTGTCACTGTTTCTCCGTTGTCAGATACGAAACAGGCTAGAACTTTGTGGGGTACGACGAGAGCCAGAATTAATACCATGGTTAAAGGCGTTAACGAAGGTTTCTCTAAAAATATGGAACTGCTGGGCGTTGGTTATAAAGCCCGGGTCGAAGGTTCCCGCAAGCTGGTTCTTTCTTTGGGATATTCTCATGATGTTATTTTTGAAGTTCCCGAAGGTTTGAAAGTTTCCTGCGCAAGCCCTACTCAGATTTGTATCTCAGGTGCGGATAAGCAATTAGTCGGCCAGACTGCGGCTGAAATTCGCGAGTTCAGAAAACCGGAACCTTACAAAGGCAAAGGTATCAGATACGAAGGCGAATATGTCCGTCGTAAAGAAGGCAAGAAGAAATAAGGATTAATTTGATGAATACGCCAAAAGAGTTATTTGAAAAAAGAAAAAGCCGCGTAAGAACAGCCTTGAAAAAAGCTGCGAATGGAAAGATGAGATTGTCTGTATTTCGCAGCGGAAAGCATATTTACGTGCAGGTTATTGACGATGCTAAAGGTGCTACCGTAGCTTCTGCTTCTACCTTGGACAAAGAGATCAGAGACCAGATTAAAAAGTCTTCGACAATCGAAGCCGCAAGCATTATCGGCAAAGTTGTTGCCGAAAGAGCGTTGAAATCCGGTGTAAGTGAAGTTGTCTTTGACAGAGGCGGTTACATCTACCATGGTCGTGTTAAAGCTTTAGCTGACGCAGCTCGTGAAGCTGGTCTGAAATTCTAGGAGATTATGTTATGGCACAAGCTGTAGATCGTCGTAAGGCAGAAAAGAAAGATGAATTGGTTGAAAAACTGGTTCATATTAACCGTGTAGCCAAAACCGTTAAAGGCGGACGCAATATGTCTTTTGCCGCCGTCGTTGTTGTCGGCGACCAAAAAGGCCGCGTCGGTTATGGGTCGGGCAAAGCAACCGAAGTTCCCGATGCTATTGTTAAGGCTACCAATGAAGCTAAGAAAAATATGGTTCGCATTCCGTTGCGTGAAGGCAGAACTCTTCACCATGACGTTCATGGACGTTTTGGTGCAGGGAAAGTCATTCTGAGAACGGCTCCTGCCGGTACCGGTGTTATTGCCGGCGGCCCGATGCGTGCTATTTTTGAAGTTTTGGGCGTGCAAGACGTCGTTGCCAAATCTTTGGGATCCAACAATCCGTATAATATGATTAAAGCAACTTTTGACGCTTTGCAATCTATCAATTCTCCGAGAATGGTTGCTGCCAAACGCGGCAAGAAAGTCGGGGATATTGTCAGCCGTCGTGAAAACTCTTCAAATGCAAAACTTTCTGTTGAGGAGGCTTAATCGATGTCCACAAAGAAAACTATTAAAGTTACTCAAATCAGAAGCGCGGTTAATCGTCCGGCTGATCAGGAAGCCACTCTTAAAGGATTGGGCCTGAACAAAATGCATAAGGTATCGGTTTTGGAGGATACTCCTTCGGTACGCGGAATGATTAAGAAAGTTTCTCACTTGGTAAAAGTTGAAGAGTAATCGGATTGCCGGCGGGATTTTCTGAATACTGCCGGCTCCCATTACTTTGATTATTTAAGGTGAACAGATATGAAATTAAACGAAATTAAAGATAACGAAGGCGCCAGAAAAGCCCGGAAACGCGTTGCCCGCGGTATCGGAAGCGGTTCCGGCAAAACAGCCGGCCGTGGTCAAAAAGGTCAGAAATCCCGTTCCGGCGTTGCCGTTAACGGTTTTGAAGGCGGACAGATGCCGATTTACCGCAGACTTCCGAAACGCGGTTTCAAAAACCCGTTTGCCAAGGAATTTGCCGTTGTTAATCTGGACACGATTCAAAAGGCTATTGATGCAGGCAAGCTGAATGCTGAAGCTATTGATGTTGCTGCATTGATGAATGCCGGAATTGTTTCCAAAGAACTTGACGGTGTTCGTTTATTGGCTCGCGGCGCTATTACGGCGAAAGCTGTTATCAGCGTTAATTCGGCCTCTAAGGCTGCCGTGGCTGCAGTTGAAAAAGCCGGCGGTAAAGTTAACGTTGTCGCTTAGCTGCTGTTAAAAAGCTTTGATGAAAAAGGTGAGGATTTTTCCTCATCTTTTTTTTTGACAACGGCGATAATACCGTTAAGGTCTTGCAAGAAAATATCTCTGACTTCTATTTTGGGGAGGAAGGAGATACCGTTTTCCATCAAAGAGGAAAACTTGTTAATATTAAATTTAAGGATTAATTTTGACATAAAGTCCCTGTTGTTCAATAGAACAGCGGGTTTTTTCTTTTTTAGCATTATTTGCGCCGCCTCTTTTGTTAAAAAAATTTGTCAAAAATGTTGCCACAGGCGTAAAAATGTGATATGTTATTGATGAGTTTTGAGATTATTAAGACATTTATTAACGAGGTTTTGCCTCATAAATTAAAAAAAGATGAAAAAGATTGAAATTTTTATTGCTGTTGCCTTGATTATTGCAATGGTTGGCGTTGTTTTGTTCTGGACAGCCGGATTTAACGGAAATATGGTGATTTCCCAGTGGTCATTGATTGCGGCCGGTGTTTCATGCTGGGGAGCTTTGATTGGTATCGGGTGGAGGAAACTTCGTCAGAGAAATTTTTATTATTAAATGTAAAAAGACAGAAGCGGTTTCATTTGAAGCCGCTTTATTTGTTTTTATTATGAAATTTTGCAAATGTTTTGTTGAAAATTTGAAGAATTGTTTTATTCTTTTGGTGTAACTGGATAATTTTGTTGAATTAAAAATTTTTTCGTGTATAACTAGCTTAGTTTAAAAGGGATTTTTTCCCTTGTTTAGGTGTTTAAAAATTAAGTAAGGAAGTAAAAATGGTTTCTCTTGCAGAAAAAATGGCAGCGAATCTTGATATGTCTGCTTTTAGCAAAGCTGAAGAACTAAAGAAAAGATTGTGGTTTACGATTTTGGCCTTAATCGTTTTTCGTTTGGGGACGTTTATTCCGCTGCCGGGAATTGATCCGCATATTCTGTCTGACATTTTTGCCAGAAACTCCGGCGGTATCTTGGGAATGTTCAATATGTTTGCCGGCGGCGCTCTGGAGCGTATGACCATTTTTGCTTTGAATATTATGCCTTATATCTCGGCTTCGATTATTGTTCAGCTCGGGCAGTCGGTTATTCCGTCTCTGGGGGCGTTAAAGAAAGAAGGCGAGGCCGGGCATCGCAAAATTACACAATATACCCGTATTCTGACAGTCTTAATTACGATTATCCAAGGTTACGGTATTGCCGTCGGTTTGGAAGGCATGACAGGCAGTGCCGGGGTTTCTGCGGTTGTTGATCCGGGGTTCACGTTTAAATTTACGACGGTTGTTTCTTTGGTCGGCGGAACAATGTTTATCGTCTGGCTGGGTGAACAGATTACGGCCCGTGGCGTTGGAAACGGTTCTTCTTTGATTATTACGGTTGGTATTATTGCCAATATCCCATCCGCTTTGGCCAAAACGTTTGAGTTAGGCCGCGTCGGTTCTATGTCGCTGGGCGTTATTGCGCTGTTGATGGTGATGGTCGTTGTTTTGATTTATACGATTGTTTTGGTTGAAAGAGCTCAGAGAAAAATCATTATTCAATATCCGAAACGCCAGGCTATGCTGGGCGGAAGCACAGCCGAAAGCTCCCACTTGCCGCTGAAGATTAATCCGACCGGCGTTATTCCTCCGATTTTTGCCAGTTCCTTGTTGCTGCTGCCGATTACAATTGCTAATTTCAGCGCCGAAAGCGGGCCGTCCTGGGTTCAGACTTTGAGCCAGCTGCTGGGACACGGGCAGCCTTTGTATCTGGCTTTGTATGCCGGTTTGATTTTGTTCTTTGCCTTTTTCTATACGGCGATTGTGTTTAATCCGGAAGAGACTGCGGATAATTTGAAAAAACACGGCGGTTTTATTGCCGGCATCCGTCCAGGCAAAAATACGGCGGAATATCTTGACTATGTTGTTACCCGCTTAACAGTTTTGGGCGCGGTTTACCTGGTTGCTTTGTGTATTTTGCCGGAAATTTTAATCAGCAAACTTTCCGTACCGTTTGTTTTGGGTGGAACAACGCTGCTTATCGTCGTTCAGGTAACGATGGACTTTGTCGGACAGCTGCAGTCCCATTTGATTGCTTATCAGTATGAATCGCTGATTAAAAAAGCTTCTTTAGCCGGAAAAGGAAAGAGAAGATAATGAATAAAGACGGTTTAGGGCTGCATTTGGTTTTTACGGGAGCGCCGGGCTGCGGTAAGGGAACGCAAGCCCGCCTCTTGAAAGAAAAAGTACAGATTTGCCATCTTTCAACCGGTGAAATGCTGCGCGCAGAAGCGGCAAAGGCAACGCCGCTGGGGCTTGAAATTAAGAAATTGCTTGACGCCGGATCTTTTGTTACTGACGAAATGATTATTAAAATGGTTTCTCAGCGAATCGATGAAGATGACTGCAAAAACGGTTTTATTCTGGATGGTTTTCCGAGAACGCTGCCGCAAGCAGAGGCCTTGGAAGAAATGTTGAACAAAAAGGGCATTAAGCTTGACGCGGTGATTGAGATTCAGGTTCCGGACGAGATTATTATGGAGCGAATCCTCGGACGTTATGCCTGCATGACCTGCGGCGAGGGCTATCATGACAAGTTTCACAAACCCAAGGTTTACGGGGTCTGCGACAAGTGCGGCGGGACAGATTTTTACCGCCGTCTGGATGACAACCGGACGACCGTGCAGAATCGACTCGTTAATTACCGCGTTCTGACATATCCTACTATTCCTTATTTTGAACAAAAAGGGTTGCTCAGATGTGTGGACGGAACGGGTACAATCGAGGCAACGGCCAAGAAGGTGGACAGCCTTTTGGCAGTCGCATAGCGAATTTTTTTTGAAAAAATGCATTTTTTTCAAAAATTATGTAAAAAGGGTGGTTGACACTAAAAATTTTTGGCATATAATCCGCCTTAATTTTGAAGAGTGGTGATCAACTTTTTGAATGTGGTAAATTTTTTTAAAAATGGAGAGTTAATTTGGCTCGTATAGCTGGTGTAAATATCCCGACTGCCAAAAAGCTTGAAGTCGCGCTGACTTATATCTTTGGTATCGGAAGAAAAACTGCTCAAAACATTTGTGCAAAAACCGGAGTTTCCGGCGACCGCCGCGTTCAGGATCTGAGCGAGGACGAGATTGCCAAAATCCGTGAAGAAATTGATTCAAACTGTGTGGTTGAAGGTGAATTGCGCCGTGAAGTCGGTGTCAATATTAAAAGACTGATGGATCTCGGCTGCTACAGAGGTTTGAGACATCGTAAAGGTTTGCCGGTTCGCGGACAGAGTACTAAACAGAATGCCAGAACCCGCAAAGGCAAACGTAAAACGGTCGCTAACAAGAAGAAATAGTTTGAAGGGTAGTTGTTAAATGGCAAAAGCAGTATCACAACGCGTGAAAAGAAAAGAAAAAAAGAATATTACAGCGGGCGTTGCTCATGTAAATTCTACTTTCAATAATACAAGAATTACAATTACCGATGCGCAGGGCAATACGGTTGCCTGGTCGACATCGGGTGCCCAGGGTTTTAAAGGTTCCAGAAAATCTACTCCGTATGCTGCCCAGGTAGCTGCTGAAGACGCCGGAAGAAAAGCTCAGGAACATGGTATGAAAACTCTGGAAGTTGAAGTTAAAGGTCCCGGTTCTGGTAGAGAATCTGCGATCAGAGCATTGCAAGTTATAGGTTTTACCATCACGTCAATCCGCGATGTTACTCCTATTCCTCACAATGGCTGTCGCTTGAGAAAAAGACGCCGCGTTTAGTCTTTATCTTTGTTATGTGAAGAGAACGAGGCTGCTTTAGTGCCTCGCCTTCTCTTGAAGTTTTGTAAAATATGCATATGCACTAATTGAAAGAGGACATACCAGTGATTCAAAAGAATTGGCAAGAACTTATTAAACCTACGAACTTAGAAGTTGTTCCTAGTGATGGCGGTAACAAAGCTAAAATCGTGGTTGAACCTCTGGAGCGGGGTTTCGGTTTAACATTAGGTAACGCGCTGAGACGCGTTTTGCTGTCTTCTCTGCAAGGCGGTGCCGTAACCTCCATCAAAATTAACGGTGTTCTTCATGAATTTTCCGTTATTCCAGGCGTCAGAGAAGATGTTACGGATATCGTCCTGAACATTAAAGGGCTGGCTGTGGCTGTTCACGGCGAAGGTCCGAAAACGATGACTTTGAAGGCTGAAGGTCCTTGTGAGGTTACCGCGCAGATGATTGAAACAGGGCATGACGTCGAGATTAAAAATCCTGACCATGTTATCTGCAATCTGGATGCCGGTGCAAAAATCAATATGGAACTGACGGTTAATACCGGCAAAGGTTATGTTCCGGCTTTTCAGAACAAAGCTGCCGACGCGCCGATCGGGTTGATTGCCGTTGATGCGATTTATTCTCCGGTTAAGAAGGTTTCTTATAAGGTTGAGAATACCCGCGTCGGGCAAGTTACCGACTATGACAAGCTGACTTTGGTCGTTGAAACAAATGGCGTTGTTTCTCCGGAAGATGCAGTTGCTTTGGCGGCAAGAATTCTGCAAGACCAGTTGAAACCGTTTATCAATTTTGACGAGCCGGAAAGCGAAGTCGAAGTTGAGAAAGAAGAACTGCCGTTCAACAAGAATCTGCTTAAAAAGGTTGAAGAACTTGAACTGTCTGTTCGTTCTGCAAATTGCCTCAAAAACGATAATATTGTTTATATTGGCGATTTGGTTCAGAAAACAGAAGCCGAGATGCTCAGAACGCCGAATTTCGGTAGAAAATCGTTGAATGAAATTAAAGAAGTTCTGGCTAAGATGGGTATTCATCTTGGAATGGATACGCCGGGTTGGCCGCCTGAGAATATTGAAGAATTGATTCGTCGGGTTGACGAACACTTTTAATGACTTGTACAATGGTCATCTAACAGATTTAGCGGGGCGGAGAAATGTTTTGCAAACTTTATGAGTTTTGCTCTCTCCGTCCTGAAATCTTGCTATAGGACTGTCTTCAAGTCGTTTCCCCGATATCGGGAATGTAAAGTTCTCCATGCATGAATGCGATAGCAGAACCGTGGTGGAGATGTATGTTTTATCCGTCTTGCGCAGCAAGGCACAGAGAAATTGAAAGGAAATATGTCATGAGACATGGAATGAAACATAGAAAATTAAATATGACAAAAAGCCAGAGAAGAGCTTTGTTTGCTAATCTGACAAATGCGGTTTTGACACATGAACAGATCAGTGTTACTCTTCCGAGAGCTAAAGATTTGAGAACCTTTGTTGACAATATGATTACTTTGGGCAAAAAGGGCGATTTGAGCAACCGCAGACAAGCATTGGCTTTTCTTCGTGACAACGAAGTCGTTTCCAAGCTTTTCTCTACGCTGGCTGAGCGTTATAAAGACCGTAACGGCGGTTATACCAGAGTTTTGAAAGCCGGTTTCCGTTATGGCGACTGTGCTCCGATGGCTATTATCGAACTGGTTGACAGAGACGTTAATGCCAAAGGCGCCAAAGACCTGGCTCGTGTTGCCGAAGAGAAAGCCGCAGCAGAAGCAGCTGCCAAAGAAGCTAACTAAAAAAGTTTTTTTGTTTAGAAAACAGTTCCCGTTTTTGATGCGGGGACTGTTTTTTGTTATGTAGAAATCAAAAAAATATTTTAGCCAAAATCCCCGTTATACTTTTCATTATGTATTGACTATTCGTCTGAGGTGTGGTATAGTATCCCTATGTGTTTGTTTTGACGGGAGAGATTTGATGAAACAATATATTTTTTGGAGCGTCTTGTGCTGCACCGCTTTTGCATCCGGTTATACTTTGGCGGCCTGCGCCCAGACCCCGGACTGTGAGACAATGGGGTATAAATATACCGCCGATGAATGCCCGAACGACGGGGTTAAATGTCCGTTTGACACCAGCAAATATTTTTGTTTCGACCCGCAAACCTGCGATTACACCTACACCGCCGAGGCCTGC
>CASGEB010000031.1 GCA_949300375.1 uncultured Pseudomonadota bacterium
GAGAGCTGGATACCGGAACCAGCGGAATCGACGGCAGGCCGCTGTTTTGCAGAAAAGACTGCAGCCCCTGAGACGCAAATAAGAACAAAACAAGCGATTGGGAAATAACAACAATCCAGGCGATAACCGGCGTCATAGACATTAGGTTAATCCCGACCGTATTTATGACTTTGTGCGAGTAGGTTGCAACGCCGACGCTGATGGATATGCCGCCGATTAAAAACAGAATCTGAGCGGCATTTAAAGTGAAACCGTTGCTGAAAGTTATTGGTTTTAAAGGGCTGGAATCGACGAAGACTCCCATAACGTTGGCAATGTTGTTGGCGCCGAGGGCAAAGGCTCCGAAAGCGCCGGCCAGAATCAGGCCGATGCGAGTGCAGCTGTCCTGCCGCAGAATATGCAAACGCGATTTGCGAATCAGGCGCCGGATGCAGAAATATAATCCGATGGCAATCAGACCCGAAAGCGCCGGGCAGATAATCCAAGTACTGACGATTTGGGATAATGTTCCGTAATCCGTCGGTTTGCCGGCATAGAAGTTCCAGCCGACAATGGCGCCGACAATGGCCTGAGAGGTGGAGACGGGAATGCCGCTTTTGACCATGGAATAAACGCTGACGGCAGCAGACAATGCGACCATAAAGGCTCCCGCCAGCGTATTGACTTCGCCCAGCCGGTTTAATGTCTGGCTTGCTCCGGAACCGGCAAAAACGGCGCCGAGTATGATGAAGACGGAAGATATAATTGCTGCCGTGCGGAATTTTACCATTTTTGTTCCGACCGCGGTGCCGAAAATATTGGCGGCATCGTTGGCTCCTAATGACCAGCCTAAAAACAGGCCGCTGCTTAAGAATATTAAAAATAATCCATCCATATTTTAAATGTCTCTCTTGATTGTGAAAATCAGCAGTTCATCAACGCAGTCTTCGGCAATGTCGGCAATATCGGCGACTTCCCTTACCAAAAGATTGAGCTGCAGTTTGTTGGCCAAAGGAAGATCCGTATCAAAAATAGCGTTTCGCAGATGGGCGGATCCGGTGTCGGATTCATTTTCAATCAGGTATACTTTTTGCGAATAATCTCTGACGGAGCTTAAATCGCGGAAAAAAGCCCGGCTGGCAATGGCAAGATTTTCGGCACAATCAGAGCTTAAGTCGCACAATGACAGAAAAGCGCTGTGAAATTTTTCCGGAATGTCCGGCCGTTCGATATAAAAGTCGTGCGTTGCTTCATCAAATTTGTTAATGACCTTATCGACATTTTCCACCAGGTGAAGCACATCGGCCCGAAGATCCGGAATCAGATTCTGACTGTATAAATCGGCCTCGATTTCGCGGCGCAAACGGTCGGCCTCGTGTTCAATGTTTCGAATCTGTTTGCTGATTTTGCGGTAGCCGTCGCTCCGCCGTTCTTTTAAGAATATGCGGACGGCTTTTCTGAAGTTCATTGCCACTTCAAGAAGTTTGTCGTGAAACTGGTCTATTTTGGTTTCCAGTTCCCGGGTGTGTGAAAACAACGATACTTTGATATGAAACATTTTTTCCTCTTCATTTATTTTTGGGTGATTATATTGTCTAAATATGAAAAAAAGATTTAGATATTTGGAGAATATTAATAATTATAAACTAATATGTCCGTTGTAAATATATTATAGATTAGCTAAATTATATTTGTATTTAATAAATTTAAGGAAATGTAAGATGAACAAAATTAATGCAATTTATGTCTCTTTGCTGGCATTGATTATTTCCGTTGCCTGTGCCGCGGTATGCATGACCAAATGCAACAAAGCCGCGCCGGCTGCCGAGACTGCCGCTCCCGCAGCTGCTCCGGTTGCATCGACAGATGTTGAGACGATAAGAACCGTCTTGAACAATAATCCGGAAATCGTTTTTGATGCTATGCAGCGTTATCAGATTCAACAGGAAGAAGCAAGACAGAAAGCTGCTGCCGAAAAGATTAAGCAGAATATTAAAGAAATTACTGAATATGAAGGTGCTGCCGTTATCGGAAATCCGAACGGTTCCATCACTATAGTTGAATTCTTTGATTTCTCCTGCGGTTTCTGCCACAGATTGTATCCGGCTTTGAAAAATATTGTTGCCAAGAACAATGATGTCCGTCTGGTTTTGAGAGAACTGACTTTCCTCGGGCCGGTATCCGATTATGCCGCTAAAGCTGCTTTGGCTGCCAAAGAACAAGGCAAATATCAGGAACTCTGGTCTGCAATGATGGAAAATGACGGTGCTTTGAGCGAAGCCAAAATTGATGAATTGGCTGCCAATGCCGGTATTGATGTTGCCAAAATGAAGGCTGATATGAATTCGGCAAAAGTTCTTAAAACCATTCAAGATACCGCAGATTTGGCCAATACCATTGAAATCCGCGGCGTTCCGACGATGATTTTGGACGGCCAGATTTTACAGACGCTTGATGAAGGCGAGATTCAGAGAAGAATCGACGCAATGAAAAACAAATAGTCTGTAACGGCGAAAGAAAAGAGGCTCTTTATGAGCCTCTTTTCTTTTGGATGAAGATATTTTAAAACCTGTTTTCTATAGAAATTCAGCTCCTGAGGTATTGCCGTTCCAGTTCGCGGATTTTGTCGCGGTATTTCATAGCCTCTTCAAATTCAAGATTTGCGGCAGCATCTTTCATCTTTTTGGTATATTCTTTTATTCGTTTATCAAAGTTTTTCAGGTCTTCGCCGGAGACGGAAGCTATAGTCTGACTGTTTTCGTCCGAGTAATCCTGAGTCATGTTTTGCAAGGTTCCGGAGATGGCTTTGTTGATGGTTTGCGGCGTTATGCCGTGGGCGATGTTGTATTGGCATTGTTTTTCCCGGCGGCGGTTTGTTTCTTCCAAAGCCTGTTTGATTGAATCGGTCATTTTGTCGGCATAAAGAACAACCCGGCTGTCGGCATTGCGGGCGGCTCGCCCGATGGTTTGAATCAGGGACCTGGTCGAGCGCAGAAAGCCTTCTTTATCGGCGTCCAAAATGGCGACAAGGGAACATTCCGGAATGTCCAGGCCTTCTCTCAATAAGTTGATGCCGACCAAAACGTCAAAAACGCCAAGCCGGAGGTCGCGGATGATGTCTATGCGTTCCAGTGTATCGATATCCGAGTGCATATAACGAACTTTGATGCCGTTTTCATTAAGGTATTCGGTTAAGTCTTCCGCCATTTTTTTAGTCAGAGTGGTTACCAAAATGCGTTCTTTTTTGGCAATGACCTTGCGGCATTCCTCCATTAAGTCATCGATTTGGTTTTCAACCGGTTTGACAACGCATATCGGGTCTGTCAGACCAGTCGGGCGGATAATCTGCTCGGTGAATGTGCCGCCGCTTTGTTCCAGTTCCCAATCACCGGGCGTGGCGGAAACGTAGATTGTTTGTCCGCGCATACTGTTCCATTCGTCAAAAGTGAGCGGCCGGTTGTCTATGCAGGACGGGAGACGGAAACCATAGTCGGCCAGCGTTGCTTTGCGGCTGCGGTCTCCCCGGTACATACCGCCAATTTGGGGCAGGGAAATGTGGCTTTCATCAATAAAGATGATTGTGTCTTTGCGCAGGTACTCAAATAGTGTCGGCGGCGGCGCTCCGGCCGGACGGCCGGTCAGATAACGCGAGTAGTTCTCAATCCCTTTGCAATGACCGGTCGTTTCCAGCATTTCCAAATCAAAACGCGTCCGTTGTTCCAGCCGCTGAGCCTCCAGAAGCTTGTTTTCATTTTTGAATTCTTCTATGCGGTCGGCCAGTTCTTCTTTTATTCCAATAATGGCTTTGGAAATTGCCGGCCGCGGCGTTACATAATGATTGGCCGGATAAACAACGATTTCTTCCAAATCGGATGTTTTTTTGCCGGTCAGAGAATCGAATTCGCCGATGCTTTCAATCTCGTCGCCAAAAAGAGATATCCGCCAGGCTTTGTCTTCATAATGGGAGGGGAAGATATCTATTGTGTCTCCCTGAACGCGGAAAGTGCTGCGGACAAAGTTCATCTGATTGCGTTCGTATTGAAGCTCTGCCAGACGTTTGAAAATTTGTTGAGGCGAAATTTCCTGTCCGATATGCAGAGGAAGAGTCATTGCGGCATAGGCCTCGACATCTCCCAATCCGTAAATGCAGGAAACCGAAGCAACGATAATAACATCGTTGCTTTCCAGCAGACTACGGGTTGCCGAGTTCCGCATCCGGTCGATTTGCTCGTTGATTGCGGAATCTTTCTCAATATAGGTGTCTGTTTTGGGGACATAAGCTTCCGGCTGATAATAATCGTAATAAGAAACGAAATATTCAACGTGGTTATCCGGAAAAAATTCTTTCATTTCGGTATAAAGCTGAGCTGCCAATATTTTGTTCGGCGCCATAATTAATGCCGGCCGCTGGGTTTGTTCTATGATTTTTGCCATGG
Source organism: uncultured Pseudomonadota bacterium (assembly GCA_949300375.1). Lineage (GTDB taxonomy): Bacteria > Pseudomonadota > Alphaproteobacteria > RF32 > CAG-239 > MGBC133411. Next base: position 4,416 of record CASGEB010000031.1, read on the forward strand.
TGAACGTTTTGCCGCTGCCGGTTACTCCGAGCAAAACCTGGTCGCTCAAGCCGTTTTTCAAGCCATCGCAAAGTTCTGCAATTGCCTGGGGCTGGTCTCCGGAAGGTTCAAACGGGCTGACAATTTTGAATTTATTGTTTTTCATCGCCTTGGGTGTCCAGATGATTGTTTTTTAGCGAATCGTTATATAATTTTGTAAAATTGCTGAAAGCCTGGACATCATTGATGGTTTGGTTGATGGCTTTCAGATCGATTTTGTCATTTTCCAGATTGCCGGTTAATACGCTAAATGGACTATAATATTTTGTATTTTCAAAATAGGGCAAAAACTTATTGCGCAAACGAACTAATACGGTTATTTTTCCGGATTTCTGCAGAGCGGTGGCCCAATCCAGAATATAGCCGATTTGTTCCTGACTTAAAGGGGTTCCCGGTTTGGGCTTTTCGACCAGATAGCGGATACTGTCGGAAGCTTCGTTCCACAGACCGGCGTTCCAATAGATTTCGCTTTTCAGCAGCAAAGCGTTTTTGCTGTAATCGTCTCTTAACAGTTCTATTGCTTCATCGTCCCGTCCGAGATTGGACAGGGTTTTGGCGCGGATAATTCTCCGCTGAGCCCATAATGTCGGGCTGATGTCCGATGTTTCGGTTTGGTCAAGAAAGAATAGGGCATCAGAGTTTTTGTCTTCAAAAAGGCTGATTAGAGCCAGACGCGTTCCGACCGCGGCTCGTTCTTTATTGTCCAACCGGCCGAATTTTAGCTGGTTTTGCAAAAGCGTGAAGGCTCTCGGCAGCAAATCTACGGCAACCAAACGGTCGGCAAGCCTGCGTATGATTTCATTATAACGGGGACTTTGCGGCGCAAGCCACTCAAATTCTTTGTAAATGGCCAAAGATTTTAAAGGTGCGAGATTGTCGGCGCGATTATTGATATAGACGTCTTCCAAAATGTTAACCATTTTTTTCAGGGTCTCCGGTTTTTCTTCTTCGCTTTCCAGACGCATACTCATATTAAGTTTTCTCAGGGCGCTGAGAAAATCAGAATCCTGGCTGTAATAGTCGGCCAATGTCCGCAAAAGCTTTAGGCGGAATTGTTTATCCGGCCAGGCATAATAAAGCTGTTCCAGTTCTTTTATGGCCTTTTTCAGCGGCAGCGTTCCGAGCTTTTTGCTCAAAGTCGTTGCTTCATAACGCGCCAAGGCAGAATATTTTTGAGACGGCGAAACGGCAACGCTATTATACAGTTTTATACCGTTGCGCGGGTATCCCTGCAAAACCCTCCGCCGTGCCATTAAATAGGCAATGCGCGCCTGGTAATACAGGTTTTTGCTTTCGATGCTGTTCAAAACGTCGATAAAATTCTGGGCAGCCAGGTCGTCTCCGGAATCAAGGGCATTTTGGGCCGCAATAAGAGCTATTCTGGCTTTTAGCGGGATTGGATAGTCTTTTATGAGCGAGATATAAGACGTTAAAATGATATTGTTTTCTTTTTTCTGCTCTAGCCCGGTTGCCGCCAGAGTCCGCCAGAAGACGGCTTCATTGTCAGAGGGCAGGGAACCAAATGAGAGGTTTTCCATAGCGTTTTCATAACGGCGGAGCAAAAAGTTGGCAACACCGAACAAACCTTCGGTTTCTTCAGACGGCCGATAGCCGGGAAGCCGTGTCAGATGGCGGAGCCCTTTTAAGGCTTCCGCACCCAATCCGTAGGAAATATAGTAACGCACCAGCATCAGTCTCGCGGTGATTTTTTTATCTATCGGGGCTGTCTCAATGTCTTGTTTTAATTGTGCAACGGCTGCGGTATAGGGCATATTCAGCAGACTCGGACTAATGCTCAGGTCAAAGCCTTTTTGTTCGTGTCCGGCGTTTAACAAATCCTGCTGGCGTTTTTTGTAGTCCAGATCCGGGGAAATGTTTAAGCCATGGGTGGCTTTGATAATAATGCCGGTATTGCCTCTTTCTATGCTTAAATCGGTGTTTTTGGGGACGATTGCAACACCGTTTAACGAACGCAGAAAATCAAAATCCGGATATGAATAGGGGGCATTGATGCCGGTGTTGACATCGGAAATGGTTGCGGCAATCAGGTTGTCGCCGATTTCAGGATCGACAACGGATATGATGTTGCCGGCTACGGAAGTCGGAATGAAAAAGTAGGGATGATCCAGGCTGTCGTAACGGGTAAAGATGTTCATATCCTTAATGTCTTCCTGCAGTCCGGCAATGGATAAGTCAACAATCCAAAGCAAGCCTTCCTTACGCAGGTTTGTGCGAACTTCCGGTTTGACTTTTAAGCGCAAAACAGTTGCTTTGGTATGTGGTATGAGGACTATTTCTTCAACCAGCGGGGAGGCGTCGGCCAGCAACTGTTCTTTGTTAATTTTTTTGCGTTGATCAAAAATTATCCAGAGATAATTTTCCCGCCGGAAAACGGCAATGTTGGCTGCCGTGTTCCAAGAGAAACCAAGACTGACAATGCGCTCCGGAGACAGAAATTTTTCTTGTGCCGGAGCGGTCGGCAAAATTTCCGGCGCTTTGGGGAGGTTGATGCCGGCAACTTTTATTTCTGCAGTGCTGTCATCAAAGACTTTGCCGTCAGATACTTTGGATACGTCAATGATAATTTTGTTATCGTATTCGGCTGATTTTACCATTCCGGCCGGAATAGTCATTGTTTGTCCACCCATGGTATTGGGGGTTATCGTAATTCCCGGAAAAAAAGGATAAGACTTTAGCGCTTCAGTCCGAAGGCGGACGTTGTTCAGGAAATAGACTGATGTCTGCATATCCTGCGATTTTACGGAATATAAAGGCGCCTGGCCGTATTTGAAGACAAAACGGTAAAAATCGGGGTGCTCGCCATAGCTGATTTCTATATTATCCGTGCCGTCGGAGAAAGTTTTGTCTTCCTGTGCTTTCAGGCTGATGTTCAAAATGCTGCCTTTGCGAGAGGCTTGTGCGATAAGCGGTTCGCGGAGCTTTAGCGTCAATCCGGTTTTGTCGGCGGATAGTTCCTGCTTTTCAATCAGCCGGGGCAGCAGGCTTCTGAAGTCTTCCGGGTTTTCCGGCAGCGGTTTGTCAAAGGTCAGCGAAATGCTTTCCGGGCGGTTGACTAGTTCATAATCGTTGTCGCTGCCAATCTGGATATTTATCTGAAATTCATCAGTAGTGTTTTGAGCAAAAACCGTTCCGGCAAAAAAAGCAGAAAGCAATAGTGCGGCGGCATATTGCTTGAGGCGGGAAATACGGCTTTTTTCTGCTTTCATTTAATCGGCCTTCGGTTAGAAATTGTTTCCTATCAGTTCTGTGGTAACGGCTTTGGCTTTTCCTGAATCCATTTGAGAGATGATGGCGGAGGAAACGGACGGTTTCATTTCTTTTAACAGCGGAATCAGAATATGCAGTTCCAAAGTATTGAAAATCCGAGCCGCGTCTTTGGGTTTCATGGTTGAATACAAGCGCGCCAGCGATGATATTTTTTCTTTTTCCTTGTCATTGTATTCACGGACGAGTTTTTGCAGTTTGGCTTCATATTCTTTTAACTGAGCGATTTTTTTATCAATCTCTTCTTCGGCGACTTTGAGCTGGATGGCTTTTTTATCGATTTCTTTGCTGCGCATATCCAGTGCCTCGCGCCGTTCGGCCAACTCCTGCAAAATCAGGATTTCCGATTGTGAAAAACTGTTGTTGGGCGCAGAGGCCGAACCGGCAGCCGAAGTGCTGCTGTTTAAGACTTTGTTCAACTCGCTGTTTTCTTTTTTCATATCTTCCTGAGCCTGAGCGGCCTGCTGCGTGATGCTGATTGTTTTGGTTTCTTTTTGTTTTAAAAGGTCAAATACCGTATTGACGCGGACGGACAACATTAATACGGCAAAAAAGATAAAAATCGGCAATATGCGAATGCGGCTGGTTATTTTACTTATCATTGTCTGACCTTATTTGATTGCTCTCAGTGCTTTTAATAATTCCAATTCGGCTTCGGAACGCGATTCATCAACGGAAAAGTCGTTCTCCGCGGCGTTTTTATCCGGCGTTTCGGCGCCGGCCGCAATATCGAGAATTTGTGCCGAAGTCTTGTTTTTCTTTTCTTCTTTTAAGTTGTTTCGCCCATCATGAATAACCTGTTCCAAACGGTCAGCCAGGCTGTCGGCGCGCTGGTTGATGAACAGCAGGTCGTCTTTCAGGGTTTTGGCGCTGTCAACGACTTCTTTCAAATCTTCTGACGAGTGTTCGGTTGCCGACTTTAGTTTCGGAATGCTGTTTTCGGCCTTATTGGTCGCGTCGTTTAAGGCGCCAATCAGCTTTGCCAGAGAGTTCTGATTTTCACGGAGCGCCGTCAAGCTGCGGTTCAGCCGGTAAGCAAAGATAATCGTCGGTATCAGCAGGGCGATGATTGCGATGTTGATGATTATTTCAAAATTATCCATTCTTTTCCGCCTTTCCGTTTACTTTTATGACGACATGTTCGTTTTTGCGCCCCATTGATCCGGTTAAAAGCGGAACATCTCCGCAGACGAGCGTTACATTGTCGGTCGGCTGCATATCCAGCTCAAGAAAAGAGCCTTTTTCCCAGGTGGCGATGTCGCCGAGTTTTATCTGACATTCTTTTAAGACGGCGTCAATCTGGATTTCGGTATCCCATAATTGTTCCGTCAGATGGTTTTCCCAGATGGCATCGCGGCCGAAACGTTCGCCCATAAACATTTGCAGCAGCAGTTCCCGTACCGGTTCGAGCGTGGCGTAGGGAATCATTAAATCAACCTTGCCGCCGCGGTCTTCCATATCGATACGCAGGCGGGCGACGATGACGGCGTTTGACAAACGGGAGATTGTGGCAAAACGGGGATTGGTTTCCAAACGGTCATAGGTGAAGTTGACTGATGTAATCGGATCAAAAGAGGTGGACAAATCTGCCAGAATCAGCTGAATCATATCTTTGACGATGTTCAGCTCGATTGTGGTGTACGGGCGCCCTTCAATCCGCATGGCGGCAGTGCCGCGGCGGCCGCCGAGCAAAACGTCGACAATCGAATACACAATGCCGCTGTCCAGCGAAATCAAGGCATAATTGTCCCATTCTTCCGCCTTGAAAACACCAAGCAGGGTCGGAATGGTGAGCGAATCGATATATTCGCCGAAACGCATTGATTCTATGCTTTCCAAAGAGACTTCAACGTTATCCTGAGTGAAGTTTCTTAATGAGGTGGCCATTAAACGGATTAAGCGGTCGAATACGATTTCGAGCATGGGGAGCCGCTCGTAAGACACCATTGATGAGTTTAAAATTGCCTGAACGCCGGTTTTGTAGCTGCGTCTGGTGTCGTCTTCCTCAGACGAATAGCCGAGCAGACTGTCAATTTCTTCCTGATTGAGAATGCGGGAATCGGCGCTGTTTTCAGCGTCGTCGGGATTTGCCGAGATATTGTCTTTTATCTCGATCATATCGGCCCAGTTTTTGTTGTCGGGCTTTTTTTCTTCTTTGTTTTCCTGTTCTTCAGCCACAAGCTTTCCCCTTAGCTTTTAGTTTGTTTTTTGAATCTCAAACCTTTTGAAGTTAAGGTTGGAGATTTTTACCGGGGCGGCAATCAGCGACAACCGGTAGAGCAGCTCTTCTTTGAGCCAATACAACCCTTCCGCGCCGTTTATCTCGTCCAGCGAGAGTTCCGAGGTATGCGTGATAACGGCGTCGTTAATCTGAGGCATCAGGCCTTCTATAGTTTTTATATCCTCCATTTCGGAAAGTTCAATATTAATTTTGATTTTAACCACGGCGTTTTGAGAATCGGGGCTTTGGAGCTGAACCGACATTTCCGGCAGGTCATAAAAAATCGTAATTTTCTTTGCGTCGTTTTCTTCGCTTTCCACAATGCTGTATGCGGCATTTTCTTTTTCTCCGGATTGCGGAATGAACAAAAAATACAGGCCGACGATGACGCCGATGACAATCAGCGTCGGTACCAGAAACAACAAGATTTTTTTGTTGTCTTTTTGTGTGTAGGGATTGTCTTTGATATCATCGTCAAAATCGGTAAAATTTGCCATTGCGCCTCCGTTCGCTTTCCGCTTTGTTACGGTTATTTTAGAACATTTTTTTGCGAAATAAATGCAAAAAACAGACTTATCAGATTAATTTTCAAAAAAAACGGCGGAAAACGGCGATTTTAACGTTTAATTATGTTTTTTGTGATAACTTTGACCGTAATTTGGTGTTACAGTTTTGTGAATTGTTGGTATGAGCAGAAGTTTTTTGTTATGATTTCAGGGCATTTTATGTTATGATAGATAATAAAAAAACAGGCTTTGAGGAATTCGGGCGATGTATCTCTGGATGATTTTGGCAACCTTTATGGTGCTTTTGTATTCGTTCAATCTGTCGGTTCGCAATGATATGCGGGAGATTAAGATTGAGCCGCAGGCTGAGGTTGTTGTCTCCCAGCTGGTGGTTCAGCAGCGGGCGGCCAAAGAGTATATCCGCCGCAGAACGCCGCCGGAAAACGGCAGCGATGTTATTACATATACCGACGGCGTGCTGTCCTGCAGCGGAGATTTGGAGAATTATCTGCCCTACGGGTATAATTGCGATACCGGGTTTACCAGCGAAATTTACTGCCTGAACAAGGAAGACTGGAGTCAGGGTGTTGACGATTGCACGTCGCAAGATGCTATGCGGTATCTGATTACCTACGGATATATTCCGCAAAAATGGCTTAATCTGAGTTCCAATACGCCGACAAACGATTTGCTGAAAGCGGCGCAGCATGTTTTGGGAACGGATACCAGTTTTGGCTATGTCGTTCATCTGGACGCATCGGATCCGGCGTCAGGCGGACACAGCGGGGATAAGAATTATCAGATGGCGGTCAGAGGACGGGAAGATACGATGGTGTATATTCCCAATTATGTGGTTAATAACGGCGGTTTCAGCCAGGATTGCGCCTGTTCCGGCTGCAAGCGCTGTTTGGTTTATGTAACGCCTTTTGAGTAGAGATTGAGGAGAAAAGCAATGGTTCGGGTTTTTGACGATAAAAAATCGCAGGCAGGAAGCCTGTTGATTGAGGCAATGGCCATGCTGGGGCTGATTGCGATGGTTACCCCGATGCTTTATAAAAAATCGGCGGAAAGAACAACCGAATTGCAAGATATTAACGCGGCCGGGCAAATTCGCATTGCCATGGATGCCATAGATACTTATTTGTCGGATAATTATAATACGATTGTTGGGTTGGGAGACGGTTCCAAAACCGTTACGTCCAATTGTTCCGGGTCAAGCAGCGTTACATACAACTTTCCCGGCGGGGTTCAGACCGTTCCGATAGAGCATTTCTGCGAATATCTGCCATATGGTTTTAATGCCAGTTCAAAAACTTTTAAAAACCTTGAGGTCAGAGTCAAAAAACGTGATTTTGACACCGGAGACCGTTCTGATCTGACGGGGCTTTTGGTTACCACGCCGGCCGAAACGCAGGAAATGCCGATTTTGCGGGCGTCGCGTATTGCCTCGATGATCGGTACCAATGCCGGTTTTGTCAGAAATAAGAAGATTCAAGGTGTTCAGGGGGTATGGAGCATTGACAATCCGAGCGATTTTGGTTTGAATGCTTCCCAATTGAAGGATAACACCATTGTTGCCACGTCTATCCGCGCGATTGCCAGCGGAAGCAGCAGCGGCGAAAACGTTTTGCACCGTGTGAGAATGGAAGAAGAACCCTGGCTGAATACGATGGAAACGACGCTTTATATGGATGATAACGGCATTGAAGACGTCGGACAGCTTATTGTCAACGGAAATGCCGCCAATGACAAAGACCAGGCGATTTTGCTGACAGACGGCGCCGGTTTGACGATTGAAACGGGAAACGCCAATATCGGCGGAGACATTGATGTCGGAGGGAGCGCAACGATTGACGGCGACGCGACGATAGGAGGACATTTGGAGGCACTGACGGCAACGATAACAGGTCTGCTGCAAGCCGGCAGCGCGGAGATTACCGGCAGCCTGACCGCAGGAGGCGGCAAATTTGAAGTTGATGATGCCGGAAATACGACAATCAATGCCAATTTGACGGTTACCGGAGATACAAATCTTAATAATCTGACGGTAACAGGGGATACCAAGCTGAAAGATTTGGTGGTCGAGGGAACTTCCCATCTGCAGCAGCAGGTTGTTATCGGCAGTATGCCTGACGATTATGATCCGTATTTTATTTTAGACGTAAACGGGCCGGCGCGCTTCAGAGATGAGGTTCAATTTGACAAGCCGGTTGATATGGAAGATCTGGATGTTAACAATCTGTTGAGAGCCGGTTGTACGCAGCGAAACGCAGATAACACCTGTGCCGAGAACCAGTACAACTTCTGGGCGGATCCGGACAGCGTGTCTATTCTGGTTAACAATTTTACGGTCGGCGATCCGGACGGAACAGGCGGTTTTGACGTTACGGACGAATTGATTAAGATGAAGGCCGATGAGGTTTATGCCGATACACCGCATTTTGCCGTCGGCGACGGAACGGGTACTTTGGTGGTGGACAGCGAGAGCGGCACGACTCCGGTGGTTGAGGTTAATAATGCCCGCTTTGAGGTTAATGACAAAGATGATTCGACAATTTTTGAAGTTGACCCCGAGGCCAAGGAAGTCAAAGTGATGAACGATGCAAACTTTATTGCGTCTTCGGCTGCGGGAGACAAAATTTTTGCCATTGATACCAATTATACCGACGGAACCAAGCCGGACGCCAGCATTTATGTCCGTAAAGGCGCTATTGAAATCGCCCGGAATACGGATGCGTCTTCAGATCACAGCGACTCGAACAGCTATATCAAAGTGGACAGGATGCTGAGCAATGTGGCGTTAGATATGTCGGCTTATCAGAAGAACTATCGCGCAAGTTCCGGAAAAGAATTGTATGATGAATATCAGGTTAATCCGGCTTATACTTCCGTTATGCACGACATTAAGCTGGTAACGCGCGGCGGCGCCCGTCTGAGCGATATTCTGCCAGACTTTATCAATAAAGGTATTTATGTGTTGGACGGCACATATTGCGCAACCAAGAATTGTACGCCCGGCGCCGATACGTTGAACTGGCTGATGGCCAAAGAAGGAACGCCGGAAGACAGCAGTTCTTTTCCGCTGAACACCTCTTCTTTGTTCGGTTCGGGCGTTATTGCAATGCAGAGTTATGTTAAGAGTTGTCCGACTTCTGAATTTAAGTGCGAGACCAGTCCATGGCTTGGTTTTGTGCCGGCGCCGACTTGTCCTCCCGGATATCTGAAAGTGGCAACGCTGAGTCCGATCAGCTGGGCAATGGCTCAGGCCGGACATCCGGTTGAGAAAGAAAACGGCGCTACAAATGAAGTCGAACTGCAAATTAACCGCGATCCGAACTCGTTGCTGTGGCCGGACTCGAATTCCTGGGACAGCTATGACGGTTATAAAAAAGCTTTGACTTTCCAGAAAAGCACCTGGTTGAATACGTCTTTTGTTTCAGTTAAAGACAGCGGGGGTACGTCTTATGGCTGGAATGCGGCAATCGGATTCTTGTATCCGGCGAGAGATTATCAGACGTATGCCCATGAAATCGGATTAGGCTCCAGCTGGGGAAGCGATGATGTCATCTGGAACCTGTTTGAGGTCTGGAACAGGCAGATTGTCGGTATTTCAAATGTTTATTGCTATTTTAACCGTCGTGCGGAAAAAGGCGATTTTACCAATGACGATTTGGTTGACCGCTATGATCAGCTGACTAAAGTCAGAGTTGGTTATGACAGCAAGGACAGCGGGTATGTCGACCGTTTGAACGACCCGACCCTGAAGTACAACGATCCGTTCTAATGGATGCAAAAGCCTTTGCAGAAATGCAGAGGCTTTTTTTGGGTATTTTCAGGTATGTTAAGATTTTGGATGGAATTTTGTTTTATACTGATTAAGTTATATTGAGGCAGGATGTTTGAGGAGTTGTGAAATGAACAGATTGTTTGTGCTGATGATTGCGGGAATGTTGTGTTTTCTTTCAGAGGCAAAGGCTGCCGATGGTTTTGCGGGCGGCGTGGCTGATGAACTGGCCGGCCTCGGAGTGGAGCCGGAAGGCGTTCAGTCTTTTCAGGGAGATAAAGACGCCTGGCGGCGGAATGGTGAAAAAAACAATACGGAAACGCCTCCTGCGGCTCCTGTTCAGACTGTCGGGAAAGATGAAATCTTAGATCAGATTTCCAATAAAACAGGGCAGCCGGCATTGATGAATATTGTAGATGCCGAGCAGGTTTTTTGTTATGAAGTCGCCGCCCGGAGCAAGACTTATTCAGGGTATAATCTTGACGGTATGGCGCTGAAGGGGTTTTGCGGCGTTTTGAGCAAAGAACAGCAGAAAGATGTTGTCGACAGCTTTTTTAAGACTGCGGCAAATGTGGAATTTAATAAAACAGAGGAATGTATTATCCAGCCGAAAATTATGCTGCGTTTTGTGCGCGGGGTAGATAATACCGATGTGCTTTTGTCATCGCCGTGTCATTCTTTTTCGGTCTTCTATGCCGGTATGGTTAACACGTTTAATCTGAAACCTTCGGCTGACAAACTGGACAGTATTATTAATCCGATGCTGAAAAAAAGCCAGGATTTTGTTTCACCGGCGCTGCTGAGCCAGCTTTTGCCGGTCGGCGTGGCTCAGACGGAAGAGCAAAAGGCTTTGATTAATAAACGGAAAGAGCCAATTCGCGGCTGGGAAAAAGAAAAACCTCAAGAGGGCGAGAAAAAAGCCAGCGGTTGGAATAAAGTTAATCTTAATTTGGGAAAATAACGGAGGGGAAACTTGTTTTCCCCTTTTTTCATATTCCCCTGGGGGAGATTATTTTCTATTTTTTTATTTCTCTTTTCTTGTTACTTTTTGACTGCCAAAAAGGCCGGAGGCCGGCAGCCACAAAACTCGCTATGCTCTCTACCCTTGTGCTTCAATTTCGGTTTTTGTCTCAAAATCTAGCTATTCATAAAGGGCAATTTTAAAGTGCCGGATGAGAGATTGTGCTTTAGGATATTGTCATTGACGGGTTTTCTTTTCTTGTGTCATTCCCGGGCTTGACCCGGGAATCCAAGCCAACAATAAAGCCAATTTATTAATGTGGATCCCCGGGTCAGGCCCGGGGATGACCGGTGCGACCGGTGGCGCTCAATTGGCAACATTGTACCATAAGACCCGCGATGCTCCAGTGGATTTTGTGAATGACTTTGTGCTTTGAAATCTAAAGTACCACCGGCTTACGCCGGCTGGGATTAGACAAGTTCAGAAGTCAAGCTTCGCTTGTCAGCCGAAAAGCTTCGCAAACCTACGGCGCTTGTCAGCCGAAAAGCTTCGCAAACCTACGGTTCGGCTGAGGCGCAATCCCCAACCAGCTTACGCTGGTCGTACCCTTCGCGCCTCAACGTGGATCCCCGGGGCAGGCTCGGGGATGACAAAAAAATAGCAAGCCCGGGGATGACATAATAAAAAAACTGAGAAAAGTTTTTAACGTCCGAAGACGGTATCTTTCAGGCGTTTCAGGGTTTCCTGCGCGGTCGGACGGGCTTTGGCTGCGCCGGCGGCCAGCATTTCTTCGACTTCGTTGTAATGTGCCATATAGTAGTTGTATTTTTCACGGGCATCTTTGATTTCGTTCAGGATAGCATCCAACAACATATTTTTGATATGTCCGTAGCCGAGTTTGCCATGCGAAAGTCCGTCGGCCATTTCTTGAGCCTTTTCCGGAGAGACAACTGATTTGTATATTTCATAAACCAAAATTTCATCCGGGTTTTTGGGTTCTTCCATCGGACGGGAATCCGTTTTGACCGAAAATACGGCTTTTTTTATGGCGGCATCGTCGGCAAAAGCAGGAATGACGTTGCCATAAGATTTGCTCATCTTGCGCCCGTCAACGCCCGGAACGACGGCAACGTTTTCTTCCAGATAATATGTCGGAAGTTTTAAGAGTTCTTTTTTATAATGAGCATTGAATGCACCGGCAATGTCGCGGGCAATCTCAACATGTTGAACCTGATCGCGCCCGACCGGCACAATATCTGTATTGAATGTTAAAATGTCAGCGGCCATAAGGGTCGGATAAGTGTATAATCCCATATTGATTCCGTCATCATCCGGCTTGCCGGTTTCGCGGTTTTTGTCAACGCTTGCTTTGTAAGCATGAGATTTGTTCATCAGCCCTTTGGGCGTGTATGCATATAAAATCGTGGTAATTTCGTGGATTTCCGGAATATCGGACTGGCGGTAAAAGACCGATTTTGACGGGTCAAGCCCGCCGGCCAGGTAAATGCAGGCAATTTCTTTAATCTTTTGATTTAAGACTTCCGGGTCTTTTTCGGCATTGATGGCGTGATAGTCGGCAATGAACATATAATGCCGGCCGTCGTGAGCCAAAGCCTCATGCCCGAGACGAATGGCCGGACGGATGGCACCGACGTAATTGCCAAGGTGAGGGGTTCCGGTCGGTTTGACGCCGGTGAGAATCGTTTTGTTTTCAAACATTTTCGTATATATCCTGAATTTTTATGTTGTATTTATTTGTAAAATTGATACTCTACCACAAGGATAAAATCAATTAAAAAATTAGGACGTTTTAAAGATGTTGGATATAAAATACATTATTGAGAACAAGCCGCTTATTCAGGAAGGGCTTGAGAAGAAAGGCTATGGAAAGACCATCAGCCTGGACGAACTGGAAAAGCTGTATCTTGATATGAACAAGCTCAAGACTTCTTCCCAGGCTAAATCAGAAGAGAAAAACAAACTCAGTAATGCCATTAAGTCTGCATCTGCCGAAGAACGTCCGGCTATTATCGCCAGAAGCCGCGAGATTGGCGACGAGCTTAAGAAAGAGTTGGAAGAACTTGATGCCGTTAAAGCCAAGTTTGACGATATTATGCTCAGAATGCCGAATATGCCGAGTCCGCAAAGCCCGGTTGGTCCGGATGATTCCGGCAACGTCGTCCGCCGTAAAGTCGGCGAGCCGAGAAAGTTTGACTTTAAGCCCCGCGACCATGTTGAGTTGATGGAGCTTAACGACTGGAGCGAGATGGAGCGAATCGCAAAAGTTTCCGGTGCGCGCACTTATGCGATTAAAAACGATTTGGCCAAGATGGAACTGGCAATCCATATGATGGTTCTTGACAAACTTTCGGCCAATGGTTTTACCGTTATTACCGTACCTTCAATTTCCAAAGAGCGTCCGCTTTACGGGCAAGGGTATCTGCCTTTTTCGCGCGATGAGATTTATTATATGCCGGCGGATGACATCTATTTGTCCGGGACGGCCGAGCTGATTTTGAACTCGCTGCGGGCGGATGAGATTCTGACTGAAAACGAACTGCCGATTTTGTATGCCGGCTTTTCTCCCTGTTTTCGCCGCGAGGCCGGAGCTGCCGGAAAAGATACCCGCGGTCTGACCAGAGTTCACCAGTTTATGAAGACCGAACAGTTTGTTATTTGCAAAAATGATATTAACGAGAGCGAAAAATGGCACCAGAAACTGCTGGCTATTTCGGAAGAGGTTTTGCAGGATTTGGAGCTGCCGTATCAGGTTCTGGAAGTTTGCACCGGAGATATGGGCGCGCCGAAGTACCGCCAATATGATTTGGAAGCCTGGGTTCCGACGCAAAACTGTTACCGAGAAACGCACAGTTGTTCCAATATTACCGACTGGCAGGCCCGCCGGACGAACTTGCGTTACCGCGACAATGCCGACGGCAAGGTTAAGTTTGTGCATACGCTGAACAATACCGGCGTTGCCACGCCGCGCATTTTGGTTCCGTTGCTGGAAAATCATCAGAACGCCGACGGCTCTGTGAATATTCCGGCGAAACTGCAGCCTTATATGGGCGGAATGAAAGTGATGAAAAAGAGATAAGATTTTGTTTTGTTTCTTTTAAATAATGCCCGTTTCCGGGCATTATTGCTATCTTGAAAAAGCGCAGAAGCCAATTACCTCAGGGAGAGAAATAACATATGGGAATTTTTGAGATGAGAAACAAACCGCTGCCGCTCGGAAAAGTTCGTTTTGTGGTTTTTGACTGGGACAATACGCTGGCCAGAAGCCGTCCCGCGCTGCTTTATGCCATTCGGCAGGTGCTGGCGGAAAAAGGGCTGCCCAGCTGGGAAGACGTTTGCAAAAAGAGGGATAACAGCCTTTCTTTCAGGGATAATTTTCCCAATCTTTTCGGCGGCCGGGCGGAAGAAATTTATGCCCGTTATGCCGAGGTTTATCTGCAAAACGTTGCCAGGATGATTTCAACTTTCGACGGCGTGCGGGAAGTGTTGGATTATCTGTTGTCCCGCAAGGTCAAACTTATGATTGTGAGCAACAAAGACCGCCGGCTGCTGGATTATGAACTGCCGCTTTTGTTTGAGCCGAAGATGTTTGAAAAGGTTGTTTGCGGGCATGAGGCAAAACGCGACAAGCCTTATCCCGAGCATCTTTATTATGCTCTTGACGGATATCTGGCTCCGCAGGAGGTTTCGCCGGAGCTGGTCTGGATGGTCGGCGATAGTCCGCAAGACAGCGATTGCGCCCGAGCGGCTCACGCTTTGCCGGTCAGAATCGGCGAAGATATCTGGCAGACGGAAACCATGCTTCCGGACGAAATCAGGTATTTTGATGATTTTGTGCGTTTTTATGCGGCGTTGACCGGTAAAAATTAGCAAAATTTTAAATCCGGTATGCTTTAATATCCGGCAACAGAGACTTATGGCGGGAAAGTTGCACAGATGAATATTGACAGTGATGAAGATGTAAAAAAACACGGGGCATTTTATTATATTTTCTGGAGCGTTGCCGCAATAGCGCTGTTATGGCTGAATTATGACTTTTTATATGCTCATCTGTCATCCAATGCCGAGAAAGTGAATCATTATGTGCCGCAGTATGACGAGCTTGAAAAATATGAGCTTCCGGCGGTTGCCAGCTGGTTTTATCAGGAAAAGACTCAGGATGCCGGGCTGGATACCGGTTATTATTTTGGCTCCGGATATAAGAGGCAGAACAAATTTCCGAAAATTTTGATTGTTCCTCAGGAAGGTTATAAATATTCGGCGGCGGTTACGGCTAAGGCTTATTGGGAACTCGCCCAGTCGGGAAAGAAGTTTAAGAATGTGATTATGCTGATTCCTGCCTGTGATGAAAAAACAGCCGGGGTTTGGCTGCCGCTTTTTAATAATATTAAACTTTCTGCCGCCAGCAGTATTGCCGTTAATGAAAAAATTGTGCAGGGGATGTCATTGAACGGCTGGAAAATCGGAAATTCTGTATTTTCCGGGAGGGAATATTGGAAAAAACATTTGTTTTTTTTGCAAAAAATTAATCCGCATTTTTTGGTGGTTCCGGTTATTTACGGGGCTGCAGCATCTCAGGAACTGGCAGCGGGTTTGGAGCAATATTTGTATGATGGTGAGACGCTGTTGATTTTCTTTGCCGATTTGTCAACCTATTACGACCGGCAGAAAAAAACAGACGGCGAGAGAAGATTTGAAGCTCTTCCTGCATCAGCGGGCCGGCCGTGCGGCGATGCCGGGATTGAGACGGCTTTGCTTTATGCCAAACAGATGCGGATGTCTTCCCAGTTGATTGACGGTTATGCCAATGACGGACAGGAAGAAGAAATCAAGGCCAGCTGGAAATATGATCTTTGGTTGAGCGAGAAGAAAGAAGAGGAAAAAGACGAGCTTCCAACTCTGATTGAACGGGAGGCAATAAGCATTGGCCTTTATGTTCAGCAATATGGTGAAGTTTTGTCTGAAATTGCCGATAAGAGTTTGGCGGAATGGCTGAACGGACACAAAAAATACAAACCGTCCCGCGGAGAATATCCGGAACGGTTGTTTGACAAGGCGGCGGTGTTTGTCAGTTTGTATAATCGGGGAACGATGAGAGGAGAATCCGGAAGCCTGCGCGCTAAACAGGCTGCTGCTCTTGAGGTGGCGCAACATATTCGGGCGGCGGCTTCGGAAGATGTGCGTTTTGACAGTGTAAAACCGGAAGAACTGGCTGATTTGGAAGTCAGAATTACATTTTTGACAGATTATGAACGTCTGGATTTTAAAGATGAAGAAGGGCTGTTGGCGGTTATGAAACCCGGTATAGACGGAATTGTTCTGCGCGACGGCAACCGACAGGGATTGTTTTTGCCTTCCATGTGGCAGGAATTTCCCGATAAAAAAGAGTTTTTAACCCAGCTTAAATTGAAGGCGGGTATGAGTCCGACTTATTGGTCAGATAAACTGAAAGCTTATCGTTTTAGAACAGTGGAGATTAAGAAAAATGGAAATTAACGGTTATGAGATTGCCTATAGTGAAGCCGAACTGGACAAGATGTTGAACCAGCAGATGCTGCCGGTTGTCTTGATTGATGAAAATTTTGAAGGTTACAAGGCTTTGCCGGAGGGCGACAAAAAAGCCTTAAAGCATTTGGCTGCGGCAGCAAAGATTATGAATGAGGTTTCTCAGGAACAAGACCATCATATGAATATTGTCCAGCGGAAGGCTTTGGAAGAGGCGGCTCAAACCAGCTCTTATGCCGCAAAAGCTCTCAGGTTGTTTCGTTCGTTAAACGGTGTGGAAGGACTGAATGGCATAGACGCCAAGCCGGTGGAGATATTTAAAGGGATTTCCGGATTGCCCGGGCGCAATTTTTATCCGACAGATTTGACGACGGCGGAATTTCATACAATTATCAAAAAGATGATGGAAGAAGGAAATATTGACGAGGTTCGGAAGATTTTGAGCGCGCGGACGATGGTACGCAGAGACGGTTCCGAACTAAAAGCGATAGATTATACGGAATATTTTGCCAAAGAATTTTCAGCCATAGCCAATGAACTGGAAGTGGCGGCGTATTATACAACGGACGAGGCTTTTAAGGATTTTCTCGGTTGGCAGGCTCAGGCGCTCATTCAGAACAATGAAGATATGGATATGCTGGCAGACAAGCATTGGGCGGTTTTGCAGGATTGTGCTTTGGAGTTTACCCTCGGGCGGGAGTGCTATGATGACGCCATTACGCCGAGCGTTTTTGAGAATGAGGAGCTGATGGCGCTTATCAATGGGCATAATATCGAGGTCAATTCCAAAGATATGCTCGGAATCCGCGTCGGAATCGTTAATAAAGCGGGAACAGAACTTTTGTTGAAGTTTAAAGACCAGATGAAAGAACTGGCGAAAAAAATGCCGTTTGCCGGCCGTTATGAGCAAAACATCAATAAAAGCGACGACCTTAAGCAAACAATGGTAGATGTGGATCTGGCGGCGCTGACCGGGGATTATGCCCAATGCCGCGGCGGGATTACGACGGCGCAAAATCTGCCGAATAATGACAAGCTGGCGATTAAAACCGGCGGCGGGCGGCGAAACGTTTATCACCGTCAGGTCAGGATGAGCGTGGATAAGGAAAAAAATAAGAAACTGCTGGAGAAACTGGTTGCTCCGGAACTGCACCGGTATTTTGACCCAGAAACGGATCATCTGTTTGTCATCGGGCATGAAAACGGGCATTCGCTGGGGCCGGACAGCCGGTATCAAACCGCTTTGGGACAGTATAAGCATATTATTGAAGAGCATAAGGCGGATGTGGTTTCCATTGCTTTTATGCCGGAATATGTCAAATCCGGCGTGATAGATGCCGAAACGCTGAAAAAGATTTATGTAACGCATGTGGTTTACCGTTTGTTTGGCAAGGCTAAACCGCAGCTTTCTCTGCCGCACCGGGTGGCGGAACTGATTGAACTGAATTATCTGTTGGAAAATAAAGCGATTTCATTTGACGACGATATGAAACTGCATATAGATTTTGAACGTTTCCCCACGGTGATGAGCCAATTGCTTGAGGATACGATAGCGGTTCAGCTTTCCATGTCTCCGCAAAAGGCAAAGGATTTTATTGACCGTTACAGCAGCTGGAGCGAGGTTTCGCAGAAAATTGCCGCGGTTCATGCCGAACTCGGGGTAAAACCGTATAAAGATATCAAGATGTTTTTTTAGGGAATTGAATGTATTACAGCTTTTTTGAGATTTTTTCGATCGGGGTCGGCCCGTCGAGTTCACATACCGTCGGCCCAATGCGCGCCGCCAAAAGATATGTCGAGAATCTGAAAGCCAATGAGGTTTTCGGCAAGGTCAGCCGGGTGGAGACAACGCTTTATGGGTCTTTGGCGCTGACTGGGGAAGGACACGGGACGGTCAAAGCCGTTATTTATGGCCTGATGGCGCTGGAGGCAGAAGCGATTGATCCGGAAAAGCCTTATGTCGTGGCGGTGCAACGGGATAAGATTCTGCATCTGGCGCAAGAAAAAGCAATAGCTTTTGATCTGGACAGGGATGTAATCTTTGACAAGCAGACTTTTTTGCCGGAACATTCCAACGGTATGACCTTTAGGGCTTTTGACAAAGACGGCCGCCTGCTTTTGGAAGAAACGTATTTTTCAGTCGGCGGCGGTACGGTTGCCCGAAAAGACGAGATCAAACGCCGAATCGAGCGGGAGCCGTACAACGTGCCATATAATTTTGATACCTGTGCGGAGCTGATTGCCTTGTGCGACAGGCATAATCTGAGTATTGCCGAGCTGGTGACGGCTAATGAAACAGCTTTGTTCGGCAGAGAAAAGGTTTTGGCACAAATTGAAAAAATCGACCGGGTGATGCAGGCATCGCTGGAGCGTGGAATGCGGACGGAAGGAATTTTGCCGGGCGGACTGAATCTGCCGAGAAAAGCTCCGGAAATTGCCAAACGATTGCAGGAAAAGTTTTTGAATAATGATTATGATCCGTTGATGATTATTGACTGGCTTAATCTTTGGGGCTTTGCCGTGGCTGAGGAAAATGCTTCCGGCGGGCAGATCGTGACGGCGCCGACAATGGGGTCGGCCGGGATTATTCCTGCCGTGATGCGCTATTTTGAACGGATTGCCTGCAAGAAATCGGAAAACAGCGTGGAAGAGGGGACTATCAAGTTTTTGCTGACGGCTTCAGCCATTTGCAGCTTGTATCGGACAAATGCCTCAATTTCCGGTGCAGAAGTCGGTTGTCAGGGCGAGGTCGGCGTTGCCTGTTCAATGGCGGCGGCCGGTCTGGCGGCGGCGATGGGAGGAACCAACAAGCAGAATTGCCATGGAGCATAATTTGGGGCTGACTTGCGACCCAATCGGCGGTTTGGTTCAGGTGCCGTGTATTGAGCGTAATGCCATGGGAGCGGTTAAAGCCGTTAATGCCGCCCGGTTGGCAATGAAAGGCGACGGACACCATATTGTATCACTGGACAGCGTGATTAAGACAATGTTTGATACCGGCCGGGATATGAACAATAAATATAAAGAAACATCTTTGGGCGGGCTGGCCGTGAATCATGCTAACTGTTAAAAAAACGGGAGAAACTCTCCCGTTTTTTGGTATCCGATGCAGATTTGCGTATAAGTGCAACAAAAAACTTGTCAACTGCCGCCGGCGCGGTAACAATAATGTATCTTGAACTGAAGAGGATAAAAAAATGTTTAAAAAAATGCGCGCCGGTGAATTGTCTCTCGGTGTAACGTTATGGAAGTTCGGCGTTTTATATGGAGCGCTGCTTACTTTTGCCGTTAAGATTTTTGAGAAACTTTTGGTGCGGCAGACACATACGACAGATTTGCTGACTTATTATACCAAAAATTTCAGCCTGTTAACTCCGGATACGATGGCGATTTTATGGTCGCTGTGTTATATTACGATTATTCTGGTCTGGATTTTTTATTTGTTGAACGTGGTTGTGGGTATCTGGCGAGCCGCGGCAGCTTATGAACGAAGCCGCTGGTTGAGCGGAATTGCCCGGCTGCTGACGATTGTTCTGACGTTTTATGCCATAATGACAGTATTTTAGGCGGAAAATATGAAAAAGTTTATTTTATTAGGGATATTGTTTCTTAACGCTTGTACCTTGACAGTGGGAGATTTTCCGGAGGAACGGCAAAAATTGTATAATATGGGTGAGAACCAGGAAGGTTTTTGTCAGGAACATCCTGACCGCTGCGTAAACGGCGTGCCGTGGTAGAGTAGTATTTTTTATTTTGAACTCCATAAAATTTGATTATGGAGTTTTTTTATTATTCTCTAGCCAAAATCCTCCCCCTGTTTTTCAATATTGCTTGACACGAGCGTTTTGCTGTGTTATAGTAGTCTTGATGTTGTTCCGAAGAGTTGTTTCGGAGCGGCGTCCACGTCTCCTGCCATCTCCGAATGGCTTGTTTATTCTGTGTCATTCTCGGGCTTGACCCGGGGATCCAGAATGACAAAGAAGCCTTATTGTTGACCTGGATCCCCGGGTCAAGCCCGGGGATGACAAGTAAAAAAAACAAAACGCCCGGCAATGACATAAGAAAAGAAAGCCCGGGGATGACGGTACAAGGAACAACAAAAAAGAAAAGAATTTTTATTAACCATTCTGAGCGCAATGCTGCTCGGAAAAAAGAAAAGAGCAACGCGAA
>CASGEB010000032.1 GCA_949300375.1 uncultured Pseudomonadota bacterium
TGAAACTCCGGTAACTCCCGAGGAACCCGAAACTCCGGTAACTCCCGAGGAACCTGAAACTCCGGTAACTCCCGAGGAACCCGAAACTCCGGTAACTCCGAGTGAACCAGAAACACCTGCAGAACCTGAGACTCCGGCACAACCGTCTATCGACGTTTATGTACCGTCTTCAATGGGTTCTATCATTTCCGCAGTAAAGACTCGCGTTATTTACAACGGAAATGCAGGCAGCACCACCACATGTTTAAGCATCATTTGCTCAAATGGTGTTTATGCAAACATTGATGGCACCTGGTACACATGGCTTGGCGCATCTAGCGACCAAATCTCTGCTACCAGCAAAGGTGGGACTTGGTATCCGGCATCTATTATGTGGATGAACGGTTCTAACAGCAATGACGGTTGGGTATACTACAACGGTGGCAACTCTACGCAAGTAGATGCTGCTATGAAGATTACTTTCGGGTCTTCTTCTCCGATGTTGGGTTCTTACTCAGCAAATGCTGACGGAACGATCACAATTGACGGTGTTGTCTACGGCATTCGTTAATTGTAAAAAGCTAAGAACAGAGGGGGAAACTCCTCTGTCTAAAAATATTTCAAAAAAAAATTTAGTTTATCAACCCGCACCGGCCTCCTCAAAAAACTTTACGGAGACGGTGCACAAATTATTAAATTATGAAAACAAAATACTTTTTCTTAGTAGTGATGATATCTTTAGTTGCTAACCTCGCAAGTGCACAGTCTCGTACTGTGTACCGTGATAGTCGCAAGATTACCACGACCGCGGCGAGAACATTCGAGAATAACGATGGTGAAAACCGCCGTTACCTCAAGATTGACGGAAATACCTCTTGGTACTTTAAAGTACTGGGCGGGTATGACCTGAGTTCAAAAGGTGCTCTTGCCGGAGCTGCCGCAGGTATCCGCCTCAATGCCTTTCGCATTGAAGCAGAGGGTACCTGGAGCGAGGACAATCCGTCTGCAATGGGACTTATTAACGTGGATCTGATTAAAGCTCCCGTTATGCCGTTCCTGACAGTCGGTGCCGGAGCCGGAAAACAAACAACCGGTTTCCAACTGATTGAGAACGAGGCCACTGGAGAAATCCAAGGGGTTAACGTTCTTAAGAAATTCCAGTTCCAGGCAACCGCCGGAGCCGGTGTTTCTTTCAGAATAGCGCCGCACTGGCAGCTGGAAGCATCTTATCGCTTCACCTTCTATCCGAGTGAGAGATCATATAATAATGATCGCCCCACTTTGATTCAAGAGGTAAGCGAAAACGCTAAAAAAACCATTATGTCCGAAGAACTTCATGACTTCCATAGTATACGTATCGCATTGAGATATCACTTCTAAGGAAGTTCTCAAATAAGAGTCGCAAACAACGGTTTGCGGCTCTTTCCGTTTTTAAACGCGCCCTTCACGTTTTCTGCTCTTTTTTTCATCATCCCCGACACCTTTTTCTTTTATCATCCTGACTCTTTTTTATGTCATCCCCGGGCTTTCTTTTTTTTATTGTCATCCCCGGGCTTTCTTTTTTTATTGTCATCCCCGGGCTCCGACCCGGGGATCCAAATTAAACAAATTTCCCTCTTTGTCATTGCCGGACTTGATCCGGCAATCCAGATCAAAATATAGCTTCTTCTTGTCATTGCCGGACTTGATCCGGCAATCCAAATCAACAATATGGCTTCTTCTTGTCATTGCCGGACTTGATCCGGCAATCCAGATCAAAATATAGCCTCTTCTTGTCATTGCCAGACTTGATCCGGCAATCCAGATCAAAATATAGCCTCTCTATTAACTTGGATTCTCGGGTCAAGCCCGAGAATGACAGCGCCTTATGTCCTTCACAAATCCCGCCGAAGCATCGCGGGTCTTAAGGCACCGGACAAACCGATCGCCGCCGACGTTCGGTCGCGGATCTCTGGAACATGGTACTTTCAACTCGCCGCGCGCCGGTCGCACCGGTCAAGCCCGAGAATGACAGCGCCTTTATGCCAACTCATACCCCGCTATAAAATCGCGGTTTTTAAAACCCGGATCAAAACGATCACAGCTTTTTATTTATTCAAAAAAAATTCGGGAAAATTCAAAATCGACAAAATATTTTGCATTTTTCTCCATTTTTTAGCATTTTACACTTGAAAGCACACAAAAACTATAGTATATTAAAAGCCAACAAAAAATTATTTTGGGACAAAATTATGATGGAATATTATTGAACGGGAAATCTTTTCATATAAAAACAAAGATTAACTCACCCGCATCTGTCTAAATTTTTCCAAATAATTTTTCAAAATATAATTAGTATTAACCCCAAAAAAATTAATAATTATGAGAACAAAAATTTGGAAAAGCATCACGTTCATGATGCTCGCCCTTTGGGCATGTGTGTTCAGTTCCTGCGAGGACAGTTCGGTATACGGCTATGGATTGCCGGATGATATCAGCAACCCGGTTACCGATATTGAACTTGCTGAGTCTTCCTGGAGTTTGAAAAACATCTCTATTGACTCAATCGCAGGCGCAAAAAAATTCACCGACAAAGGTGAAGGAGAGTTGATCTTATGGCACAAAGATAAGACCAGCACAGATTCGACAATTGTGTGGAACCCGACGGCGGACATTGAATATCCGGCGGACATTACCTGGTACGTTAGTACTTTGGACATTGCCCTTGATAAGTCAGACAAAGTCGAGGTTACGGACTCCACCGACATGGAATACTTCCAATACACTTTCAATTTTGAAAACGGCAACAGCCTGCGGCTGGATGCCAAATCTCGGATTGAAACTTTGGAAGCCCATGGCAAAACTCTGGAATTGCCGTATTTCGCTTTTACCAACATTGAGTACAGCGGAATACAGGATTGCACAAAGCTGCCGCCGGAAACGGTAGACGGCAAAGAGGTTGAAAGTTATCAGGCTGTATTGCGTTTTTTGGCAACAAGAAGCGTAAAAGAACTGGCAGATTCGGAAAAGACATACAAAATGTATGTTCCGGTAAAATTGGTTATGACCGGCGGCAACACGCCTGTTGATCCTGACCTTGACCGTATTGAAGCCAACCAGCAGGAAAGCACTTTCACGCGCGAATATGATCGTCAGTCAACTTATGTAAAATACATTGATACCTGGAATTGGGTCATCAATCTTTACTACAATGACGGTTCGGTACAAAAAGATACCAAACAAGGAACGATCAATGCTTGGTTTGAGTTCCCGGCAAAACAGAAAATTTATCAGGAAAGTCTTGATTTCTCTTTAACGGCTTCCAGCACCGAAAATCCGAACTCCACATCTAAGGAATACAACTTCACTTGTGGCGGTCAGAACTTTACGGTCAGCAGCTATTGGGAAAAATCCACCTACAGCAACGGCGGACAGACAATCGAACTGCCTTACCATTATTTCAACAACATCCAATACAACGGATACACAACAGCTCAGCAAGGAGAACAAACCGAAAACGGAATAACTTATCAGATTTATCTGGTAACAATTTCGATGACGGCTTCTAACACCAGCGGTGAGAGTGAAAAATTCAATGTGTTGTATGAAGTGTGGAAGAAAAAAGATAACGGCGGCGGCAATGAAGATCCTGATGAACCGACAAAAGACGTCGACGCCTGGATTAAGGAAAGCCATTTGGATGACAACAACAAATCTCACGCCACCATTACCATTGTTGATAACAAAGGAAACGAACGTGATACTGTAGTTGCAATCCAATACAACATTTCCTGGAAACTGGACAACAACTTCGACGTTACAAAGGCGGATAATTCTGTTTCTCATCAGGGAATATCTGAAGGGACAACATCAACAACCACCCGCACCAGCGGAGCCTTTACGGTTCAGACTATCACGACCGTAAAAGTTTCTTCTTTTGAGGGTTTCTCGCACAAAATCACTACGGTGAACGAGAAAGCAACCATCAAAGTGGCCGGTAAAGTTTTGACAATGCCTTCTTCAGATCTGGTTCCGGTGTACAAAACCTATACTCAGGATTCACCGACGGTAAGCAACAATATTGCTTCTTACCCGACCCATCTGAAATATGATTGTTCTTATAACAATAAGACAACATCAAAAACTCAAGATGGCATAATCAGAGTAAAACAGGAAGAATCCAAACCGGATCCCGTTTATGATGAGGATGCCTGGATAAAAAATTCAAACTTGACCGATGACGGTTTGGCAACTGCAGTTATCACAATCCGCAATAACAAAGGCGCTGAGCGTGATACAACCGTGCAGATACAATACCAGAACTCTTGGAGTCTTGACAATCCGTTTGATGTAACCAAAGCAGACAACTCTGTTGTCTTTTCTGGCATCAGCAACGGAACAAGCACAACCAGCACCAGAACAAGCGGCGCATTCAGAATCACCAAAACTTCCACGACCAAAACTGCTTCGTTTAACGGTTTCAGCCACAAGATTTATACTGAGGTTGAAAAAGCAGTAATAACGATACAGCTCAAGTCTGGAAACAAAGTTCTGACCATGCCGTCTGCGGATATGGTTGTAAGCTATAAAGACTATGATCAGGGAAATGGCACGACCAGCAATGGCATCACCAGTTACCCGACAGAACTGCATTATTCTTGCAGTTATAACGGCGGTTCAAGCGCCAAGACGCAAAACGGTACAATCCGTGTCAAGGCTGATGAACCGGAAGAACCTGTCAAGGACGTAGATGCTTGGCTGATAAACAAAACGCTGACAAATACCGGGTTGTCTTCTGCAACTCTTGTTATCAAGAACAGCAAAGGAGAAACCAGAGAAGAAAGCGTTTCCATCCAGTATAATTTAAGCTGGAGATTGGCTGATCCGTTTACGGTCAACAAAGCCGACAATAAGGTATCACACAACGGAATTTCCTCAAATGGATCTTCCAGTGAATCTTATAAATCCGGAGATTTCAACGTAACCAAAACAACGACAACCTACCGTTCGTCGTTTGATGGTTTCTCTCATGCAATCACTACGGTGAATGAGCGTGCAACCATCACAGTTGCAGGAAAGACTTTGGAAATGCTGGCTTCTGATATGACGCCGTCTTACACAAATTATAGTCAGGACAACGGCAGCACGAGTGGCAACACAACAAGCTACCCGACCCGTCTGAATTATAATTGTGCATACCACAATGGTTCTCTGGGCAGCAAGTCTCAACAGGTTACCATTAATGTCACCAAGAATGAACCTCAGACACCGGATATTATCATTCCGGAAGAATTAGGACAGATAACTGGAGCACAAAAAACAATTGTGTTGTTAAACGGCAATTACCAAACAAGGTATAATTGCTTGGCTATCACCTGTACAAACGGTGTTTTCGCCAACATTGCCGGCACTTGGTATAAATGGGTTGGTGCAACAACCAGTGGCGTTGTATCGGCAACGAGCCAAAACGGAACCTGGCATCCGGCTACTATTATAGGAATGGACGGAGAAAACAACTATGAAAATGGTTGGATTTACTATGCCAGCGACAACTCCGGCGCACACACGCAAATGAGTGCTGCAGGTTGCAACGTTACTGGCATCTACAATCCGATACTGGACTGCCCTGCTGTTAACAACGGCAACGGTACTTGGACCATTGACGGAAGCGTCTACGGATACACCAGATAATTTGATGAGATTCCCAATTTAGAAAGAACCGGCAAGCCCTGCGCTTGTCGGTTCTTTTGTTTTCCGGATACAAAAAGTGCTGTTCCTTTCGAAACAGCACTTTTTCTTTACTCAGCATCCACCGGCTTTTTTGCCAGTTTTTCATGCATTGTCTGGAACAACACATAAAGCAGCGGAATCATCAGCAAACCGCCAAACGTTCCCACAAGCATTCCGTAGAACACCGGAACACCGATGGCAATACGGCTGCTGGCGCCCGCGCCTGTCGCAATAATCATCGGGAACACGCCGAGAATAAATGTAAACGCGGTCATCAAAACAGCGCGGAACCGTTCTTTTGTTCCCGTCATCGCCGCACGGACGATAGACGCGCCGCGAGCCTGTTCTTCCCGGGCAAATTCCACAATCAAAATTGCGTTCTTACTGGCCAAACCGACCAACAAAATCAAACCGAGCTGGGCATAAATACTCAGCGGAAGTCCGGCGACAAACAAGCCGAGCAAAGCGCCAAGCATTGCCACAGACACCGAGGTCAAAACCGGCAGCGGCATCAACCAGCTTTCATACTGGGCAACCAGGAACAAATAACCGAACGTAATTGCCAAAGCCAGAAGATAACCAATCTGCCCGCCGCTGGCTTTTTCCTGATAACTGATGCCGGACCACTCATAAGTAAAGCCCTGCGGCAGTTTCTGCGACAATTTTTCCAAAGCGCCCATAGCTTCGCCGGTACTGACAGAATTGTTTTGAACCGCCGTAATCGACGCACTCGGATATTGGTTATAACGGGTAACGACGCGCGGAGCCAAAACCTTGCGCAGATTTACCACACTGCGCAGCGGAACCATCTCGCCTTCCTTGTTTTGAACATACAGCTTGCCGATGCTTTCAATATCATTACGGAATTTCCAGTCAGCCTGCACCATAACTTTGTTCACCTGCGTACCAAAGTTGACGTCGTTAATATAGCTGGAACCGAGGTAGTTTTGCAAAACAGAGAAAATATCCCCGATAGCAACACCCATCGCCTCAGCTTTCTGACGGTCTATATCAAGATAAATATTTGGCGTTTTGGCCGTATAAGTCGTATAAGCATACGAGACTTCCGGCGCCTGATTAACCAGCATCAGCATATTCTGCAAAGCAGCTTCAATCTGCTGAGGATTATCGGTATCCGTCGACAACAAGCGATAATCCATACCGCCGCTCATACCAAGACCCATAATCGCCGGAGGTTCAAACAACTGAACTTCGGCCTGCGGTTTGTCGGCAAGTTTGGCCCGGATACGGTTCAGAATATTGGTCGAATAGAGTTCATCGCTTTTACGCTCGTTCCATGGTTTCAAGGTAATAAAGCCCAATGCCATATTCTCGCCGCTTCCGCCGATCATACTGGCGCCGACAACCACCATAACGCTGTCAACTCCGGGTTCATTTTTCATCAACGGATATATTTCGTCAACAAACTTCTGAGTCCGTTCGCGCGACGCGCCTTCCGGCAGCTGAACGTTAATCATAATAACACCCTGGTCTTCATCCGGAATAAACGACGTCTGGCTGACGCCCAACAGAGCATAAACGCTGCCGACAATCAGGCAGAACAACAAAACGATAACCGAAACTTTGCGGGCAACGATTGCAACCATCGCAACATAAGTATCACGGGCTTTGCTCAAAATTTTATTAAAGATGAACAACGGCCCATGCGTAATTTTCTTCAACGGGCGCAAAAGCGTTGCACACAATGCCGGAGACAAAGTCAAGGCATTAATACCGGAGAAGAAAACCGACGTTGAAATAGTAATGGCAAACTGCTGATAAATACGACCGGTAATTCCGCCCATAAAACCAACCGGAACAAAAATCGCCAGCAATACCAGGGTCGTCGCAATAACCGCGCTTGACACCTGTTCCATAGCCTTGATGGTCGCCTGTTTCGGCGCAAGCTTTTCTGTTTCCATCAAATACAGGACGCGTTCAACCACCACAATGGCATCGTCCACCACCAGACCGATGGCCAGCACCAGACCAAACAGCGTCAGCATATTGATACTGTATCCCAAAGCCAGCATCACGGCAAAGGTTGCAAACAAAGAAACCGGAATGGTCAAAGACGGCACCAGCGTCGCCCGCCAGTCCTGCAAAAAGACAAAGCAGACAAAGATAACGAGAGCAAATGTCAAAATCAAAGTAAAGACAACTTCCTCAATAGACGCCTCAATATAATCAGTCGAGTCATAACCGATTTCATAAACCATATCTTCCGGAAAACTTTTAGACAGTTTCTCAATCTCTGCTTTAACGGCCGCCATAGCGTCCAAAGCGTTGGCGCCGGCCAGCTGATTAATGGCAATGGCAACGTTCGGGGCATTATTATATTTGGATGTTGCCTGATAATCCTCTTCCCCGATTTCAATTCGAGCCACATCTTTCAAACGCAGCAAACCGCCTTGCTCGGCTGTCCGGACAATAATGTTTTTAAAATCCTCAACCTCGTTAATACGCCCCTGCGTCTGCAGAGTATAAACCATCTGCTGGGTTCCGTCGCCCGGCATCGCGCCGACGCTACCGAGCGAAGGCTGATAGTTTTGGCTCTCAATAGCCGCCGTAATAGTCGAAATAGGCAAATTCAAAGCCGTAATTTTATCGGCATCCAGCCAAACGCGCATACTCAGCTTGGAAGAATAAACATTAACTTCACCAACGCCATAAACGCGGGCAAGGTTATTTTTAATGTTGTTTTGCACATAGTCTGCCAGTTCCAAAGTCGAATGCGTTCCGTTCGGAGAACCGATGGTAATAAACCCTAAAGTATTGGAAGACCGGCTGCGAACAGTCAACCCCTGCCGGGTAACATCTGCCGGCAGTTTCGACTGAGCCTGCTGAATACGGTTTTGCACCTTGACTTGAGCCATATCCCGGTCTACACCGACCTTGAAAGTAACCGTCAGACGATAACTAGAATTCTCGGAAGAAGAACTCATGTATAACATATCTTCCACACCGTTGACTTCTTCTTCCAGCGGAATACCAACCGTTCTGGCCACAACCTCGGCACTTGCGCCCGGATAAGAAGCAGAAACCACAACCTCAGGCGGCGTAATCTCCGGATAAAGCGCAATCGGCAGAGAAAAAATAGAAATAACGCCCGCCAGCGTCAAAACGATGGAAATAACCATCGCAAAACGCGGGCGTTCAATAAAGATTCTTGAAAACATAGACTATTCAACCTCCGCAACTTCATCAGATACCAATTGGGCATTAACTTTCTGACCGTTCTGAACTTTTTGCAAACCTTGAACAACCACTTTGTCATCAGAACTCAGACCGTTCAAAACCACCTGTTTGTCTCCGATGACATCGCCTAATTCAACCCGTCTTTGCTCGGCAATGCCTTCTTCATTAACGGTAACGACATAGTTTCCGTGCTGATCCTGCGCCAAAGCGGCCTGCGGCACCAAAAGCGCCAGCTGAGGCTGTTTTTCGCCGATACGGATATCAACATAATTTCCCGGAATAAGCAGATTCTGATCATTTGTATATTCGGCATAAATTGCAATCGTCGCCGTATCGGTATTAACTTCATTATCTGTAAAACGGGATTGTAAATGATTAACCAGCACAGTTCCGTTTGACAAAACTAATTCGGTTTGCAATTGGCTGGCTTGGTTGTCATATGTCTGCCGCATATTAAGCATATCTTTATCCGTTACGGAAAAAGCAACGCGTATCGGATTGGTTTGGACAATACGAGCCAACCTTTGCGTCGCAGAAGAAACATAGTTTCCTTCCGTAACCAAGGCTTTACCGATTCGTCCGCTGATTGGCGCTTTAATTTCGGTATAACCCAAATCAATTTTGGCCAAATCAAGATTGGCTTTTGCCTGAGCAACGGCGGCCTTAGCCTGCAGATAGCTGCTTTCTGCCGTATCCAGCGTTGCTTTGGAAGCATAATTTTGCTTGCTCAAAGAAGACTGTCTTTTATAATCGCGCTCGGTTTTAACCAGATTGGCTTCAGCGCTTTCGAGTTCTGCCTGACGCAGTTCAACATTGGCAATATAGCGCTGCTGTTCAATGATAAAAAGAATATCCCCTTCATTAACAAAGGATCCTTCTTCAAACAAAACCTTTTCAACATAACCGGTAACCTGAGGCATCAGATCAACACTTTTAATCGGCTCGACATGCCCGATATAAGTTTTCTTCGGAGCAATATCCCGCGTTTCCAATTTCTGAATCAACACATACGGCGTACCGCCGCCGGCGCCGGCCATCCCGACGGCAGGAGGATCCAGTCGTCCTTTCAAATACCAGCCGACTGCGCCGCACAATAAAAAGAAAATAACTCGTTTGATAATTACTCTGTTCTTCAACTTACCTACTTGCATCTCATCACCTCTCGTTTTTAACACCTTTTATAATCAAATCAAAACTTTTTGCCACGACTTCGGGAAAATGCCTCAACTCCACTCCTCCCGAGAGAAACCTTGACAACATTCCCTCCCATAAAGACGACAAAAACAAAGTCAAATCGTCAACATCCAAATCCGGCCTTATCTCTCCTCTTTTTTGAAAAGAAACTAACAAATCCGTCAACTCTTTCAATGGAATATCCCGGATTGACCTGATTGCATTCCCAACTGTTTTTACAATACCTTCCGACCATTCCATATGAAATCTTGTAAAAAACAAAAAACGCCGGTAATTTGCATCTTCCACCACCATTCTGGCTATTTTAACCTGCGCATCGCGCAAATCCTCCAAAGACCGGATATTATTTGCAAATTCTTTAATTTTGCAATGATTTTCATAAAAATTTTTCTTAATAACCTCAATCAGCAGCTCCGGTTTATTTTTAAAATGCCAATACACGGCTCCTTTGGTCAGGTTGATTTTTCCCGCAATATCATCAAACGTCGTCCTGGCATAGCCTTTTGTGCAAAAGATATCCAAGGCAGCATCCAAAATGGCATTCCGGGTCTGTTCAGCCTCTTCTTTTGTCTTTCTAACCATTACATCACCTGAAAAAACTCACATACATTCAGGCTGTATGTATAAAACAAATATTTTTATAATCAAGTGTTTTTATAAATTTTCACAAAAAAATCCTCCAGATTATTATCCGGAGGATTTATTAAAATAATATTTATTTTTAAAATTTTTTCATCAACTGCAAATTTGCCCGCAAAATTGCATTATGTTGTTGTTTAAGCTTTTGTTTTCTGATTTCCTCCAATCTGATAACATCTTCCCAGAGTTGGAGATTCTCTTCTCGGACGACGCATTCGGGACGAACAAAATTATAAACCCCCGTGTCAGAACGTTTGTCATCATAATCCATTCCGCCCTCCTTTCAATGTTGTTGAGTTATAATAATAATATAATCTTGGTATTTTTTAATACAAGTATAATAGCATAAATAACTTAACAATATGTTTATAAAACAGAATGTTTAATTTTATCAATCTTATCTACAGACAAGAAAGCTCCGATTCCAAAACTCTTGCCGACGCCGCGTTCCCATAATAAACACAATGGTCTACGCCGCAGCCGTCAGCCAGACCTTTAATAAAGCCGGCGGCAAAAGCGTCTCCCGCACCGTTGGTATTCACAACTTTCACATCCTGCCTGGCAGAAAACGCCCGCCACATCTTTCCGTTCCAAATTTCACAACCATCGGAGCCTTTCGTCTTCACACACAACTGAGGCAGCATATTTTCATCAAAATCAAGCGCTGAATATTCCGCTCCGTTGCCGAACAAAACATCGCAATCCGGCAACACTTCCCGCCACAAAACTTTGCTTTCCCTGACGCATGATTTATCAGCCAGCGTTAAATACAATTTACAACCGCCGCTTTTGGCCGCAGAAACAATTTTTTTAACCAGCGGCGGATTTTGCTCAAACAAATATCCTTCGACAAATACCGCGCGGCTCTGACGCAACAAACCGAAATTAATATCTTCTTCTCGCAACTTCTTAGCTGCACGGGCTTTGGCGCAAACCGTTTTTTCGCCATCTTCATGAACCAGAACCAGACAAATCCCGCTGCGTTCTTCCGTCTCGACCGACAAAGCAGAAACAACGCCGCATTTTTGCAAAGATTTTTCAAAAAACCGCCCTTCGTCATCGCCGCCGATTTTTCCGGCAAACACGCATTTCAGTCCCATTTTCCCCAAATCGCGCAGACTATTGGCAACAGAGCCGCCGGCACTGATACTGAATGCCGGCCGGGCAGCCAGGGCATAAAAATCTTCATAAGTCAATCTGGCATAGCCGCCTTTGTCCGGCAAGGTCTTTTGCATAATCGGGTCGGCCGGGTCAAACCGCATTTTTTTATCGGTCATCGCCATACCGGTTCCCCAAACATCAAACATTGGCGTCTTCCCACTGCAAAATTTTGCAGATAAAATCTCTGGCTTTTTCCAGACTCATACTACCGTCCGCCCCTTTCAAATGTCCTTCGGCATCCACATAAACAACTGACGACAACAAATTAACGTCATTAATTTTATCAAGCTCGTTTTTAATGTTTTCCGGTCCCAAACCGCCGGCATATCCCTGCAGCCGGTCTTCAAAAACAATTCCTTCCCGGCAAATCGGAATAACGCCCTCGCCAAAGGATGAATCAAACAGATTGTCAAACATAACGCCCCTGCGGTAAAGCTCGCGAATGATAGCGGCATTGTTCGGATTATAAGAAAAAACAAAACGGTGTTCCGGCAAACCGTTCACCATTGCCGCCAACATATCAATATCCGGTTCTTTCTCCCGTCCGATTTTAAAATTAAGTTGCAGCCGACGGAAAATTTTGCTCCCGTCAGAATAAGACAAAGCCATAAATTCGGAAAGTTCCGGCGCAATAATCCCGCTGCAAAAATCTTCAACCCATTCTTTATTAATATGCAAGGCCAACTGCACCGGCTTGGAAAGTTTCTGCGCGGCGGAGGCTAATTTCAAAATCCAATTGTAACGAGGCGTTCCGACGCCGCATTTTTCTGCCGAAATCTGAATACCGGCTTCCGACATCGGAAATTCCGATAACAAGGAAAGCAAACCGTCAACAGAAGTATTTTCATTGGCTCCCGAACAGGTAATTGTCTTTACGCGCATAATTTAATCTCCTGATTTTTTCATTATTTTACAAGCCTTGTATCTGAATGCAAATTATTTTTTAACAAACTGCATTCTTTTCCGGCAGCCCAGACTTTTTTCATCAGCGTCGACATCGGAAAATCGCCCAATTCTTTCAGATTAACAAACCGCCCTTCGGCCGGATAGTTTTCTGCTTTTAATATATAAAGCCGCAAAACCAGTTTAAAATGCGTAAAAATATGAGAAACCTCGGCGTCGGCCTCTTCCGCACCGGACGGCTTTTCATCATCTTCCGCCCACGGAAATTCATACAATCCGGACAATAGTCCTTTCTCAGTCCGTTTTCGGATAAAAACCCCGCCAGCGGCATTAAAAATCAAAAAAACTCTGCCATATTTTTCTTTCTTCTCCGGCTTGCGCCGCACCGGTATCCGCTCCACATCATCTTTCCCGGCGGACAAGCAATATTTCTGCCACGGACAAACCTGACATTTGGGATTTTTCGGCGTACAAACCATCGCGCCTAAATCCATAATTGCCGAGGCATAATCAGCCGGTCGGGCGATATCGGTCAACCCCTTTGCCTTTTCTTCAATAACCCCGCGGATTTCATCAACCGGAACCGTCAAATGATACATTCGGCAGATAATTCTGATAACATTTCCGTCAACCACCGTTTCCGGAAGATTAAAAGCCAGCGCCAAAAAGCTTGAAGCCGTATAACTTCCGATTCCTTTTAACTTCAATACTTCCTGCCGGGTTCGGGGAAAAACGCCGCCCTGCTCCTGAACAATCACTTTTGCCGTGGCATGCAGCGACCTCGCACGAGAATAATACCCCAACCCCTGCCAATATTGATACACATCATCCACAGCCGCCTCCGCCAGAGCCTTTATTGTCGGAAAACGCTCCATAAACCTGTAAAAATACGGAATAACCGTTTTAACCGTCGTCTGCTGCAGCATCAATTCGGAAACCAGCACGGCATAAGGATTGGGATGGGCGACGCCTTTGACCCTCCAGGGAAGCTCTCGCCCGTTGGCGTCATACCAGTTTAAAAGAAGAGTTGATAATTCCAAGTTTGACATATGCAAAGTATAGCCGGAAAATAAGAAAAGTCCATGCAAATTAAAAGCAGAAATTTTTTAAGGTGTTGTGTTTTGCAAGAAGAATTCGATTGGCAGAAATAAAAAACAGCTTTAAGTTTAAACTTAAAGCTGTTTTTTATAGCTAAACTTTTAATACCCAGAAGGGTAACGCCAGGACAGGACGGACGAAACAAGGGTCATTCTTTTTTGAATAGCTTATTATATTTATTCCATCTATTCCATCAGTAAATTCGATTGCAGTCATCCAATCTCTTTCACAATCGTGAAAACACCAATTCTTTCCATGACGATATTTCTTGTTAATTTTTTTGAAAGCCTCTCGTACATATGGATAACAGAAACATGATGTATCTGTTTCAACACAACAATCTGCTATGGCGAGATCCTGTATTTGGTACAAATCGTAGCTGACAATTTTTTCGCCGTTCTTACATGGATAAGAAAAGTTCGCAAGATAATCTTTTGCATCGTACCAGTTTAGGTATTTTTCCTCAATATCAAAAAGCTCTGATGCCGTGAGGTCGCCATAGATAACACTATATCTGACGAGTTCAACGATTGCTTTTATTTTCTTTCCTTCTATTTTATCGAATGAAAAAGTGTCGTCCTCAAACCAAAACATTCCCGGTTTAATCTTGGGGATATTGGGAGCATTTTCCTTTTGAAGCAATTCTAAAAGATCAATTGCTTCTTCAGGGCTTAACCCTAAATAAGCGAGTACGTCATTAAGTTTAGCAATTTTTTCTCTAGTTTCCATAATTTAATAAAAATTTAGGTTAGACATAATAATTATTATTGTTGGTTAACATAGCATCAATTTTTGTTTTGCGCAACTTAAATTTAAGTTCCGATTATACTTGACAAAATTTCCGTAATGATGTATATACTAAGTTTGTTAATTAATTTTTTTGTCAAACTATAAAAATGTTTTATTATGGAGAGAGAGAGTTCTAAATGTGAACGACAGAGCCTTGACTTGAAACAGGAACCAATCTGGAAACAACGGTATCTGAAACTGGAACAGAAATTGAAACAACGGGAACAGGAACAGATATGGAAACAACGGTACCAGGAACTGGAACAGAAAAAAAAACAACAAGACCAGGAACTGGAACAGAAATGGAAACAACGATACCTGGAACTGGAACAGAAATGGAAACAACAGGATCAGGAACTGGAACAGAAATGGAAACAATTGAGCCGGGAACAGGCACAGAAATGGGAGCCGCGGTACCTGGAATGGAAACGGAAATGGAAACAACAGGATCAGGAACTGGAACAGAAGTGGAAAGGCTTGGAACAATGGGAACAGCGTTACAAACAAAAGGAACGGGAACATGCCTGGGAACGTGCATTGGAACGGAAACGGTTACAATGGCATCAAGAACTGGAGCAAATAGAGAATCCATGGCGCCAGGAAGTTATACAGGCATATAGCCAACAGAAACGGGAACTGGAACAGGAATGGGAACAATGGGGCGTCGGCCAGGAACAACGGAAACTGGACTGGCAACGGTATTGTGAACAACGGAACCTGAGATCAGAACAGAAATATGAACGGGATCAGGAATGGGAACGGAACCTGGAATGGGAACGGGAATATAGACAACTGTGCCAGAAACGTAAACAGCAGGAACAGGAAGAGCAACAGGATCGTGAACGGAGACAACTGGAACAGGAACGTGAAACAAAACGACTGCAACAGATGTATGAACGGGAACGGAGACAACTGAGCCTGGAACAGAAACAACGGGAACAGGAACGGGAACAATGGGAACGACCGAGATGGATAAGGGAATGTGAACTGAGAAGGGAACAGGAACTGAAACGTGAACGGAGACGGGAACAATGTGAACGATGGTTCGGGTGGCTCTTGGGCTGAATGGGGCTTTTCTATCCGACGAGAAGTTCTATATATGCAGGTTATTATTGTCGGAAATTAAATAGATATCCCCCAGTAAACTGGGGGTTCTATAACAGCTACAAACCTTACGGTTTGACCACGCTCGTTGGCGTGGAGCGGTGTTGTTCCAACACCCCCCGAGTAAACTCGGGGTTTTCTGTAAGGCAACTAATAAAAAAGCTCTTCATAATGAAGAGCTTTTTTATTTATCCAAACTACTCTGATCTTCAAAAACTCATATTTCATTAAAATCAAACATCATGCCTGAGAAACATCAATCCTATCACAAAATCTCAATTTGCAAATATTCTGCAAAATCCGTTTTACTATGGAGTGATGTTTTATAATAAAAGCTACTTTCCTCATCGTTATGAGAAACTTATTTCCAAAGAGTTGTTTGACAAATGCACCGAAGTGAGAACAGGAAAGTTTAAACGGACTTCCAAGCATACCAAAGAACCCTACATTTTTCGTGGGTTTGTTCGTTGTAAACATTGCGGATGTTTGCTTTCACCTTATACTAAGAAGGATAAGTATGTCTATTTAAGACATACAGACCTCAAAAATTGTGAACATTGCAATAATATCAGCGAAAAAGTCTTGTTGAAAGAAGTTGAGAAATCCCTTTCATCAATCCATTTTGATGACGATTTGAAGGTTGCTTTGGCGGTTCGTTTGAAAAAATTGTATGAAACTAAGCATGGTAACACTTATTATCGGCTGGAAAAGAATCGCACGGCATTAACTGATGTTGAAGAAAATCAGAAAAAACTTTTGGATTTACTGATTGCTGGAACTGTTCCTGCCGAGGTATATCGCAGTAAAAATGCTGAATATGAATCAGCAAAAATTGAACTCCAAGCCAAGATTGCAAAATTGCAGACCCCAGATACCTCTGTTGAAAGGGCTATTGATAAGGTGCTGAATTTCAGCCAAAATTCTTTTGCAATTTTCAAAAGTTCGCAAATTGAAGAAAAAAGGCGTATTTTAAATATCGTTTTTGCGAACTTTTTTATGGATGGAAAAAATCCAGTAATTTCAATGAGAAAAAACTTCAGCCTCCTATCAAATTTAGGAGGCTGTCAAGATTGGTGCCCTGGAGAAGACTCGAACTTCCACTGGCTGAGCCAACATGCACCTGAAGCATGCGCGTCTACCAATTCCGCCACCAGGGCTCAATCACAATTCGGAGATACTTATAACCTCAATTTTTTAATAAGTCAATATATCCGTACGAATTTAATAACAAAATTGTCCCCAAAATGACCCGATATATTACAAACGGCAGAAAAGTTGACTTTTGCAGCCACCACATAATAATATAAATAGCAATAATTGAGGCAATAAATGAATAAGTAACCCCGTCGACAGCCAAAATCATCTCCTGAAAATTATGCGATTCGTACAGTTCGAATCCAATCAGGCTTGCCGCTCCGATAATGGCCGGAATTGCCAGCAGCATCGAAAATTTTGCCGCTTCTCTTCTCTCCATTCCCAAAAAACGAGCCATTGTAATTGTAATACCGGAACGGCTGGTTCCCGGGATAAGAGCCACACACTGCGCAAGCCCAATCAGCAATGCGTCAATAATCCCCAGATGTTTGACTTGACGAATAGTCATTCCGATTTTGTCAGCCACAAACAGCAACAGCCCAAATCCCAAAATCGTCCAACCGATAATCTTCGAGCCTTCATCATCGCGAAATTCAATATTCATACTGCGCAAAAACAAACCAAACAGCACAACCGGAATTGTTCCGATAAAAATCAGCCAAAACAACTTATTGCCGGGATTTTTAAAATTCGGAACAAAAAAGTTCTTCAAAATCCCTTTAATTACCATCCAGACATCTGACCAGAAATAAATCACCACAGCAATAATTGATCCGAGATGAACAGCCACATCCAGAGCTAAACCCTGATCTGGAAAAGTTGTAAATTTGGAAAACAAAATTAAATGCCCGGAAGAACTCACCGGCAAAAATTCCGTAAGGCCTTGAAGAATAGATAACAATACAATATGTAAATCAGTCACGTTTTAAACTCTCTCTTGTTTGATTCCAAACGCGGTACACAAACGCTTTTTCAAAGCCGACGGCGAAATCGGCTTTACCAGATATTCCTGAATGCCGATATTTTTGGCATCCAAAACCGTTTTTTCTTTTGTATCCACCGTAACCATAATAATCGGAATCTCTTTTCCCTTATCCTGGGCATGAAGTTTCAGCTCACGGGCAAAATCCAAACCTGTTTTTCCGGGCATAAGCTGATCAAGCAAAATCACGTCAATTTTAAAATCTGCCAAAATTTCCCGCGCCTCATCAACATCAACGGCTTCCCGCACATTTTTAATCCCAATCTGATACAACGCGGTTTTCATAAAAGTCCGGGAAAATTTGTCATCATCTACCACCAGACAGTTAATTGCCTCCCACAGTATATTTCTACTCAAATTTTCAGTCATCTGACTGCCTCCCGTCAAAAATAAATTAGTTTTATTTTCTATAAAATAAAACAAAATTCATTATTATTCGTTAACGACAACAAAGACTCCGGATTAAACTTCACGCCTTTCAAACTTGCCCCCCAATGCAAATGCGGTCCGGTTACCCGTCCTGTTTTGCCAACCTTTCCGATAACCTCGCCTTTTTTAACCTTTTGTCCCGGCGTCACGTTCATTTCGCTCAAATGGGCATAAATCGTTTGCAGGCCGTAGCCATGATCCAGCACAATCACATTTCCCGAATAAAAAAGATTATCGGCATTCAGCGTTACAATCCCATCTCCGGCAGCCTTAACATCCGTCCCTTCCGGAGCCGCAATATCCATTCCGGCGTGAGGATTCATCTTCTTACCGTTCATAATCCGCTGTCCGCCGAATTTTCCGCTGATTCGTCCGTCCACCGGTCGAACAAACCCTTTTTTCCAATAAGACTTTTCCACATCTTTTCCCAAAGCGCTGCTGATTTTTTGCCGTTCATCCAAAATTGCGGCCTCGTCTTCTGTCGACGGCGTAACTTTTCTCTGCTGCACGCCTTTCAGATTTTGCACATCCCAGGCGGTTTTGGCCAATTTCAAATTAAACTTGACCGAACGCCCGTTTTCACCTTTTATGACAATCTCCTGATTTTCGGCATCATCCCGGCCGAACGCCAAAATAAATTCTCCAAACGGAGAAACCCTGTGCGTTTTACCGTTGCTGATAACTTTTGTAAAATAATCCGTATGTCCGCGCAAAATTTCCCCTTGCGCCGGCTTGCCGCAAAGCTCAATCGCCTGAGCCGCGCCGCTCCACAACATTCCCAAACTAATCAAACAAATCCATCTGCAATTCATTTTTACCAACCACTACTTTCGTCTTGACTTTTCCATCCACAAAATTAATTTCCAAACCGGAAGCTTTCTTTGCCTGCTCGGCCGTATACACTGTTTTCTGATGATTATCCTGCACCCAGACAAATCCTCGTCTCAGTACAGATTCTATTGACACTGCGTCTAATCTAGCAGTTAAATTCTTTAAATTTTCTTGCTTTTTTTCAAAAATATTCAAAATATGATACGGCCGCAGCGCTGTTTGGATCACCTGAGATTTTTTGGCATCAACGACCCGGCGGAAAGCAGCCTTCAAACGGTCAAACCGCTCATCAAGCCGCTGCTGCTGCTCCAAAACAATCTGAGACAGCTTGGGAATTCCCCTCGCCAGCCCGTCAACCTTGTTTTTATTTTCCTGCAAAAAACGAAACATTCCGTTTTTCAGACGATTTTGCAAATTTTCCACCTGCATTGCCAATTCAGCGCGAACCGGCACGGCAAATTCTGCTGCGCCGGTCGGCGTTGGCGCCCTCAAATCGGATACATAATCTATCAGCATCGTATCTGTTTCGTGTCCAACGGCAGAAATCAGCGGAATCCTTGAGGCATAAACCGCCCTGATGACCACCTCTTCATTAAACGGCCACAAATCTTCCAGACTGCCGCCGCCGCGCGCAACAATCAAAACATCCGGCCGGGGAATAGAGCCTTTTTCCGGCAGAGCATTAAATCCGGCAATCGCCGCCGCAATTTTTTCAGCGGCACCCTCCCCCTGCACCGGTGTCGGCCAGAGCAAAATATGTCGGGGAAAACGGTCCCGGATTCGGTGAATAATATCACGAATTACCGCCCCGCTTGCCGATGTCACGACCCCGATTGTCTGCGGCAGATACGGGATTTTCTGTTTATGCGCGGCATCAAACAAACCTTCGGCGGCAAATTTCTGTTTTCTTTCTTCCAAAAGTTTCAGCAAAGCGCCTGTTCCGGCAACTTCCATCTGCTCAATCACCAGCTGATAAGATGACTTTCCTGAAAAAGTCGTTATTTTTCCGGTCGCTGTCACTTCCAAACCGTCTTCTGGCTTCAGCGGCAGGCGCATTGCCACGCCTTTCCAGACAACAGCCGCCAACACGGCGTTTTCATCTTTCAGAGAAAGGTAATAATGCCCGGAATCAGCCCTTTTGCAGCCAAAAATTTCTCCGCGTACCCGGACTTTGCTAAAATTTGTCTCCACAAAACGCTTAATTTCAAAAGAAATTTCGCTGACCGTAAATTCCGGCAGATCTTTCTTCTGAACAGACTCAATATAATCAATCAAATCATCCATAACTATTCCACATCCAACAGATTACGGGCATAATCGGCCGCATTAAATTCATCCAAATCCTCAATTCCTTCGCCGACGCCGATAAAATGCACCGGTGTTCCGCTTTCCTCGGAAATTGCCGCCAAAATGCCGCCTTTGGCAGAACCGTCCAATTTGGTTACAATCAGACCGCTGACCTCAATGATTTCCTTAAAAGCCTGTACCTGCGCCAAAGCATTTTGTCCGGTTGTCGCATCAATCGTCAGCAACGTGGCATGCGGCGCATCCGGCAGAATTTTTTTAATAACGCGAACCGTCTTTTTCAGTTCTTCCATCAATCCGGCTTTATTTTGCAACCGTCCTGCCGTATCAATAAAAACAACGTCATCGCCGCATTTAACCGCTTCCCGCAATCCCTCATAAGCCACGCTGGCCGCATCGGCGCCGGTCTCTTTGGCAAATACCCGCGCGCCGCAGCGCTTGCCCCAGACCTGCAGCTGTTCTATCGCCGCCGCCCGGAAAGTATCGCCGGCAATCATCGAAACTTTTTTGCCCTGAACCGACAATTTTGATGCCAGCTTGCCGATTGTCGTCGTTTTTCCGGCTCCGTTCACACCAACCATCAAAACAACAAACGGTTTCTTTTCCGCATCAATAACCAAAGGTTTCTCCCACGGTTGCAATATCTTTTCAATTTCCGCGGCCAACTCGCGCCGGATATCTTTTTCATCAAGTTCTTTGTCAAAGCGCTTTTTACCAAAAGCCTCCGCTATCTTTGCCGGAGCTTTTACGCCCATATCGGCGGAGATAAGCAGTTCTTCAAGCTCTGCCAGAGTTTCGGCGTCGATTCTTTTTTTGGTAAAAATATCACTGATGCCGCCCGAAATTTTTTGGGAAGATTTTTTCAGTCCCAACCCGAGTTTTGCCAGCCATCCGCTCATCATTTATTCCCTTTCCCGCTAAATTTCCACTCGGCCGTTTCGCCTTTCTCCCGCAGTCTTCTGGCTCGTTCCCGACGGATTTCCACCGGAACCTGCGGCATAAGCGCAGCCGGTGTTCCGCCCCGTTCCGAATACGGAAAAACATGCAGCCTGGATAACCCGGCCTCATCAACCAATTTCAGTGTATTTTCAAACTGCTCTTCTGTTTCGGTCGGAAATCCGCAGATAAAATCGGCACCGAACACGGCATCAGGCCGCGCGTTTCTGATTTTCCGGCACAAGGCAATAACATCTTCCCGGCTGTGGCGGCGTTTCATTCGTTTTAAAATCATATTATCACCCGACTGCACCGACAAATGAAAATACGGATAAAGATTGTTATGCCCGGCAGCCAGAGCAATAAAATCGTCATCAACCGCCGCCGGATCAAGCGACCCGAATTGCAGCGACGGCAAGTCGGGAAAAGTTTCAAGAATTTTCTTCACCAGACCGCTGAACGACGGGCGATAAGAACAGGCATCAACACCGGTCAGGCAAATCTCTCCAAAACCCTGCCGGCACAGTTCGGCAATCTGCTTCAAAATATCTTCTTCCGCCACGGAACGGTTATTGCCGCGGGCATAAGGCACAATACAATAAGTACAATGGTGGTCGCAGCCCTGCTGAATTTGCACAAAAGCCCGCTGTCTGCCCTCAAACCCGGTAATAAGATACCTGTCATAGCCGTCATAATCAAAAATATCCCCGACGATTGACTTTTCCGTCAACTTCCCGTTGATATATTTTTCAATCTCGGTCTTTTCCCTGTTTCCAAGCACCAAATCGACTTCCGGCATCCGGGCGTATTTTTGCGGCGCAATCTGGGCGGCGCATCCGGTTACGATAATCCTGGCCTGCGGATTTTCTTTACGCAGTTTGCGAATAGCCTGCCGGCACTGGCGCTCGGCCTCTCCGGTTACGGCGCAGGTATTGACAACAATCACATTTTCAAGTTCGGCCAGTTTTTCCTTTAAGATTTCGGATTCAAACGAATTCATCCGGCAGCCGAAAGTCACGATTTCTACCATAAAAAAATTCCTCTTCCTTGGCAATATAAGCCAAAAGAAGAGGAATTGCAAATATAACCGCTTAGTTTTTAAGCATTTTTAGCAATAATATCCAAAGCCTGATCGGAATATTCCTTAATTTTCTCGGCGCTGAGTTTCAGATCATGATGCTCGCTCTCCGAAAGTTTCGGATAAATCACGCTGTGAATGCCGCGTTTACCGACAACCGTCGGCAAAGACAAACAAACGCCTTTAACGCCTTCCACCTCATCATGATGGGAAGACACCGTCAAAATAGCATATTCATTGGTCGTAATAGCCTGGCAAATCCGGCATAAAGCCCCGGCAATACCATAAAACGTCGCACCCTTGCCTTCAATAATTTTATAAGCGGCATTGCGGACACAATCGTCAATTTCGGCCTTTACTTCCGGCGTAAAAGGTTTGCCGACCATCTGAGCCAGTTCTTCAATCTGAACAGTACCGGCGTCGCCGTTTGACCAAACCAAAACCTCGCTGTCGCCGTGTTCGCCCAAAACATTGGCATGGATAGACTTCGGAGACACGCCGAGATGATACCCCAGCAGCGTTCTGAAACGGGAAGTATCCAAAACCGTACCGCTGCCGATAACCCGCTCTTTCGGAAAACCGGAAAGCTTGAGGGCAACCTCGGTCATAATATCCGCCGGATTGGCAGCAATCAGCAAAGTCGTATTCGGAGCAACAGCCACAATCTGGGGAATAATGTTTTCAAAAATTTTAACATTGCGGCCCAACAGGTCAATCCGCGTTTCTCCGGGTTTCTGATTGGCTCCGGCCGTAACAATAACGACTTCGGCGCCTTCCAAATCTTTATAAGTTCCGTATTTTACCTTATTGGCATAAGCAAACGGCGTCGCGTGGGCAATATCCATCGCCTCGGCGATTGCCCGTTTTTCGTTAGCGTCAATCAAAACAACCTTGCGGGCCACACCGCGCATAATCAAAGCAAAAGCCGTCGCACTCCCGACGCTTCCGGCGCCGATAATTCCTACTTTCATACTTTTTC
Organism: uncultured Pseudomonadota bacterium; assembly: GCA_949300375.1. Lineage (GTDB taxonomy): Bacteria > Pseudomonadota > Alphaproteobacteria > RF32 > CAG-239 > MGBC133411. The sequence goes on from CASGEB010000032.1 coordinate 23,410, forward strand.
TCCCTACAACTGTGCCTCTTTTCAAAAAAGGCGCTGACCACAAAACATACACAAAAAAATACTCTTCCCCAAGAGTAAGCTGGCTCATATGCATAATATAAGCATTACTTGTGCATTAATAAACAATTCGCCGCTAATATATTATATTTTTTTTGCCTCGCAACAAAAAAATGATGTCCGGATAACGCTGATTGTTCAAATAATATTACAATATATAACAACATCCGATTTCTTTCAAACCAACTCTATTCTAGCCAAAATCCTCCCCCTGTTTTTCAATAATGCTTGACACGCAAGCTTTGCTGTGTTATAGTAGTCTTGATGTTGTTCCGAAGAGTTGTTTCGGAGCG
>CASGEB010000033.1 GCA_949300375.1 uncultured Pseudomonadota bacterium
GGGCTTGACCCGGGGATCCACTTGGCGTCACCCTGAGGGTGTGATCCGGCAATCCAAGTCAAATAAATCAGCTTTATTGTCATTCTGGATTCTCGGGTCAAGCCCGAGAATGACCATTAAAACAAGCTGCCTAAGGATAACCGGTTCCTCAAGAACAACATCAAGACTACTATAACACAACAAAACGCCAGTGTCAAGCATTATTGAAAAACAGGGGGAAGATTTTGGATAATAAGTACACAAAAAAAGGAACTCCCACGTTTTACTTGGGAGTTCCTTTTTTGAAGTAAGTTGTTTATGCTCTGGCCTTTTGGGCTTTTCTTTTTTCAACCAGCTGCTCAAAAGCTTCCTTTCTTTTCAGATAAGCTTCTTTTTCTTTCAGATATTCACGATGAGCGGCAGCCGCTTCACCTTGTTCATCATCCATAGCCATTCGTTTTTCCTGATTTTGATAAAATTCTTTCTTTTTTGCCTGTCTTACAGCTTCTTTTCTTCTGCGGATGCGTTCAGATTTGGCTTGTGCGGAAGCCTGGCTGTTTTCTTTGCTGTCCTGCTCAATATGCTCGCTGATTCCCCCGTCGCGGTCGCGCAAACTTTTCTTGTGCTCTTCAGCCGTCATAATGGTTCCGTCTTTGTTGATAATGATTCTGTTCATATTCTTTCTCCAAAACAAATACTAAATGCCTTATATAGACAAAATAGCACATTTTTCTGACAAAAACAACATTTTTTATGTTACAATTATGTTACATAAATTACTTGCTTATCCATTAAAATAATGTTAATACTGGGAACAAATTAAGCAAAAAGAAACGGATAATGATAAAAAAACTCTTGCAAGTCCTTTCTTTTATCTTTGTTTTGAGCCCGGTGGCCGCGCATTCTGCGGTAAACATTGCCGTTATTGCGCCGAAAGCCGGAGAGTTTCGCCGTCTGGGAACAGAGATAATCGAAGGGGTTAGGATTGCCGTTGACGAGATTAATGATAATGGCGGTCTTAACGGCGAAAAACTGAATTTGATTACGGTAGATGACCAGTGCGATGACCGCCTGGCGGTTTCGACTGCCCAGATGATGTCGTTGAACACCTCCAGAACAGACCGGATGAATTTGGTTATCGGACCGTATTGCACCAATGCTTTTCAGCAAGTGGCGGCCATTTATGCCAAAGCCGGGATTTTTCAGATAATTCCGACTTCTGTTAGCGCCCAGAATGCGGTAAGCAATTATAAGGGGTTGGTAAAAATGGTCGGATTTTCCGAGCGTCAGGGGCAGGACTTTTTAGGATTTTATCAAAGACATTTTGCCGATAAAAATCTGGCGATGATTTATGACAGCCGCCAAAGCGACACGATAGACGTGGCGCGCATTGTCCGCAGCGAGTTTCAAAAAGCGGCGCCGGCCGGCGTCTTGCGGATGTATAATCTGGCGGATTACGGCAATGATATTGATTTTCTTGCCCGTGATATTTATGACAACGGCGCAGAGGCCGCCTACATTCTCGGCCGTCCGAAATCTGTTGCCAGACTTGCCAAATACTTAAAGCAGGAAGATGATGAATTTATCATTTTTACCAATCGTTACCAGTCTCAGGAATCTTATGACAGAATTCTCGGAGATTTGGCGGAAGGCGCTTATGTCGTGGCTTTGCCTTCTTTAAAAGACGATCCCTCTTTTACTGAAACATTGGTGCGTCTGCGTTTGCTTGGCGTAGAACCGGAAGGGCTGGCGGTTTATGGCTATTCGGCGGTAAAATTGTGGGAGTCGTTGGTCGAAAAAACCGATTCGTTTGCATATGGCAAACTGGCGGACGCCGTGAATAAAAATAAGATAGACACCGCCTGGGGCGAAATGATGTTCAATAACGGAAATCCGGATAATTCAGTGCGTTACAGTGTTTATCAGATACAAAACGGCGAATATGCACAGGTTTATTGATTTTTTTGTTCCTTTCTCAAATTATTCATATATAATTCCAAACACTAAAAACTTTTTCTAACAATTAAGGTAAAAATAAAATGGCTGGAAGCATTAATAAAGTGATTTTGGTCGGAAACCTCGGTGCGGATCCGAAAGTCAGCAATACCGCCGGCGGTTCCAAAATCGTAAATCTGAGCATTGCAACTTCTGACAACTGGACGGACAAAAACTCCGGCGAGCGCAAAGAGCGTACGGAATGGCACCGCGTGGTTATTTTTAACACGGCTCTGGCTAATGTGGCCGAAAGATATCTGCACAAAGGTTCCAAGGTTTATCTTGAAGGCCAGCTCCAAACCCGCAAATGGGAAGATAATAACGGTCAGGAACGTTATACGACCGAAGTCATTGTTCCGAACTTCAGCGGCAGCCTGGTTCTTCTTGATGCCAAAGGCGACGGCTCCATGGGGGGGGACAATTCCGTCTTTACGCCGGCAGGCGGAGCCTCGGGCTGGGACAGCACGCCGAGCGCGGCTCCTTCAGCCGATTTGGATGACGATATTCCTTTTTAAGCCGTTAACAATCTTTTTGGGCGCTCCGCAATGGAGCGCTTTTTTTTGCCCGTAGAAAGAAACAGCGTTAACTTTTAACCTAAAAATTCCTCTGTTAAAATCGCCAAAATCGATTTTAAGGCCGTTTTTTTGCCCGTAGAAACGTTTTTGCGGGTATAACTCGGAGATTTTTCTGGTCTTAATGGCGCGTTATGCTAAAATTCTCACAGTTTAAATGAATGTAAAGGATAGTAAATTGAGTGAAGATAATGAGAGCATAGACAATGTCGTAGAAGTCAGGGAAGGAATTGCCCCGGTTGAAATTTCCGAGGAAATGCGCCGTTCTTACCTTGATTATGCGATGAGCGTTATCGTTTCGCGCGCCTTGCCGGACGTTCGCGATGGTTTAAAACCGGTTCACCGTCGTATTATTTATTCAATGTACGAAAGCGGCTATGATTATAACCGCCCGTATCGTAAATCGGCTCGTATCGTCGGTGATGTTATGGGTAAATATCACCCGCACGGCGATGCAGCCATTTATGACACCATGGTTCGTATGGCGCAGGATTTTTCCATGCGTCTGCCACTGGTAGACGGGCAGGGCAACTTCGGTTCTATGGACGGCGACAGCGCCGCCGCCATGCGTTATACCGAAGCCCGGTTGGAAAAAGTCGCTCATGCCTTGATTGAAGACATTGACAAAGATACCGTCGACTTTATGCCGAACTATGATGAAACGGTTATGGAACCGTCGGTTTTGCCGGCTCGTTATCCAAACTTGCTGGTCAACGGCGCCAACGGTATTGCCGTCGGTATGGCCACTAATATTCCGCCGCACAATCTGGGCGAGGTTTTGGATGCCTGCTGTGCTTATATTGACAATCCGAATATTACGATTGACGACCTGATTAACATCGTGCCGGGGCCGGATTTTCCGACCGGTGGATTGATTTTGGGCTACGGCGGCGCCAAATCGGCTTATTACACCGGCCGCGGCTCGGTGATGATGCGCGCCAAATGCACGGTGGAAGAGCTGCATAAAGACAAAGAAGCCATTATTGTTCATGAGATTCCGTATCAGGTAAACAAAGCTCAGCTTGTTGCCCGCATTGCCGAATTGGTCAAAGAAAAGAAAATTGACGGCATTTCCGAGATTCGCGATGAATCCGACCGTCAGGGCGTCCGTGTTGTGATTGAGGTCAAACGCGACTTCCAGGCTGATGTCATTTTGAACCAGTTGTACAAGTTCACGCCGTTGCAAACCAGTTTCGGTATGAATATGCTGGCCATTAACGCCGGCCGTCCGATGATGATGAACTTAAAAGACATTATCTCGGCCTTTATTGCTTTTCGTGAAGAAGTCATCCGCCGCCGGACGATTTATGAACTGAATCAGGCGCGCAACCGGGCGCATACGTTGGTTGGTCTGGCAATCGCCGTTGAGAATCTTGATCCGGTAATCGAACTCATCCGCAATGCCCCGAACCCGCAGGAAGCCAAAGATGCTTTGCTGGCTAAAGCTTGGCCGGCCGGAGATGTCGAACCGTTGGTCAAACTGATTGACGAGCCGGACCGCAAGGTTGAGAACGGATTTTATCATTTGTCCGAAAATCAGGCCAAAGCCATTTTGGATTTGAAACTGCAGCGCCTGACCGGATTGGAAAGAGATAAAATTCACGAAGAATTAATCTCTTTGGGCGAAGAAATTAAAGAATGTCTTTCAATTTTGGCCAGCCGGGAAAAACTTTACGGCATTATGCGCGACGAGTTTGTTGCCATTCGTGACGAATATGCGACCCCGCGCCGCTCCAAGATTGAGGATATTGAGTATGACCAGGATGTTGAATCCCTGATTCAGCGGGAAGAAATGGTCGTTACCGTAACCGAGGCCGGCTATATCAAACGCGTACCGCTGAATGCTTATAAGGCGCAGAAACGCGGCGGCAAGGGCAAATCCGGTATGTCTACCAAAGACGAGGATTTTGTAACCCGTCTGTTTGTTGCCAGCACACATACGCCGGTATTGTTCTTCTCGTCAAAAGGGCTGGTTTATAAAATGAAAGTTTACAAACTGCCGCTCGGTTCTCCGACATCTAAGGGCAAACCGTTTGTAAATCTGCTGCCGCTGGCCGAGGGAGAAAACATCACAACGATTATGAAACTGCCGGAAAACGAGGACGATTGCAAAGATATGTCCATTATGTTTGCCACGGCCAAAGGAAACGTCCGCCGCAATTCATTGATGGATTTTGTAAACGTTCAGTCCAACGGTAAAATCGCCATGAAATTGGACGAAGGCGACAAGCTGATAAACGTCCGCATCTGTCAGGAAGACAATGATATTATGCTGGCGGCCAAGAGCGGCAAATGCATCCGCTTCCCGGTAACGGAAGTCCGTATGTTTGTCGGCCGCAACTCAACAGGCGTCCGCGGCATCAAACTGGCGGATAATGATGAAGTTATCTCAATGTCTGTCTTGAATCACAGCGATGCCACCTCGGAAGAGCGCGACGAATATCAGCATATTTCTTCGGCTGTCAAGCGGCTTCAGGCCGAGCGCGGCGACGATTGCGAGATTGCTCCGGAAGAGAGCGGGGTTGCCATGACGGTTTTGACGCCGAAAAAATATCACGAGATGAAAGAAAAAGAACAGTTCATCTTAACAGTTACGACAACCGGTTACGGCAAGCGCACGTCTTCTTATGAATATCGTGTTACCGGCCGCGGCGGTCAGGGTATTGCCAATATGGAAATGTCGGCTCGCAATAAAGAAGTTGCCAGTTCGTTCCCGATTGAGGATGATAACCAGATTATGATGGTAACAGACGGCGGCAAATTGATTCGTATGCCGGTGGCCGATATTCGTATTGCCGGCCGCAAAACGCAGGGTGTTATCCTGTTTAGGACGGCTGAGAATGAAAAAGTTGTCAGCGTAACCTGGCTGGATGCCGATGCCGGCGATGATGAAGAGCTGGAAGAAGAAACCGGAAGCGAAGTCTTGGGCGACAGCGTTGCCGATATTGACGAAGCAGATGTCGAAGAAATCAGCGAACCGGAAAACGAAACAGAAGAATAGCTGTTTCCCTCAATAAACGCTCAACCCCGTGTTTGTTAAAAACGCGGGGTTCCTTTTTTATATCGCTTTCATAAAATTAAGGAACAATATACCGGGTTGCTTTTCTTGACAAAAGAATAAAATTTTGTTAAAAATATGCAAAACCAAATTATTAATTAATAAAATTATTTTTTTATGACAGAAAATAAATTATTATCAGAACAAAAGATTAGATCATCTTTTATCAGAGTTTCGGAAGGATATAAAATCCGTTGCAAACATTTGTTGTGTCAAAAAGATTATTGCATGGGCAGCCGCAAGTTTATTGCCGGTGAAGAATATGACATTTGGGTAAGTTATGCGCCCAAAAGGATTCCGATGGAATATATGGTTCACGGCATATCAACCCGGGATGAGGATATGGCATTCACAACCAACGATGTTTTTGGCTCCCTGACAGATGTTGACAAAGCGCCGGAAACGCAGAAGATTGTTTATGGAAAATGGATGTATCATCTGGTCGACCTTCCTGATATCGGAAAAGCATTTGTGCCGGATTGGGTATTTATCGGCAGTAAAGTCCGCTCGGTTTTGGATTCTGAAACCCGCCGGAGTTTGAACAGTCTTGTTCCGGGCATATTAAATATTTCGGGACATAACCGTCTGGTCTGGCTGCTGGAAAATGCTTCTGCAAACTCAGCCGTCTTCATTGGCTTTGAAAATCCGTCGGAAGTCAGTTTATTGCCACCGGGAAAAATCGGCTTTTTTGCGCCTTTGTCGCAAAATGGCACGATTATCGGCAATAATAGTTTTTGTTTTGACGGAGAACGTGTCATTTTTAGCTAAACAAAAAAACAAATCTCTCTTTTTTAGAAAGGGAGATTTTTTTTGTGTTTCTTTACCAAATCATTACATTTGGCATTATATTATTTCTGAAAAAACAAATACAGAGGAGAAAGCCATGGAAATGCAAGAAGGACTGCTGACCCGCCGTTCAATCCGGCGCTATGTCAAAGATAAAAAGGTTGAAACCCGGGATTTAATGGAAATCTTACAGGCCGGAATGTATGCCCCTTCCGCCATGAACCGCCAGCCATGGGAATTTTTGGTTGTTGATGATGAAGAAAAACTCAACCGCATTATGCAAATTCATTCCTATTGCTCATTTTTGAAAGACGCCGGAACGGCAATCGTCGTTTGCGGAAACCTGAATGATCAGATGGCCGATAATTATTGGATGGGCGATTGCGCGGCCGCCACGGAAAACATTTTGCTTGCGGCTCATGCCAAAGGACTGGGAACTTGCTGGTGCGGGGTTTATCCGACAGAGCAGCGGATGAAAGAGTTCTCTGCCTTGTTAAACCTTCCGCCCCATGTCCGCCCGTTTTCGCTGGTTGTTATCGGATATCCGGAAAGCGTACCGCCACAGCCGCAGGATCGTTTCAAGCCGGCAAAAATACATCATAACGCCTGGTAGGAAAAGCAGATGAAACTATATATATTCCGTCACGGAGAAACTTATGCCAATGCCGTGCATTTATGCCAGGGCGTAAAAGACTTGTATCCTCTGGATGAGGTTGGAAGAGGGCAGGCCCTTGCTCTGGGGCGGGAGCTTGCCGCGCTGAAACTGCCGGTGATTTACGCCAGCCCGTTGAGTCGGGCGCAGCAGACGGCAGAGTTTGTGGCCGAGCCGAACAAAACACCGATAATCACGCTCGACGGTTTGAAAGAACACAATTTCGGAATAGTTGAAGGCTGGCCGGAAAGCAAAATCGCAGAAATTTACCGGGAGCTGTTTCTAGGGGTCTTAGCGGCAGAAAATCCGAAGACCTTTGATTGGAAAATGCCCGGAGGCGAAAGCCGCCGTGAGTCTTTAGAACGTTTTTGCCGGGAGATTGAATACATAAAAAATAATTGCGCCTGTGATATTGCCGGCGTTGCAACGCATGGAAGCATTATGAGCAATTATTATTATGCCGTATTTCATGAGGCCCGCGCTTTTGCAAATTGTGAATATTTTATTGTTGAAATTTAACCTGGAGAAAGAAAATGCCTTTTTTGATTGTAAACACCAATACGGAACTGAAAGACAAAAATCCTGCAGAATTTTTGGCCGCTGCGACGGAACTGGTCGCCGGAGAACTGCATAAGCCAAAGAATTATGTCGTTGTTGTTCTGAATGCCAATCCAAACATTGCTTTTGGCGGAAAAAGAGAAACCAAAGGCGTTCTGGCGGAAATGAAGTCTGTCGGCTTTGGCGGAAGCAAACGGAACTTGGCAAAACTGCTGACCGAATTTTTTGCCGACCGTTTGCAAGGCGTGGCCTTAAGCAATATAAATATTGAATTTACCGATATGCCCGGCAGCGATGTGTCAATCGGCGGCAGCCTGCTCGGATAACAAAAAATCCCCGCTCTTGTTTGTGAACACTTCACCGGAACGGGGATTTTTTTTTGAACTTCAGCCGCACTAGATGGCAATAATTCCGCGGGAGAAAGCATAAATAGCCCAGAGCGCAATGATAATCAGCCCGCAGGCCAGGCAGGATTCCGCTTTGGTAAAGGCTTTTTCCTCCGGCGCATTTTGTTTGCGCGCCCAGATAAAGACCGGAATGCCGAGCGCCACAATCACAACCGCCATCATCAGGTAGTTCAACCCGGCGGCATAAATCAGCCACAGGGCATACAAAGCGCCGAGAACGCCGGTAATCAGCGCTGCCGAACGTTTAATGGCAATATTGTCGGGATATTCGCCGTCTTCGCAAATTTTCCACAAATATGCGCAAGAGGCAAAATAGGCCGGCAGCACCATCACGCCGGTAATACTGAGCATAGTGTTCCAGGCATTGTTGGAAAAATAGACCAGCAGAATAAAGAGCTGCATCATGGTAGAGGTAACCCACAGCGAAACCGAAGGCGAGCCGTATTTGTTTTCTCTGGCAAATTCTTTCGGAAAAGTTCCGTTTTGGGCGGCGGCCTGCGGAATTTCGGCCGTAACCATTGTCCAGGCCAGCCAGCTTGTCAAAACCGAAACCAGCAGTCCGATGTTCATCAGCCAGGAACCCCACGAACCAACGGCTTCTTCCAAAATTCCGGCCGTCGACGGATTGGGAACGGCGGCCAGTTGAGCTTGCGACATAAAGCCGTACGGCAGCAACGATAGCAGAATATAAATCGCCAGACAGCCGAGAAAGCCCAGAAATGTGGCTTTGCTAACGTCTCCTGGGGTTTTTGCCCGGTTAGACATAACAACGGCGCCCTCAATGCCGATAAAGGCCCAAAGCGTAACCAGCATTGTGCTTTTTATCTGGGTAGAAAGATCACCGAGCTTGGCTTTGGTCGCAATTGCCTCGCCCCAAAAATCAAAGTCGAATTTTGAAGACGTAAACATCACCGCCATAATGACAATAAACAATAAGAGCGGCACAATTTTAATGACCGTACCGATCATATTAACGACGGTTGCCTGCCGAATGCCGCGCAGAACCAAAAAGTTGAATCCCCAGATAATAATCGAGCCGCCGATAATCGAGGCCAGGTTGTTGCCGCCGGCAAAATGGGGCGGAAAGAAATAATTGAGGGCATCCATGGTAATAACGGCATAACCGACGTTGCCGCAAACCTGACACAACCAGTACGACCAACCGATGGTAAACCCGACATAAGGGCCGAACCCCGCGCGGGAATACATATAAATACCGGCGGTCAGATCCGGTTTTGCCATGGAAAGAATACTAAACGTGTTGGCAATAAAATAAATGCCGATTCCGGTAATCACCCAGGCCAGCAGAACGGCGCCGGCCGAAGCTCCGGCAGCCATATTCTGCGGCAGGCTGTAAATGCCGCCGCCGATCATCGAACTGACAACAATGCTGGCCAGGGCAAAGACACCGAGTTTGCCGCTTGTCTGCGCTCCGGCAGCGGAGGCTTTGGCGGCAGATTTTTTACTGACTTGCTTTTCAGCCATTGCGAAATTCCTCTCAAAGAAAAAAAGGCGCCAAAAGAAGCAGGCTTCCTTCAACGCCGGATTATAATGAAAATGCTATAGAACGCCCGAAATTGTTAGAGCGAAGCCGGATCGGCGTGTTGGAAGTTCAAAAAGCCCATGGCGGTCAGGCTGTAGCCGAACTGCTGGGTAATGTTCACATAGTTATGCCACATCTGAAATTCGGAATGCTTCTCCACGCCGCGGATGGAAAGCTCGTGGTTCAGGGATTTGTTCAGCCACATCTCGGCATGCCCTTTGGCAATGTCGTCGTCAATCTGGGTGTCAAAAAATTCAACATATTCGGCCGCCCATCCGCCGATAAGCTCGCCGTTTTTGTCCTTGCCCCAGCAAACGCCCAACCCCGTGGCAATCGCCTTGTGTTCATCGCGGCTGGCGCCGTGTCCGGCCATAATGACTTCCAGAACGGCCCCGTGTTTGAACTGGCTGACGATTTTGTCGTTAATCGGCACAATCTTTCCGAAAAGCTCTTTCGGCAGCACCGAAGTATAAGGAACAACGTTAAAGTTTTCGATTTTCGCCTGCATCAGGGCAGAGTCGTAACAGAATGTTTCAAACGGTTGCGGCGGAATACCGTCATCGGCTTGTCCGGCGCCGCCGGTGATAAATGCAAAAGTCGGATAACGTACGCCGTGAACTTCTTGTACCATAATCAATCTCCTTTATAAAATTTTGTTAAAAAAAGTCTGATTGCTGGGAATAATATCAGCTGCAAAAGGAGGTAATGCCATAACGGCGGATTTCAACAAAAGCTAAAACCTATTGCTATAAAAACATTCATAACTATCCACAAGGATCTAATGAGATTGTATTTTAAATTAGTTATAGTAATTTTATAGGCAGGAAAAACAATAAACTGAGGATAGAAAAATGTTATTAAGAAACAAGCTGCTCGTCGCGGCTGCGGCCTTAATGGCGCTGGCCGGATGCAAAGAAGAAGACAAAACGCAACAAGCATCGCAGGTTCCTGCGGTAGATGTTGTCCAGGTGGCGCCGCAGGATATTCCGCTGGCGTTTGAGTTTGCCGCCCGCGCCCAGGGTTCAAAAGAAACCGAAGTCCGCGCCCGCGTCGGAGGCATCTTGTTGAAGAGAAACTATGTCGAGGGTTCCCGCGTGGAAGAAGGGCAGCTGTTGTTTGAGATTGATCCGGCGCAGTATGCTATTGAACTGGACAAGGCCAAAGCCAATCTGATAGACGCCGAAGCCACTTTGTCCCAGGCCGAAAGCCAGTGGAACCGGATTGAAAAACTGCACAAGGAAGGATACGCCAGCGGCAAGGATTATGACAGCACCAAAGCCGCTTACGATTCTGCCAAGGCTGCGGCCATGCTCGCCAAAGCCAATCTTGATGCCGCCCAGCTGAATTTGGATTATACCAAGGTTACGGCGCCGATAAGCGGCATAACCAGTATGGAAACCCAGTCGGAAGGCAGCCTGATTTCGTCAACCGGCGATGCCAGCCTGTTGACCCACATCACGCAGCTTGACCCGATTTATGTCATTTTCTCCGCTTCTGAAAACGAGATATTGTCTTTGACCAATATGGTAGACCGCGGCCTGATAAAATATCCTGATGCTAAAGCCAAGGAAATTAAAGCCAAAGTCAAATTCGGTGATGATACGGTTTATAATAAAGAAGGTGAAATTAACTTTATCAATCCGACAGTAGATGAAAAAACAGGAACAATCAAACTCAGAGCCGTTTTCCCAAATCCGGAAGGCCGCATTCGTCCGGGACAATTTCTGCGTCTGCTGATGGAAGGCCTGGTCAGAATAAATGCGCTGGTCGTTCCGCAGGAAGCCGTTATGCAAAGCCCGAACGGAACATTTGTCTACCGTGTTAACGCTAATAACGTAATTGAATCCGTTTCCGTTCAGGCCGGATTGATGACCAAAGACGGCGGCTGGATTATTGACGAGGGCTTAAAACCCGGCGATAAAATTATTACCGGCGGAATTATGAAACTGCGGCCGGGAATGACGGTTAATCCCGAAGTGGTTTATGATCAGGAAGCCGTTCCGGCCAAAGAAGAATAAAAGGAAAAAGAAATGTTTTCAAAGTTTTTTATTGAACGGCCGATTTTTGCCACGGTTATCTCATTGATAATCGTTCTTGCCGGGTTGGTTTCGATGAAGGTTCTGCCGGTTGAGCAGTATCCGAACATTGTCCCGACCGAAATTCAGATTTCGGCAACCTATCCGGGCGCCACGGCCGAAGTCCTGGCCGATACGGTAGCTGCGCCGATAGAACAGGAAGTCAACGGCGTCAAGAATATGATTTATATGTATTCCAATGCCACTTCCAGCGGCTATCTGACTATCGGTGTTGTCTTTGACATCGGAACCGATCCCGACCAGGCGACGATTGACGTAAACAACAAGGTTCAGGCCGCTACGGCAAAATTGCCGCCGGAAGTTACCCAGCAGGGCGTTACGGTAGAACAAAAGTCCAACTCCATTCTGCAGGTGCTGACGATGAAGTCCGATAATCCGCAGTATGATACGGTCTATGTGTCAAACTATGCTTTGCTGAATGTGCTGGATGAGTTAAAGCGCATCAAAGGCATCGGCAGCGCTTCTCTGTTCTCGTCGCAGGACTATTCAATGCGCATCTGGCTGAGTCCTGATAAACTGGCTGATTTTAACCTGACGCCGCAGGATGTGATTGCCGCCATTAAGGAGCAGAACTCCCAGTTTGCCGCCGGACAATTCGGGCAGCAGCCGATGGACAAGAGCATCGCTTATACATACAGCGTAAATACCAAAGGCCGCCTGGTGAATGAAAAAGAGTTTGGCAATATCATCCTGACCAGCGACGGCAAAGGCGGAATACTGCGTTTGAAAGACGTTGCCCGCATCGAGCTTGGTGCGCAGGATTACAGCGTCAGCTCCAAGTTTAACGGTGAAGACGCCGTCGCAATGGCGGTATATCTGCAGCCGGGGGCAAATGCTTTGGAAACCGCTAATCTGGTCAAAGCCAAAATGCAGGAGCTTTCCAAAAACTTTCCGCAGGGAATAACTTATGAAATCCCGTACGATACGACCATCTTTGTAAATGTGTCGATTAACGAGGTCGTTCATACATTTTTTGAAGCTGTTTTGTTGGTTATTGCCGTTGTTTATCTGTTTTTGCAAAACTTCCGGGCGACGTTGATTCCGATTCTGGCTGTGCCGGTTTCGATTATCGGCGCCTTTGCCGGTATGTATATCTTGGGCTTTTCCATCAACCTGCTGACGTTGTTCGGGCTGATTTTGGCAATCGGTATTGTGGTCGATGACGCCATTATCGTGCTTGAAAACGTCGAGCGCCTGATGAAAGAAGAAAAGCTCTCGCCGAAAGAAGCCGCAATCAAGGCCATGCAGGAAGTTTCCGGCCCGGTCGTCGCCGTTGCGCTGGTTTTGTCTTCCGTGTTCCTGCCGATTGCGTTTCTGGGCGGAATGACCGGCGTGATGTATAAGCAGTTTTCTGTTACGATTGCCGTGTCGGTTTTAATCTCCGCCTTGGTGGCTTTGACTTTGACGCCGTCTTTATGCGCGCTGATTATCAAGCCGGATCACGGTAAAAAAGAACCAATGCTTTTCTTTCGCTGGTTCAATGCCTTTTTTGAAAAAGTAACGGATTGTTATTTGGCCGGAGTCAAATATTTTCTGGAACACCGCAAAACGGCAATATTAAGCTTTTTGGCCGTTATCATTGCCATTATCGGGCTTTTCCGGATTATCCCGGGCGGTCTGGTGCCAAACGAAGACCAGGGCAACCTGCTGATGGCCTATAATATGCCGCCGGCGTCTTCTTTGCCGCGCACCGTTGATTTTACGGATAAAGTTTCGGAGATGGTCAAGCAGAACCCGAATGTTGAAGATATATTAACAATTAACGGCTTTAATATGTTGTCAGGCACGCAAAACACTTATTCCGGCATTAGCTTTATTACGTTAAAAGACTGGGAAAAACGCCAAAACGCAGATCAGTCTGCCGATGCGCTGGCCGGTACGTTTACCGGAATAGGAATGAGCCGTCCGGAAGGCGTTGGCTTTTCTTTCGGTATGCCGCCGATTATGGGCATGAGCACCACCGGCGGTTTTGAAGGATATATCCAAAACCGCGGCGGACACAGCTCGGCGGAGTTGATGGCAAAGGTCGAGGAGTTTATTGCCGCGGCCGAAAAACGCCCGGAACTGCAAAATGTCAAAACAACGTTTTCGGTTTCGACGCCGCAATACCGGATTGATCTGGACCGGGTAAAAGCAAGAACGCTGGATGTTCCGATTGATTCCATATATTCTGTTCTGCAGTCGACTTTCGGCAATCTGTATGTTAACGACTTTACTTATATGGGGCGCAATTTCCGCGTTTTGCTGCAGTCGGAGGCTCAGTTCCGCCGCACCCCGGACGACTTGCGCTATGTCTATGTCAAGTCCAACAGCGGGCAGCTGGTTCCGGTGTCAACGCTGGTAAATGTTGAGCGTGTAACCGGTCCGGAACTGATTAACCGCTTTAACATCTTCCCTGCTGCCAAAATTATGGGCGGCTATGGAAGAGGTGGCGGAGCAAGTTCTCGGTACGGACTATTCGCTCTCCTGGGTCGGTTCCGCTTATCAGGAAAAATTAACCGGCGGCGCCTCCACTCAGGCATTCGTCTTTGGTCTGATAATGATATTCCTGATTTTGTCGGCTCAATACGAAAAATGGTCTCTGCCGTTTGTGGTTATCCTGTCCGTTCCGTTTGCGGTTCTCGGTTCGCTGTTGGCAACCTGGCTGCGCGGGATTGAAAACGACCTTTATTTCCAGGTCGGATTGGTAACCCTGATTGGTTTGGCGGCCAAAAATGCCATTCTGATTGTGGAATTTGCCGTTATGCAGGTTCAGACCGGCTTAAATTATGCCCAGGCGGCGCTCGAGGCGGCCAAACTGCGTTTTCGCCCGATTGTTATGACCTCGCTGGCCTTTACCTTCGGCGTTTTGCCACTGGCAATTAGCACCGGGGCAGGGGCGGGCAGCCGTCATGCTATCGGTACCGGTATGATCGGCGGTATGATTCTCTCAACCTTTGTGGCAACTTTGTTTGTCCCGATGATGTTTGCCATTATCGGAGAAACATTTGACGAGGAGAATATTCTTCGCCGCAAGATACGCAAACGGGCAGAAAAACTCGGACGCCCCCAACTTAAAGGAAAGGGCAGATAATCCGCAAAAAAAAGCGTCTCTGAAAAGAGGCGCTTTTTCATTTTCTTTTTGAATTATTACGAAATTCTTTGTTTAATAAATTCAGGAACAAGGCTTTTTAGCTTTTCGGAATAGCAATAAGGTAAACAACCGGAAGCCGTTATCAAACCAATATCACCTGTTGATAACAAGACGTTCTTATCGTCATCTTCTGGCTGCTGTGCATAAAAATAAGCCAGAATGAGAAACTTGTTTCCTGAAGCAATCAGTTTCTTCACCATTAATGGACTGAGTTTTCCAAATTCAAAATATATGACTATAGCATCGTCTGAACCGTTTTGAAGTAAATAAGTCAAAATGTCGTCCGGCAAAAGAGGGCTTTCGTCATCAATGGCGCGATTACCCAAGTGTTCATTCAAGAAAAAATACCAAAAAAGAAGGTTGTTTTCGTCAATTAATGACTTAATTTGATAAGAAGACAGCTCGTTCTTTTGAATAAATTGTAAAAAGTCGTTAAATTCCTGAGGTAAACTTTTCATACTCATAATAATATCTTTTTTTTAATTAATAATAAATTTAACAAAACGAAAATATCATTTAGAAGAGAAAAGTCAACAAAATAAAAGATGTTTTTTGTCAATATCATAAAATAAAAACGCCGACCCGGAGAGGGACGGCGTAAAATTTATGCTCTGGCTTTTCTGTAAATTGCTCCGATGCAGGCCGTTATAATTTCCAGGAATAAAATCCTGTGAAACCAAATAATATGCCCGCTTAAAGACAAGCAGCCATAAAAGCCGATAAGGCATATGGCGCCGAGCAAAATACACATGGTAAACGTGAACCATGTATGCTCGGTATTGAAGATATTCCAACAAACATATGTCAGAATAATCATTCCGAACAAACTCAGAACAATAGCTGTAGCTGTTGTGCCGAGGTTTAACGCGATTACCAGAACTCCCAGACAGATTAATGCTGCCTTTAGAATTTTTTTGTCATAATTTTTCATAATATAAATAATTTTTGATTAATAATCTTTATTCGAGTATATTGTATAACATATTTTTGCAATTTTGTCTAGAATAAAATTCATTAATATTAAAAATTGCTTTGCCAGAGACTTCAATATGCTTTGCCGTTCACAGAAAATGTCGGAGCATCGCGGTCTCTGTGGTACAATGTCGACAACTCGCCGCGCACCTGCCGTGCAGGTCATTGACAGGCTTGCCCATTCAAAGCACAATGCTATTCACAGAAAATGTCGGAGCATCGCGGTCTCTGTGGTACAATGTCGACAACCCGCCGCGCACCTGCCGTGCAGGTCAAGCCCGAGAATGACAAAAACTTTAATGCACAATCTCTTATCCGGCACTTTTAACTGCCCCTTGCGAATAGCTTAGGCTTTGTAACAAAAACAAAAAGTAAAAAAAGAACTTTTGCATCCCAAAAGTAACAATAAAAATAAGAAAATAGAAATAATCTCCCCCGGGGGATATGAAAAAAGGGGAAACAAGTTCCCCCGCTTTCTTCTAATTACAAATCGGCAATAACCGCCAGACTGATAATTTCATCAGGCTCCGCTACCATACCGTTATCGCCGCTGCCGCGTTTGATTAAATCAACAAACTCCATTCCGGAGGTAACTTCTCCCCAAACGGTATATTGCCCGTCCAGCCACGGACAATCTGCAAAACAGATAAAGAACTGGCTGTCGCCGGAATCCGGATGCATCGCCCGCGCCATAGAAACCGTTCCGCGTTTGTGCGGATTACGGTTGAATTCGGCTTTCAGTTTTTTGCCGGTTCCGCCGGTTCCCGTACCGTACGGACAGCCGGTCTGAGCCATAAAACCGTCAATCACGCGGTGAAATTTCAGACCGTTGTAAAATCCGGCGCGGACAAGCTCCTTAATCCGTTCAACATGATTCGGAGCGGCATCCGGAAACATCTCTATCACGACATCGCCGTCTTTCAGTTTAAGGAGCAGGGCGTTTTCGGCGTCTTTTACCTTATACGAATGTTTAATTTTCTTGGCTCTGGTTTTGCTGACGGAAAGTTTCTTTGTTTCCGGAGATTTCAGTCCTTTTGTTTCAGATTTTTTCAAAGTCTTGGTTTCCGATTTCGGAAGTTTGGGGCTTTTTTCTTTGATTTTGTCGCTGTCGACAACTTTTTTTACGGCTTTCATTTCATAATCCTCTTCTGCAAATATCAATATGTTATATCTGAAAATTAATATAGGGACTATAAATTAAAATTGCACTAAAGTTTTTAAGAATTTTATTTTAAGCGCCCAAGCACATAGTCAACGCGCTCTTGAGCGTTTAACCCGGACGGATAGGTCTTGTCGATTTCTTTCAATCGTCCGGCCAGACCGATTCCGTTGGCAATCTGGATAGCCAGACCGGGGCGTGCGTTCAGTTCCAGCATCATCGGTCCGCGGTCGCGGTCAAGCACAATATCGGCGCCCATATAGCCCAGACCGGTCATATCATAGCCGAGAGAGGCAATCTCCAGATGCTCGCGCCAAAACGGAACGCGCAAATCCATCAGGTCTGCGCCGGTATCCGGCTGTTTAAAAATCGGCTTGTTATACATCACGGCCTTAAGCGGCAGTCCGGTTTTGATATCCAGTCCGACGCCGACGGCGCCCTGGTGCAGATTGGCTCTCCCGCCGGAAGCCGCTGTCGACAAACGCATCATCGACATTGCCGGAAAACCTTTGTAGACAATAACCCGCACGTCGGGAATGCCCTGATAGCTGAAGTTTTTGAAAATATCGCTGAAATGAACAAGTTCTTCAATCAGCGCCACGTCATATTTTCCGCCGAGAGAGTAAAGTCCGCTTAAAATGTTTGAAATATGCTGATAAAGCTCTTTGAACGAGATTTTTCTGCCCGACGGCGTTTCAAAACTGTCCGGCGTGTAAGAGCGGATGACCAAAACCCCTTGTCCGCCGCTGCCTTGCGCCGGTTTAACGACAAACTCTTTGTATCCGCTGACAATGTCTAAAATATTTTTGACTTGGTATTGATATTTGATAACCCCAATCATACGCGGCGTGTTAATGCCGATTTTGTTGGCCAGAATTTTGGTCTGCACCTTGTCGTCAACCAGCGGATATAAACGCCGTTTGTTATATTTGGCGATAATGCTGTAATTTCTGTCGTTCATACCCATAACGCCGGCTTCTTTGAGGCGTTTGGGCGAAACAAAGGAAGAAAACCAGCCGAACATCATTCTTTATCCTTTACCAGCGGAGCAAAACGGGACAATTCGGTCAGGCGGTAACCGGTATAAGTTCCGAGCAGCATAACCGTAAACAAAATGACCAGATTCAACTCGTCAAAAGCAAACATAATGTGGCGGATATATTCGTTATTGACCACAAAATAAGTAATGACGGCCACAACCAGACTGTAAACGATTTCACGGCAGGCGTTTGCCGCGCCGTCCTCTTCCCAGGTGATTGAAGCGCGCTCAATAATCCACGCCATAATGATAATCGGGAAGAATATGGCCGAAAGGCCGATTTTGAAGTCAAATTGATAACCGAAAATCGTCAAAATCTGCATAATCAGAATAACAAAAATAACCACGGCGGAGATTCTCGGCACCAGAAGCAGATTCAGCTTTGACAGCCAGAAACGAATGCTCAGCCCGAGTACGATGATTATGCCGAAAGCAATCAGCCCCGGAACAAAACCGGTTTTGGTCAAAGCCATAGCCAGCAGCATCGGCGTAAAAGTTCCCATTGTCTGAATGCCGACCACGTTTCGCATCAGCACGACGATTAAAATTGCCAAAGGAAAGATAGAAAGCCATTTCAGCGTATTTTGTTCGGCCAGCGGAAGATTATAGATAGAATAGTCAAAACGGATCTTCTGGTCGGCCAGTTCGGCGCGTTTCCCGGCCAGTTTGAAAGACGACGTAATAGATTTCAGCACCGAGAATTTGACGGCCGAGTTTTCCCCGCCTTCCACGTCAAGCAGGGAGTTGCCGCCGCGTTGAAAAACAACAAAATTTTTCGGCAGGCCTTTTTCCCCGGTCTGAAGGTTAAAAAGCTTCCACTTGCCGTTAACATAGGCTTCCAGCATCAAATCAGCCGCCATTGATTTTTTGTTTTCTTCCAGCTTAATACCCCGGACAATTCGTGAAGAAACGCCTTCCAAAGCGAGCAGCGTCTTCACGGCTTCGGCAACGTCTTTTTGCGTTTTTTTCATCGGAAGAAAAGCCACGACGGTTGGTTCCGGCGGCACCTGGTTAAACAGTTTGATGATTTTTGCTGGCCATTCGTCCTCGGGATATTGCCGCTTGGCAATGGTCAAAAGCTCCTTGGCCACGGCTTTGAGCTGATCGTCCATAACGGGCATTTCCGGTTTTTGAGGCGGATTAGCCTTTACCCGGCCTTTGCCGTCAACATTGTCAAATAACAAAACGCGGTAATAAAGGTTTTGTTCGCCTTCTGTGCCGGCCTGGGCTGTTGCAATAATCCGCGGGGCGTTTTTCTTAATTTCCTTGACTTTGAACCCGTTAGCCACCACATCTTCTTCCAGAATCTTAAATTCGTTGCTGGCAGTCGGTCGGGCGAGCGATACTTTAATCGGTTCTCCGTTCGGCGTAAAAAAGACATGCGCCTCGATTGTCCAGACATTGGTGTTTTGCTTTGGAGCAAAGTTAAAGCCCCAGTACTCTATTTTATAATAGGCGGCATATGCGGCATAAACGGCCGAAAGAATCAAAAGATAAGCCAAAATGCAGCGAATGGAAAAAAACTTTTTCATGAGAATTGTCCGGTTAATTTAGCGTATGGGAAACAGAAGTGTCGACAATGGCGCGTCCGGTCAGAATATTGCGCCCGATAAGCGCCTGATATTCAAATTTTTCCCGGTCGGCCAGAGAAAATACGGCCGTGATGATTTCGTTGCCGAATTTCACATCCATATTGACAACCAGCCTTTTTTCGTCTTTGTGTTTGCGTTTAATAACCGTTTGACGGACGATTTCTTTTTCAAAACGGTGGATTTCGCCGGTATCGTCGTTTTTCAGAATAAAAGAAACCCATTTTTCGCCGTCGCGTTCAAAAGTTTTCATAGAAGTAACGTCTATGGATGAATTTTCCGCCCCGGTATCGATTCTGGCTTCAAAAGGAGATTTCATCGGCAGAAAATAAACAGGTTCCACGGCGCCGATAACGCCGAGTTTTGTCTGCTTAATCTGAGGAACTTCCACGGCTGGAACAATCGCCGGCTGAACCTGAGTGCTGCACCCCGCGAAAAAAATAATTGCACAACAAATAAGAGGAAAACTAAATTTTTTTAACATATTAAAATCTTCTCAACAAAATATTCGAATATTAAAAAACTTTTACAATTTTTTGCGTCTTATTGTAAAGCAAAATTTACACAAAATTAAGAAATAAAATAAACAATCCGATTTATCCCCAACGCAGAAAAATTTAATGATTTTTTAAATAAAATTTTTTAGAAGAAAAGCAACTTGTTCAAGAGTTAACACATCCAAAAATTAGGTAAAGCAAAATGACCAAAACAGCCAAGAAAAAAGACGTGCTGAAACGGTTAAATCGGATTAAAAAAAACCGTTTCTTCACCAGATTGATTCTGTGCGTGGGGGCAAGCGCCGCCACGTTGATCAGCCCCGGCCGTCCGGGAGCGTCTGCCATGACGTATAATCCGAACCAGATTGCCCGTACGATTAAGAATATTCCTTTCAGCAATGTAAACCGCGAGGCGGAAATTGCCAAACGCGCCGACTGGTTCTTTGACAATGCGATTGATTCCCTGCGCCGTCAGTATGACGAGTTCACTTCATTAAAGAAATCGCAGAAAAACAAAATGATTAAAGAAAAGTTTTTCGGCGACCTGAATATAAAAGGAGGCAATACCTTTTATTGTCTGGCAGCCACAATGTCAAACTATGCCCGTAACAATCAAATTTCTCAGGATCTGACAGACATTCTGCCCGATTTGTCTTCCGGAGATTCTTATACCAAAGCGCATTGCAAAGGCTTTGTCGACTATATGCTCAAAAAGTCAAAACAGGAATATGACAATAAGTTTGTCATCAAAAGTTCTAACCTTAAAAAAGAAATAGACAAGGTCGGAAAAGGCGCAATCTTTATTATTGAAAGCAAAGAAAACAATTCCAGCGGTTATCATGCCATTACTTATATCGGCAAAGATGACAAAGGCGTCGCCCAGTTTATGAGCTATAACAGCGAAAGGATAACGCCGCTGTCTTTTTGGAACAAAGGAGCCCCGGTTAAAGGATATGTCGTCGATTTATACGGAATGTATAAGGCCTCTTTGGAAAAGAAAACCAAAAACTGCAATAAAGTGGAATTTCTGGCAATGATGTATCAAAACCGTGAAAATCCGCATCTGCCGAATATTAAAAAGATAAAATCCCCGGATTCTTCTTTGCCGGTTTCGTCTTTGTACGTCCAAAAGGCGCTTGCCGTTGCGCCGGACAAAGAACAGGATGCGCCGGTATGGACGGCTGTTGGCAAAAAACGCAAATCGGGTCCGGTATTCTTTGTGGCTAAAAACAAAATCGTGTTAAAACGCAAATTCCAATTGGCAGCCCGCTGGACCAGAAACAAGGCACAGGAAAGAAAAAATGCCGAGTTTGAAAAGCTGGCGGTGTTTTTCGACCGCCCGAGAGAAGACTCAGTCTACGATGCCAGACCGTTATTTGCAAAATATAAATATAAGGCAATATAAAAAAACTTCCCGTTTCTTTTCAGAAACGGGAAGTTTTTTTGATTACCACATAGGCTTAAGGTCTACAGCCCCGACATCCTTACCGGGATGAGTATCGTATTTGTCATTATCGCCTGGTTCTTGATTTATATTACAAGAAAGACATACAACGCCACAGCAGCCAGAACTGTCAGGAGTGCCACGTACAGCGCATCCGGCATTGCCGCATTGTACGCCGCTTGAACAATAATGCCCTTCGCAGGGGTTAGGTTTACACGAAGTACATACGGACGAACAGCAGCTTGTCGAGCCGGAATAACTTGCGCAGCCGTAAGAGCAGCTGACGCTGGTCGGGCAGGATACGCCGGCGCAGGGGTCGACAGGCGTGGTATCCTCTTCATCATCGTCATCATCAATAGGCGGAGCGGATTGACAGGAAGAACATTTTCCGCAG
>CASGEB010000034.1 GCA_949300375.1 uncultured Pseudomonadota bacterium
CTAAATTGTCTTTGCCAGAAGAGCGGATGTAACTTCGCATATTGGAATGAAAGTAATTATTACCTTAGCAATTATAACTATATAAAAAACAGAAAAGTTAAAGAGGCAAGATTTGCATCATCGGATCAAAAAAAGAGGCTGTTTCCTTAGGGAAAAGTCTCTTTCTTTATTTGAGATAACAGAGTACCTGATGCTGCTTTTTTGTCATTTAGTTCACCGAACGATATTTATTCCAAGGGAAGAATCGGCCGGCTGTCTGCCTCCAGTTTTCTTGTTTTTTTATTAAAAACAATCCCTTCCGTCCGGGGAAATTTTTCAGGATGCTTTTTGGCACGCAGCAAATAATACAAATCAATGCAGGCAACAATCAGCTTGTTCGTAAGCCAAAAGATGATGCCAGCCAAAACAATAATAAAAAAAATCAGCATTGCAGCTTTCATACATAAAAATATTTAAAGGTTTCACAATAATCATAAAAATCGATTTTATCGTAGGTTATCCCATAAAAGTTGTCAATATTTGATTTTATGATTTTCGCAGCGGTCCTGTTTTTGACAAAATAAGCGACGCATTTGACAAACCTTAGAAAATATGATATCTTATGATTCGTTAGAGATTATTACAAATATTATTAAAATTGCTTAAAAACAAGCAGGGAACCGATAATCAATAAAAGAGAAAGGTTAATGCCATTTACGTTTATGGCAGTAGGAGCGAAGTGCAGTACCTCTTATGAAATACCGAATAACTTTTGCGGATTATGCCCGAGAGGTTTTTGAGTACATAAAAATAACACATTCGTGAAGTGCGAAAGCAAATAAGCGAATGTAACATTTATGGAAAAAATTACTATTTCATTCAAGCTAGAGGTTGAAAACGTAATAAAATATGAATCGACCTATTACGCGGGCATTAACCCGTGGGATAGGAAAAAGGATCTCTATTTTGAATGCGGCGGCATATGCTACTGCTATTCATCTTGGGGAAACTACACATCTTGCGGAGAGGCTCTGCATGAAATAAGCCGAGACAGTTTTGAGAAGGAAATACGCAATCTTTTTGACGCCATACCTGACGGCAAAAAAGACGACGGTAAAAGAATCTATCTTCTTGAAAAACAAGAAAAGGGGATTTTTGCCATAACAATCCCTGCCGAGAGATGCTTTCTTCACCAAGAAAGCCCGCTCAAAGCGGCTTATAATCAGGAAAAGGCCAAAGCCAAAGAGATCCGTCTCAAAGAAGAAAGAGTCCAAAAAGCCGCGAACAAGAAATACGCACAAAAGTGCGGAAAGCTGGCTCGCAAGTTTGGTCTTGATTTCGGGGACGTCCTGGCTCTGGGCACAGATGAGGCGACGTTAAAGAATTATATTCTTGCGTTGGCTGAAGCCCGGGATCTTATCCGGCAAATGGACCGGAAAGAAAAAGACGCACTCAGACACGAGTTGTATGAGTGCGGCAGAGCAAGAAAACGTGCAGCCATGAAATCTCTGGGAATTGAAACCCTGGCTGATCCCAACCGGCTCACGTTGCAAGAACTCTGCGAGGCATTCTAACTAACCCGCAGAAAAAAGAGGCAGACATTTTAATTGTCTGCCCTTTTTTATATAAAAAACCGATTTGTATCCTTCCTGTTATTTTGATAATCACACTTTTCTAAAAGTAAGCATTAAACAAAAATGCAAGTGTTGAACCTTGTTGTTTTTTAGCATATTTGCAGATCCGGCATATGAAACCTGATTGCAGCCGTCTTGCCGAAAATGAGCAGCATCGCACAAACAGGGAAAACCTTGACTTATTCAACCGGCATTGTTAGATTTATGCTTGTGGTTATTATTTCAGGAGAAAAAAAAATTAGTAAAGGCTGGATATATGTTACACTGACGTGTATTTTTGAGCTTCTTTGGATTTACGGCTTTAACGCGGCGGAGGCTCCGCTTGATTTTGTGCTTATCGCCCTGATTATCATTACCGATTTTTATTTTTTGGAAAAAGCCTGCGAGACAATCCAAACCGGGACGGTTTATGCAATATTTTCCGCTATCGGCACGATTTTTACGGCATTGATGGACACGTTTCTTTTTCAGGTGGAATTTTCCTGGGCCAAGGGGATTTTCATTACCCTGCTCATTGCCGGCGTCATTACGCTGAAGCTGGCAGAAAATTCTTCCGCCGGAACAGAAAAGGAGAAAAAATAAATGGGGTGGATATATGTTTTGATTGCCTCGGCGGTTGAGATTGCCGGCGTTATCGGCCTGAAACTTTTCAGCCAGAAAAAAACTTTGCTTAATCTGGCGCTGTTTGTCAGCGGCTTTGCCCTCTCTTACCTGTTTTTGTATCTTTCATTAAAATATCTGGCCATGAGCATTGCTTATGCGGTGTGGATGGGACTGGGTACGGCAGGAGCGGTACTCGTGAATATGATATTTTTCGGAGAAAGCAAAAAACCGTCCCGCATTTTCGGCGTTGTGCTGATTATTATCGGCGTGGTCGGGCTGAAAATGATTTCCTGACTGAAATTTATTGAAACAAATTCGGATTTGGCCGGGGACGTAGAGCTTCCGGCTTTATCTTTTTATCATCTTCCCAATATGAAAATGTTACAAAATTTTGAGGCGGAAACGCTTGAAAAATTCTCGGTTTGAGCTTTTCCTTCCGTTTGAATTGTTACAGCCTTTAGGGCATTGTAACAGAAATTCATTTCTTTTGACGCCCTTTTCCGGCATTGTGATTTGTGTTTTTGGCCTTTTTCCGGATAGCATAAAAGCATGGTTCCACTGTAACGGAGAAAAAAGTTGAAACACGGAAAGAATTTTACCCTCGGGGAATATGTTATCATTAAAAAGCCGGAGCTTGTTGAGGCCGGAGACAATGTGCGAATCTCTGATTTCTGCCGGATATCTTCCGCCTGCGAGATTGGTTCCGACTGCGAGATTGCAACAGGGACGTATATTTCCGGCGGCGACGGAAAATACAAATTCAAAATGGGCAGCTATTCCAGCCTGGCCGCCGGTGTCAGAATCTGGCTGAGCAGCAATGATTATGTTAATGAACTGGTTACGCATTCCGTTCCGGAAGTTAAAGAAATTCAGGGCAATGTTACAATGGAGAAGTTTACCGGCATCGGCACAAACTCCGTTATTATGCCCAATAACCATATTCCGGAAGGCGTCAGCATCGGCGCGCTAAGCTTTGTGCCGTCTAATTATAAATTTGAGCCGTGGACGGTTTATGCCGGGCGTCCTATAAAACCCATTAAAAAACGCAATAAAGAAAATATTTTGAAAACCTTAAAAAAACTCGGACTGCTTGACAAAGGAGAATAATCATGTGCGGAATTATCGGATATATCGGCGAAAGCTCTGCGGCGGAAAATCTGCTTGACGGCCTTAAAAACCTTGAATACCGCGGATATGATTCCGCCGGAATTGCCCTGAACGACAATAACAGACTCAAAATCTTCAAAGCCGCGGGCAAGTTAAACAATTTGTGCAAAATCATCCGGACGGAACCTAAAGAAAACACTGCGGCGGAATGCGGCATCGGACATATCCGCTGGGCAACGCACGGCCTGCCGAATCTGGAAAACGCCCACCCCCACCGCTCGGCAGACGGAAATCTGGCCTTGGTTCACAACGGGATTATAGAAAACTATCTTGAGCTCAGGCAGGAACTTTCGGCCGACGGCTGCCATTTTGCATCGCAGACGGATACGGAAGTGATTGTTCATCTGATTGACAGGGAAATAAAAAACGGCAGCGGATTTGAAGATGCCGTGCAGAAAGCCGTCCGGCTCCTTGACGGTGCTTTTGCTCTGGGTATCGTCTATCGCCGGGAACCGGACAAGCTTATTGCCGTTAAGAAAAACGCCCCGCTCATTATCGGCATCGGGCGACACGAAAATTTTATTGCCAGCGATATTGCCGCTTTGCTCGGAAAAGCCGAAAAAATCGTGCGGATGGAAGACGGAGAAATTGCCGTTATCCGGCGCGGAGAGATAAAAATTACGGATTTTGCCGGCAAACAGGTTATGCGGCAGCCGGAATTGCTTCAGCTTTCGGCCGAATCCATTGATAAAGGCGGATATAAGCATTTTATGCTGAAAGAAATTCATGAGCAGCCGGGCATTATCCGTGTCCTTCTGGCCGACGGGCTGCAAATTGATACCGGAAGCCTGAGGGATTTTAAACGAATCGAAATCATTGCCTGCGGAACTTCCCTACATGCCGCCCTGGCTGCGGCAAACCTTTTTGAAGACTGGTGCCGCTGCGAAGTTTCCGTTCAGCCGGCCAGCGAATATATTTATAAAAAACAGCGGACGGGAGCCGATACGCTGGTTATCGGCATATCGCAGTCCGGTGAAACAGCCGACACTATTACGGCGCTCAAACAGGCGCAGAAAAGCAACGCCCAAGTTCTGGTTCTGACCAATCGTCCGGATTCCAGCATTGTCCGTTATGCCGACAAAGTTGTTACCCTGCAGGCGGGCATTGAGGTCAGCGTTGCGGCGACCAAATCTTATACCGCACAGCTTTTGCGCCTTTACCAGCTTGCCCTTGCTTTAGCGGAAAACAAAAATTTTCTGTCCCCGGAAAAAGTTTCCGGCCTGCAAAACGCCCTGCGGCAAATCCCGGTAAAAATTGAAGAAATTTTGGCAGAAGAAGAGAAAATAAAAGCCGTTGCAAAAAAATATGCCCGTTTTCCGGCAATGGCCTATATTGCCAGGGGGCAACAACTGCCCAGCGCGATGGAAGGCGCTTTGAAACTGAAAGAAATCAGCTATATCAATGCCTGCGCCTATGCCGCCGGAGAGCTGAAACACGGGCCGATTGCCCTTTTGGATGCCAATATGCCGGTTGCGGCCGTTTTGTGCCGTCAGGCTCCGACTTACGCCAAAACGCTGGCAAACTGCGAAGAGGCCAAAGCCAGAAAAGCGCCGGTCATTATCTTCAGCGACCAGATACCGCAGGGGAATTTTGATGAGATTGTTCTTCTGCCCCAAAATTGCGAAGAACTTTCTCCGCTGACGGAGGCCGCCGCATTGCAGCTTTTTGCCTATTTTATTGCCGACGAACTCGGCCGGGAAATCGACCAACCGCGCAATTTGGCAAAATCGGTTACGGTGGAATAGCAGGAAGAGCTTTTAGCACAAACACAAAAAGGCTGCGAATCGGGCAGCCTTTTTGTTTAAGACAATGAATCTGTTAGTCGGTTACCGTTGTTGTGGTGGTTGTGGTTTCAACAATGGTATCTACCGGCTGCGGCTGAGTATGAACAACCTCTTCAATCATACCGGCACGATACGGTTCTTTTTCATAAGTAACATCGGTATAGGTTTTGGGTTCATAAACCGTTTTATAGGTGGTTTTCTTATATACAACCTCAACCGGTTCTCTGGTTTCCCTGATTTCATCCGGGCAGCCTTTTGCATTGGAAACGGTACGATAGCCGTCAATTACGCGGGAACGGCGGCGGCAGGGACGTCCGTCAGAATTGGTGCTGATGTAAGTGTTGTCATTATAACGCGGGCGGTTGTAAATTCTGCGGGGAGCCGGATCGTCATCCATAATGCGGCGCGGACGACTGTAACTTGTTTCCGTATAAGACGGCTGATACGAATTTTCAACAATTGTGGTCGTCGGCTCATAAGACGGTTCATAAACTTCTACCGGGGTTGTACGAACAACGCGAATCCGGCGGCGGCCGGCATCAACATATTGGCGGCGCCCCATATCTTCCTGATAAATCCGGCTGCCGTCATAATCCCGATAAATAACGCGTTCGGTCGTGACGGTTTCCGGTTCGGTTATAACTTCTTCATCCTGAGCTGTTGCGCAAGCAGACAGAGCAACGGCCATTGAGAGAACTAAAAATTTTTTCATTGTCTTTATCCTTTCGGGAGTCTCATTATGAGACTATTTTGTTAATTATGGCTAGTTTTTGTTAAATATAGCCTTTTTTGAAAAAAATTCAAGCATTTTCTGCACAAAAGTTCTATTTTTATTATATACAATTTCATTTAAACTTGGTTAACAAAGGTTTAGGGAATCGAAATTAACGCCTTGTTTTATCAAAAGGTTAGAAAAATATGCAAAAAAGTTGCAAAAAAAGACTTGTCTATTTTATTTTTTGTGCTATGTTCTGCTGTACTGAATGACGGAATGTAGTTCAGCCTGGTAGAACGCTACGTTCGGGACGTAGAAGTCGGAGGTTCGAATCCTCTCATTCCGACCAAATAAAAAAGAGTCAGCTTGTCTGGCTCTTTTTTTTATTTGATATTAAAAGCAGGATTTGAACCTCCGAAGAAGGAGGTTCGACTACCAGCGAAAGGCGGGCGAGAGAACGCCGGTGAGCAAAGCGAATGAGCGCCCGTGCAACTCAAGCGCAGCGCAGAGTAATCCTCTCATTCCGACCAACACTAACAAGTCGTCAAAAAAATGGCGGCTTTTTCTTTATTTATAAATCGTTTCATCGTAAAAGACATATTTTTCAGGGTGCAAAAAAGCAAAAGCCTTGCTTGCAGAAATGCAGCGAGGCTTTTGTTTTGATAGTGTTAATAATTCTGGTTAAACGGGTGCGTGGGATCTCCGGGATCGTAATCCTGAGGTTTGCTTTCGACACCAAGTTTTCTACTTACCCAGAGAACAGGATCTACAACTATTGTCCCAATCAAACCGGTACCAATAGCCCAAGCGCGTCCCCAACCGGACAAATCCCTGTCGGTCAGCCCTGCTTTGAGCAAATCGAAGCAGTAGCCTCCTTCATCATCATCTTTTGACATAACGCATTAATTTTAATGGTTTAACATCTCTTATAATAACGATAATTATTTACAAAAACTTATAAATATTGGATTTAGGATAGCTTCTCTTTTGCAGATGTCAATAAAAAACTCCGCCCGGTTTCAACTTCTGTTTAGAAGTTTTTACATTTTTATATATCTTCCGGTGAGGCTTGCCGTATTTGCGGCAATCTGCTCCGGCGTTCCGACCGCCACAATCCGTCCGCCGTCTTTGCCACCACCCGGCCCCATATCGATAATATAATCCGCATTGCGAATCACATCCAGGTCATGTTCTATTACAATGACCGTCGCACCCTGAGAAACAAGCATTTGAAAAACGTTCAGCAATACTTTGACATCCAGCGGGTGCAGACCGATTGACGGCTCGTCAAAAACAAAAACAGCATTGGACTGGCCTTTACCCATTTCTCCGGCCAGTTTAAGGCGCTGCGCCTCTCCGCCCGACAAACCCGGCGTTTCTTCGCCCAGTGTCAGATAGCCCAGTCCCAAATCCTGCAAAACTTTTAAGCGCTGGCGCACAAGTTTTAAATCGCCGCAGGCTTCCAATGCCGAATTGACATCCATTGCCATCAAAGCAGGAAGAGAAAAAGCTCCGCCTTTGCTATTGAGGTATCTGACATTTTCCGCAGCTTTGGCATAACGCGATCCGCGGCATTCCGGACAAGGAATTTCAACATCCGGAAGGAACTGCACATCCAAATTGATGACACCGGTTCCGTCACAAACAGGACAGCGCAATTTTCCGGTGTTATAAGAAAAATCTCCGGCTTTATACCCCTGCCGCACAGCATCGCCGGTTTTGGCAAAAATCTTGCGCAGTTCATCATGCACATTGGCATAAGTGGCAACGGTGGAACGTACGTTAATGCCAATCGGCGTTGCATCAACCAGTTTGACCAGCTCTATTCCGCCGGCCTGAACCGAGATGATATGTTTGGGAAGTTTTTTGCCGTTAAGCGAAGCTTCCAACGCCGGAATAAGGCTTTCCAAAACCAATGTCGTTTTGCCGGAGCCGGAAACGCCGGTAACAACCGTCAACCGCCCCTTGGGAAACTTTACATCTAACGGCCGGACGGTATGAATTGCTCCCGAGGACAGCGAAACCGCCCCGTATTTAAAAATATCTTCCGGTTTGGCGCGGGGTCTGACATTAATGATATTTTTTCCCGAAAGGAAAGGCGCTATAACAGAATTGGCATTTTGAGACACTTCGGCAACCGTCCCTTCGGCAATGACATTTCCGCCGCCGCTGCCGGCACCCGGCCCCATTTCAACCAGCCAGCCGGCCTCGGAAAGAATCCGCGTATCATGGTCAACCAACACAACGGAATTGCCATCGGCAACCAAATCGCGCATCACGTTTTTGAGTCCGTCAACATTTGACGGGTGCAGGCCGATTGACGGCTCATCCAGAACATACAAAACGCCGGTCGTACGGTTGCGAACGGCGCGCGCCAACTGCATACGCTGCCGTTCTCCGGTTGAAAGGGTCGAAGCCGCACGATCCAAAGACAAATAGCTCAGTCCGAGTTCCAACAGCCGTTTAGCCGCGGATTGAAACGACTCACAAATGCTTTCCGCCATCGGCCGCATTTCTTCGTTCAAACTTGCGGGAACACCGTCCACCCAACCGATGAGTTCGGTCAGCGGCATTTTGCAGGCCTCGTCAAGAGAAATGCCGCGCAACTTCGGCGCCCTGGCGGTTTCTGACAATCGGCTTCCTCCGCAAGAAGGGCAGACTTCCTGTTTTAAGAATTTTTCCACCCGTTTCATACCCTGTTCGTCTTTGACCTTGGCCAAAGCATTTTCAACGGTATAGGTTGCATTATAATAAGTAAAATCCAGTTCGCCGGCCTGATTGGAATTTTTGGCTTTGTAAAAAATATGCTTTTTTTCGGCCGGGCCGTTATAAACAATGTCTTTTTCTTTGTCGGTCAGCTCCCGGAAAGGCACATCGGTACGGACGCCCATTGCCCGGCAGACATCCGTCATCAGCGACCACATCAGCGAGTTCCACGGGGCTACGGCTCCTTGGTCGATAGACAGACTGTCATCCGGCACAAGCGTTTCTTTGTCTACGGTTCTTATCATTCCTGTTCCGTCACAGGCACGGCAGGCTCCCTGACTGTTAAAGGCTAATTCTTCCGCTGAAGGAGCATAAAATTTTGCACTGCATTCCGGACAGACAAGTTCTTGTCCGGCGGCAACGGCAAGCGTCGGTTTCAGATAATGACCGTTCGGACAGCGGTGGTTTGCCAGGCGGGAATACATTAAACGCAAGCTGTTCAGAAGCTCCGTCCCGGTGCCGAAGGTGCTGCGAATCCCCGGGACACCCGGACGCTGACGCAAAGCCAAGGCCGCCGGAACGTAAAGGACTTCATCTACCCGGGCTTTTTCCGCCTGGGTCATCCGTCGGCGGGTATAAGTAGACAGAGCTTCCAAATAACGCCGTGAGCCTTCCGCATATAAAATTCCCAAAGCCAGCGAAGATTTTCCGGAACCGGACACGCCGGCAATTCCGACAATCCGGTTGAGCGGAATATCTACGTCAATATTTTTCAGATTATGCACCCGGGCACCGCGGATTTTGATTTTATCAACCATCGTTTTTTGAATACCTCCACTTCCGATACCGGATATATTTACGCCAAAGCACCGTCCTGTCAAGAATTTGGCAAACTTCTTTTCTGCAAATATTAAAATATATAATAATTTTAGATATTTTTTATTTTATGTTACAGCCTGATAAAACATCGTTCCAAGTCCGGACGCTTTTTGCACAAATAAAAAAGATGGCGGCGAATCAGCTATTTTTTCAGATTCTGCAGAATCGGGCTGTTTTCCGCGCTTTTTATTTTACATAACTAATATTTAGTATAAAAATCGTCGTTTTTTTAAAAATCCCGGATTATATAGCATTTCGGCACTTTTTTTCATAAAAAAGCAAAGAATGTTATGTACAACTTTAAACTTCCGTTGGAAATTTTTTCAAGCTTATGCTAGAATGAAGTCAGTTTCATGTATAGCATAGGTATTAGGCATAATATCGAGGACAATATATGAGACTTTGTATGAACAGACAGCGGGCTTTTGATAAGCTTGGACAGATTAAAGCCGGCGCTTTATTTGTTAAATCGGGAGCAAGAAAAATTGAGATTGCCCTGGAGTTTGTCAAATCGCAGCAGTTCAAGGTCGATTATATTGTTTGGATAGCTCCGGCTGCCTTTTTATCCAGCCGTTCTTATAAGGACGAGATAAAAAAGTGGTCTAGAGGATTGGAAAGAAAGATTTACTTTTACTCCATTGAAGCAGTAGCAGCTTCAGATACGAAATATTTGAGCCTATATGATTTGATTGATAAATTTAGGACATTTTGTGTGGTGGATGAAAGTATTACCATAAAGAATACCGAAGCTGGGCGAACCCAACGCTTATTGAATATTGGGCGGAAGTTTAAGTATCGGTTACTTTTGAGCGGAACCCTGCTCACGCAAGGGCTTATAGATTTGTATGCCCAAATCCAATTCATCAACTCTTCAATTTTGAAGATGACGGAGACTCAGTTTTCCAACAACTTTTTACAATTCTTCCTCGGGGAAGACGAAGTAAAAAGAAGGTGGTCAAAGCCTCAGAATGAGAAAAAGCTCATTGAACTGATGCGGCCGTATATTTTGGAATATGATCTCGATTTTGATTGCTCAATAAAATATTTTGACGAGTATTTTGATCTGACGCCCAAAGAAGCTCAGGAATACGCGTCGGAAAAAGAGGTGTATTTGCGTGAGAGGACCCGTTTTCCTTTTATGCAGGTGGTTCAGAGATTTCAACATATTTATACCATCACTAAAGACAAAGTCTTTGCCCTGGTGGATATTGTCGACCAAATTCTGGCCCGCGGTGAAAAAGTTATCATCTACACCAAATATATTGATGAAATCAAATTCTTCAAAGAGTGTGGAGCTTTTGACTATCCTTTTGTCGAGCTTACAGGAAACACTAACAAAAACAAGGCTGTGGACGCTTTTCAAAATAAAGTCAATATTATGTTTAGTACATACGGAGCCGGAGGGTTCAGTATTAACGTGCCTTTTTGCAATAATATTATCTTTTTTTCGCAAACGTTTGATTATAAAGATAAGGTTCAATGCTTGGACTGTATTTATCAAAAAGGCAAAACAAAAGAACTGAACATCTATAACTTCTGGGTCAAGACGGGACTTGAAGATTTGATTCAGCAAAGCCTGACCCGCAAGAAGCATGTGCTCTCCAATATATATGATTTTATTTCGAAAGAGGAGATGCTGAAACTATGAAGCACTATCTTGAAAAGGATGTCTATCAAGCAACACAGGAACGGCTTAAGTTTGTTTTTGAAAATTTTGATAACATATATGTTTCGTTTTCCGGCGGAAAAGACAGCGGATTGCTGCTTAATTTGGTTTTAGACTACAAACGGAAACATAATATTAAGAAAAAAATCGGCGTATTTCATCAGGATTTTGAAGCTCAGTATCAGGAAACAACCAATTTTGTTTACCGGATGTTTGAAAATAATCTGGAAGATATTGAACCGTACTGGGTTTGTCTGCCGATGGGTTCAAGATGCGCCGTCAGCAATTTTCAGATTTACTGGTATCCGTGGGATCCGGACAAAAAAGATTTGTGGGTTCGGCCGATGCCGACCATGCCTTATGTCATTAACCTGGATAATCAGCATTTTGACTTTTATAAGCCCAAAATGGTTCAGGAAGATTTGTATGCAGAGTTCGGCGACTGGTATTCTCGTCAGAAAAAGGGAAAAACAATTTGTCTTTTGGGCGTCAGAGCCGATGAATCCCTCAACCGTTACAGAGCTTATGCCAATGCCAGAAAGCAAATTATGAAAGATGCCCAATGGACGACCAAAATGGGCAAAAACTGGTATAACGCCTATCCACTTTATGACTGGACAACCAAAGATGTTTGGGTTGCAAATGGTAAATTCGGATTTGACTATAATAAAATTTATGATTTATACTATAAGGCAGGATTATCAATCCACCAGATGCGCGTAGCCAGTCCGTATCACGAAAGCGCCAAAGAGAGCCTTAATTTGTACAGAATCCTGGAACCGGCGACCTGGGTAAAAGTTGTCGGACGCGTGCAGGGAGCTAATTTTGGGGCAATTTACGGGCGAACCAGTGCAATGGGCGTGCGAAATGTTAAACTGCCGGAAGGCCATACCTGGCGGACATATGTGAAGTTCCTGCTGGCGACTTTGCCGGACAGTATGCGCAGAAACTATGTGGAAAAGTTTAAGACTTCTATTCGTTTCTGGTGGAAAAAAGGCGGCGTCGTTTGTGATGCGGCCCTGAAAGAATTGGAGGAATGCAATTATCCGATTAAACGGAACGGAATCAGCCGTTACAGCAAAACAAAAGAGCAGATCCGTTTTCTCGGGACACCGGATAATACTGATGATATTAAATCATCTATTGATATTCCTTCCTGGAAACGGATGGCAATTTGCATCTTGAAAAACGACCATTTGTGCAAATATATGGGATTTGCCCAAACGAAAAGACAGTCGGAACGTGAGAAAGAACTTATTGCCAAGTATCGGAAACTATAAGGAGACTAAAAATTATGGCCTATCAAAGTCCTGTATATAACGTTAGGGCTGTCCCGGTTGAAAAGATCAGGGCAAATGATTATAACCCCAACCGGGTTGCTCCTCCGGAAATGAAATTGTTGGAGGTTTCTATCTGGGAAGACGGTTATACCCAGCCGATTGTTTGCTATTATGACAAAGAAAAAGATGAATATATTGTGGTTGACGGTTTTCACCGCTATACGGTTATGATGACCAGCAAACGCATTTATGAACGGGAAAACGGTATGATGCCGGTGGTTGTGATTGACAAAGACCTGAGCGACAGAATGGCCTCAACAATTCGTCATAACAGAGCACGCGGCAGCCACAGCGTTGACTTGATGAGCAATATTGTTGCCGAATTGCTTGAAATGGGGAAAAGCGACAGCTGGATTTGCAGAAATATCGGAATGTCGGCCGATGAATTGCTCCGACTGAAGCAAATTACCGGTTTGGCCTCCTTATTTAAAGATGAGGAATTTTCAAAAAGCTGGGAAGTTTGATTTTCCGTTTTTCATTAATATTCAACAGCGCCGTTTCCGGCGCTTTTTTTATTCTTCAGAAAATATTTGAAAGTACAATTTAAGGCGACAGAGGCATATAACTTCTCAAAAGGCAGAAGTGCGGCACGATGATAAAAAAAACAGGCAATTAAATAATCATAAAATTGCCTGCTGTGTTTCGTCCCGGACGGTTATATATCTTATATGAAAAACGTTGTCCGTTACAAATGCGACGTACGCCTATTTTTTCCAGTTCCTTAATTGTTACAAAAACATCCCGGTTATCCGTATCAGAAAGAATAAACCCATAACCCTTTTGATAGTTTACCAGTTTAAATGTCCCTTGTTTCATAAACTAAAATCCTTTATCATAAAAAATATAATTAAACGAGATAATTCCGTTTTAATTCAATTTCAATTATATATTATCAAGAACACCCCAAATTACAATACCATAAAATTCGACAACTGTTATCGAATTTTTCTGACAGTATATTTCAAACAATTAAAATAAAAGTGAGATAAGGAAGAGGCCTGAGAAGGGAGTAAAAAAAAAGGCGCTAAAGAGCGTCATAGAAAGTAGAATTGATTAC
>CASGEB010000035.1 GCA_949300375.1 uncultured Pseudomonadota bacterium
CAGACCGTCTCTCACATAATAGCAAAGGAGTTTTTTATGTGTAAAGCTATAAGCTCTTTGGAACCACGCGCCTAGCGCGGGGTTTTCAGAGTACAAAAATAAAGCCGCTTATGCGGCTTTATTTTTGAACTGGGCGTTGTACAACGCCTGATAAGCACCGTCAGGAACAGACATCAACTCTTCATGCGTCCCGCTTTCAATGATTTCACCATCATTTATGACAACAATTTTATCGGCATTTTTAACTGTTGACAAACGATGGGCAATCACAAAGACGGTACGATCCTGCATCAGGTTGTCAATTGCTTTCTGAACAACGGCTTCCGACTTATTGTCCAAGGCAGACGTTGCCTCGTCCAAAATTACTATCGGCGCATTTTTGATAAAAGCGCGGGCAATGGCCAGACGCTGCTGCTGCCCGCCGGAGAGGAGCGTCCCGCGTTCGCCGATATCCGTATCTATGCCGTGTTCCAAAGTGGCAACAAAGTCGTCAAGATATGCCATTTTTAAGGCTTTATGTATTTCTTCGTCCGAGGCATCCGCTTTGCCGAGCAATATATTATCGCGGATTGTGCCGGAAAACAGGAAATTATCCTGAAAAACTACCGCAATATTATCCCGCAGGGATTCCAGCGTATAATCCTTGATATTAACGCCGTTGATGCATATGCTGCCGGAAGTTACGTCATAAAACCGCGGCAGCAGGCTGACAACCGTCGACTTACCGCCGCCGGAATTGCCGACCAGCGCAACGGTTGTTCCGCCTTTGACTTCCAGACAAATGTCTTTTAATACGGGAACATCTTTAACATATTCAAAATTAACATGGCGGAAACTGATGTCCTTATGTCCGGCAGAAAGGACTTTGGCGTTCTTTTTGTTGCAAATAGCCGGTTTCATCTCCAAAATATCGGTTACGCGCTCAATTGCCATAAAAGAAACCATTACAGCATTGTAGTTTTTGCCAATGCCTTTTATCGGGCCGTAAAGCATTATCAGCGCCGTCAAAAAAGAAACGAAATTGCCGCTGGTGATTTTGTGGTCGACAATCAGGTAGCTGCCGTAACCGATGACAGCGGCAATACCGATGGAAATGACAACATGCATCATCGGCGTCATCCAGGCTGTTTTCTGCACCATTTTTATCCCGAGTTTGAAAATGACTTTCAGCGTGTCGGCAAAACCGGCAAACATCCGGTTCTGAAGATTGTATGAGGCAATGGTTTTGGCTCCGGCGTAAGTTTCGTTATATTTGGTCAGAATCTTTGAGCCTTCGGCCACGCCCTGCAAAATCACTCGTTTAATCCGGCGTTTGACCTGTGCCAGAGGCATCAGGGCACAAACCAAAACAATAATTGCAATAATGGACAACTGCCACGAGTTATAAATCAGCACGCCTATCAGCGACAAAGAAGAAAACAGACGCGAGACAAACAATTTGACATTGTCTATCAGGCTGGCGCAAGCGGTATCGGCATCGCTGGCAAAACGCTGGACGATGAAACCGGAATTGTTTTGGTCAAAGAAAGAACAATCCAGCCCCAGCAGCCTGTGATAAAGCGCTTTTTTCATATCCATGGTAATTTTGGCACCGACCCAGGCATTCATATATGTTGCCATAT
The DNA here is from genome assembly GCA_949300375.1 of uncultured Pseudomonadota bacterium. Lineage (GTDB taxonomy): Bacteria > Pseudomonadota > Alphaproteobacteria > RF32 > CAG-239 > MGBC133411. The sequence continues at coordinate 1,623 of CASGEB010000035.1, forward strand.
AATTCAAAATCCCCTGCACTATCGTAAAGCCGACAATCAAAAACGGAATATATGATGCCGCAGAAACGCTTTTTTCTACCAGAACAACATCCATAAACGGTTTTAATGCCAGGGCAACAACCGCATCCAATGCTCCGATGGGAATACTCAGGGCTACGGCCAAAGCCGCCCGCACCCAGTAAGGTTTTACAAAAGGCCACATTCGTTTATAATGATCTGAGAATTTTAACTCCCGGATATTTTCTACATTGTTCATAAGATTTTCCCATTAATAAAATAAGTATTTGATGATAAAGAAAATACAGGCCAGTTCGGCAAAAATCAAAAAGATAAACGTGCTTTGATAGCTTTTCTTTCTGGTCTTGTGATGAAACATTTTCTGCGCCAGCAGAGCGCCGGCCCAACCGCCGAGAAATTCCAGCGTGTGCAGATCGAATTCAGGCACGCGCCACTTTCCTTTTATTGCAGCCCGTTTGTCAACATAGTAGGCCACTATTGTCACGATATTAATGGATACCAGCTGAAAAACCAAAAACAACAGCAGCGTTTTGGGGCTGAAAACAGATGTGCAGAAATAGTGCGTTTCAATATAATAAGCGCTCAAGATAACAATGGCAGCATGCAAAATGTAAAAGCTGTTTTTCTGCAACGGGCGGCAAAAAACCAGAGCGCCGAGCAGAATAACCGAAAAAGTCATAACCATAAGGAAAGTCCTTTAATTTTTGTTTCTGCACAAGAATACATAAATTTTCAAAAATTGCAAACATCTTAAAAGCATTTCTTCACAAAAGGCAGTGAATAACTAAAAAAACTGGTGATAAAAACGAAAATATCTTTATATTGAAATTTAAGATATTTCGGGAGAATTTGAAAATGACATTAAAAAAGACTGCTGCATTGCTGATGGCTTTAGGAATGTTATCCGGCTGCGAGAGCTGGAATATACCGGACGAAGACGAAGTTTTTGTGGTTAAAGACGAGGCTGTTTCTTCTCCCCGATGGAGCGTTGACGGCGTTAACGACATTACCGAAATGTATTTATACAATATTGATACAAAAGTTTATGAGATTGTTGCGCGGCGAACAACTAACAAATTGCTTGATTATACGGCTCCGATTTATGATGCCGCCTCCCGTCCGACGGTTTTTGTCGGAGAAGCGCAGGTTTTTGACAAGGATTTGCCCGACGGTTTTGCTTATTGCCGTAAGATTACCAAAGATATGCTGGAAAACGCCAAGGCCTTTTTAGTCGTTAATGATCCGGAAGAGGCGGATTATTTTGTTGATATAGACGTGGAAACCGTTTTGCTGGAAGGCAATGAGACGCCGGTTATCATTTATACGCTTATCCTTTCAGACTATAACGGCGAAGTTTTGCAGGAATGGAAAGAAACCATCCGGCAGGTAAAAAACGATGACAGAACCTGGTGGTAATTGATGTCTGTAACAAAACGAATATTTTTTTCTCTGTGCGCGGCTTTGATTTTTTATCCTGCTGCAGCGCAGAGTGTTGACAGGAACGCAATGGACGGAAGCATTCTGGAAAATGAAGTCGCCGCCATTTACGGCAAAGCCTGTGAGAAATTCAAAAGCGGCGAGCCAAAGTCTTCCGCCCGCGTCCGGGTTATTGACAAAGCCAGTTATGCCGCCGTCGACAGTCTTTCCTTGCTTGACGATTTTCGGGCAGATGCAGACCCGCAGGATTATAACATCGTTGTTTATAACCTGGTAGACAATGCCGTGGAGGATTTGTCCGTCAGAACGCTGAAACAAGACGACAAAGACATTTGCGTTGAAGTTACCGGTTATGTTTCCAAAAAAAATATCCTACTGGCTCTCAAAGATTCAGAATCGAAAGAGGAGAACTTTGCGGAAGAAGAAAAAACCGAAGGAAAGCAGGCTTTTTCCAAAACTGAAAAGCTGGTTGAGGCGCCGACAGGAACGGCTAAAAATCCGGACGGTAAAATCAGTCTTTGGGTTGAGCCGACGGAATTTTACAATAATACCAGTTCAGATAAGTTTGCCGAGTTTATTGCCAAAGAATTTGAAGGCGGAGACATTATAATTTCCCGGCAGAAAGAAAATGCCGATTATATTATCCAGTCAAATGTTTTAAGGGCAAAAGTAGACCCGGTTAACAGCGATACCAGCCGGCTTCAGATGATTGTGGCCGTGGAATTGAGGGATGCTGAAGGGAATCGGATTTCCACCCAGCATCAGAATCGTTTTGTTTTGTTTTCGGCCGAAGAGGACGAACAGGAAGTGGCTTTTCGGCTGATGAAAAAACTTTTTGAAAATGCCTGTGAACGGATTTTGCAAAAAATCAAAATTATTGAGCCGAAAGGCAATGACTCCCGCTTGTTTGAGCCTATCATTACGCCGGGAGGACATCAAACAACAGCGGATTGAACTATTTGATTTTGGCCGGATGTTCGGCAATGCCGCGTATTCGCAGACAATAGTTGTTCAGACGCCTGACGCCCGCCGAAAGGAAATAGCCGTTAATTTTCTTTTCCGTTTCCGCCAACATATTCCGGCAATCAGCCTCATTGCCTGAAATATAAACAACGGCTTCCAAATCCGTTATTCCGCGGTCAAAGTAAATATGATATTCAAAGCCGGACATTTTGCTTTTACAACTTTCCAAAATGATTTTTTGAACATTCTTAAAATGCTCGCCGTATTTCAGTTGTTTATAAACGCCGATAAATTCCGACAAGCTGCCGATGTATGAGGTTTCCGGCGAGGCAGATAATTTTTCAATCAGCGCCAGGTTTCCGGTCATTATAGCAAATTTGACGGCAACGGAAGCAAAAATACCAAGCGTCGAAACATCCAGCAGGCGGGGTTTGAGCAAAACCATTGCCATATCCAGCAGACCTAAATCCAATAAACTGTCAAGATAGGTATATTCGACGATTTGAGGAATTTCTCCGCCGATGCTCCATATTTTATGCGCCAAAGCTTTGGATTTGGCAACATTCCCCTGCATCATCTGACTGCAGAGCAATGCGGTCAATCCGATAATATTGTCCGGAGACTGGTTTAATTCGGCATAAAGCTGGTTCTCAATGCTCATCAAATCAGTCTTTTCCCAATAGTTTAAATGCCGGAGCCGGTCCAGGATGCCGATAAAATTATATCCGGCAGAAACAAATTCACTCATTGCTCTCTCCTTTGCCTTTGCGTTCCAACATAAAAGTTACCGGACCGTCATTAATCAGCGCCACCTGCATATCTGCCTGAAAAATTCCGGTTTTTACCGGGACGCCCTGCTCTTTTACTGCCCGGACATAAAACTCATAAAGCGGCTTTGCCTGTTCCGGGCGGGCAGCCGTTTCAAATCCCGGGCGATTGCCGCGTGACGTATCTCCGGCCAAAGTGAACTGGGAAACGGCCAAAATTTCACCGCCAATATCTTTAACCGATAAATTCATTTTGCCGGCATCGTCCTCAAAAATGCGCAGATTTACCGTTTTTTTGGCAAGCCAGGCGGCTTCTTCCTGCGTATCATACGCCTCTACGCCAACCAAGGCAAGCATTCCGCGCCCGATTTCCGAAACGCGTTTTCCGTTGACGTCAACGCTGCAATTTTTTACTCTCTGAAGCAAAATTTTCATTTTTAATTACCTGTTTTAATGCTGTTTTTGTTATTATATCGAAATTGTCTTTAAGATAGATTAACGGGCGTATTGTTAACAAGCTTTAGAAAAACAAATAAGAAAAATAAATTGCCGCAATAATTCCGGCAAGGTCGGCAAGCAACGCACAAGGCAAAGCGGCGCCGACTTTGCTGATTTTTACAGCTCCGAAATAAACCGCCAAAACATAAAACGTTGTTTCCGTAGACCCCTGAACGATAGCCGCAGCAAAAGCCGGAAAACTGTCGGCTCCGTAAGTTTGCATTGTTTCTATCATCATCGCGCGGGCGCCGCTGCCGGATAAAGGCTTGAGCAGCGCTGTCGGCAGGGCCTTGACAAATTCTGTATTCCAACCCAATGCTGCAAAAAATTTTTCAAAGCCCAGAACAATCATATCCAATACGCCGCCGACACGCAATACGGCAATGGCCACCAACATGGCAACCAGATAGGGGATTATCCGCACCGCAATTTCAAAACCTTCCTTAGCTCCGGAAATAAAGGTTTCATAAACATTCAACCTTTTAAACAACCCGGCGGCGATAAACAGGATAATAAAGCCAAACAGGATGAAATTTCCCCAAACTGCCGAGGCCTGCAAGCGCTCCGTTTCCGGCAGGGCGTTAAAATACCAGGCAACCCCGCCGACAAAAAGCGCGAATCCTCCTAAATAGGCGGCGACAACCGGATTGAATATTTTGAGCCGCTGCACCCAGGCAACGCATAAAAATCCGATAAAGGTGGATATGGTCGTGGCAAACAAAATCGGCATAAAGACTGCTGTCGGATTAGAAGCGCCCAGCTCGGCACGGTACATCAGTATGGTTATTGGAATCAGCGTTACAGAGGAGGCGTTTATGACCATAAACAGAATCTGTGCATTGCTGGCGCGGTCTTTGTGCGGATTGAGCGTCTGAAGCTGCTCCATTGCCTTTAAGCCCATCGGGGTAGCGGCATTGTCAAGCCCCAGGATATTGGCAGCCATATTCATTACCATAGAAGACAATGCCGGATGACCGGCCGGAACTTCAGGAAATATCCGTCGGAACAACGGCCGGAGCAAACGAGCCAGAGCCTCCGTCAGACCGGCTTTCTCCGCAATCTTCAACAAACCCAGCCACAAACACAAAATGCCTGTTAAGTTCAGAGAGATATTGAAAGCGGTTTTGGAAGAAGAAAATACGGCATTGACCAGTTCTGTCCAGATTGTCTGATTGCCCAACCACAGGCTTTGGAATAAAGCCGCCGCAAAAGCAACAAGAAAAAACCCGGCCCAGATAAAGTTCAGCATTTTTTCTCCTTATTTGAACATTGAGATAAACCGAAATTCCGGACGATCCGCCGCCAGGTATTTGTCATGCTCTTCGTCAAAAAGCTTGCAGGCTTCTTTCATGGTCATCGTATCTTCCATCTCGCCTGTCAGTTTGACTTCGGCGACCGGGAGTTTGAGTTCCCGGGCAAAAATCCGGACAATGGCATCTTCCCTGATATCGTTAATTTCCTTAGAAACCTGGCGCAAGGTTTTTGACCAGTTTGTGCCGCGGGCATTGTCATAAATTTTTTTCAAGCTGTTTTGCTGCTCAGACAATTTTATTTCAATATTTTTAACTTCGACGGCAAATTTATCATTAAACGCCTGAGGATAAAACTTAATCTGGTAGCCCTCTTTTTTGCAATAATCGCTATATGCGCGTTGATGATAAATAACGTAGGAAGCAGCTTCCATCAGATTTCTCTGTGCCTGTTCAACTGCCTCTTTGTGCGCTTTTTCCTGCATATTGTTGTACAATGTTGTGTAGACGCTCAAAATACCAAACAACAACAGAGAAAAAACAATATCCCGCAGAAAAGTGCCGTCCGGCCGCGGCAGAATCCCCTGCCGGCGCAAAAGGCTTTTGGTGTTTTCCAATTTGAAGTTAAAATAAGCCAGCAACAGCAAAAGCAGCGTGCAAGAGGCGCCGACCGTTATTGTTACATAGTTTTGCAGCTGATACTTAACCAAAATATAAAAAGAAACCGGGATAACCAGCAACAAGGCCAGACGGTAGCCGCGAATCACCAAAACGGAAAGCGGCAGGTATAAAATCAGCATGGCAATCAGCACATTCATCCGCGGGCTGACATAATAAACCGCCAAAGTCTGCGCAATGATAAAAAATATCAGAAAAATGCGGGCGAACAATAAAAGTTTTCCCGAAACGACCTGTTCCCGCAGTTTGCCATGAACAGTCAGATGAAGTTCTGTTTTTTGGTAGTAGACTTCCGCACATTTGTCATAAAACGCAAACAACGGAACCGTTAATGGTTTTAAGGCCGTCGATACCAAGGAAAAAATTTTTTCCGCCTTTTCCCACACAAGTTTTAACTTCTCGCTCATAGCAAACCTCTGGCTTATTGTGTTTCTTTATTTTACTATAGCGTGATTTTATTAAAAAACTATTGAGTTTCTCCGATAAAGCCAGAAACCTGCATATTATAAAAACCAAAATAGGCGCCTTTTTTGCGGATTAACGCCTCGTGTGTCCCTGTTTCCACAATTTTGCCATTATCCATTACCACAATCCTGTCCATTTCCTTTAAGGTGGACAGGCGGTGGGCAACGGCTATTACAGTCTTTCCTTTCATCAATTCTTTTAAAGATTCCTGAATATAATGTTCGCTTTCGCTGTCCAGCGCCGAGGTCGCCTCGTCAAGAATCAAAATCGGAGCAGCTTTCAATATGGCGCGGGCAATGGCTATACGCTGCCGCTCACCGCCTGAAAGCATAACGCCGCGCTCCCCAACCTTGCTGTTATAGCCTTGCGGCATTTTCAAAATAAACTCATGGCAATAGGCCTTGCGGGCGGCCTCATAAACTTCTTCATCGGTTGCCGAAAGGCGCCCGTAGCGGATGTTTTCCATTATGCTGCGATGAAAGAGGCTGGGATCCTGCGGAATCAGGGCGATATTGCGGCGCAGGGAATCCTGCGTAACATCGGCAATATTCTGCCCGTCTATCAATATCTCGCCGCCCTGAATGTCATAGTAGCGCGACAACAGGCGGACAAGCGTGGATTTTCCGGAGCCGGAATGTCCGACCAAACCGATTTTCTCTCCCGGTTTGATATGCAGCGAAAAATCCTGAAACAAGGCTTTGGCGTTTTTATAATGATAATTTAAATTGTTAATCCGGATGTCAGCTTCAGAAACATTAATTGCCGGCGCACCGGGCTTGTCGGTAACTTCATAAGGGCGAGCCAGCAGTTTCAAACCATCGCGGATTGCTCCGACAATCTGAACAAACCGGGTTGTGAACATACTGATATTGGCAACAACATGAATCATCGAGCTTATCAGCGACAAAACCAGCACAACGCCTCCGATGCTGATATTTTGCGCGTACCAGAAATAAAAGACCAACAGAATAAAACTAACCGTCATTATATCAAACACAACTTTAACGGCATAATCAATCTTTGATGATTTGAGTTCCTCTGTCCGCAGTGCTTTCATCATTTTGTTTACCGAATTATAATAACGGTGTTTTTCATAAAGATAATTGCTGAAATTTTTTACAAGATCGGAATTGGTGATGCTGTCGACCATCACGCCGGTAGCTTCCGAGCTCAACTTGTTTTTGCGTTCGGAAAACGGAATTAGTTTTCTTTTCAGCCAGATCATTAAAACGGCAAAAAGCAGCGTTACGCCCGTGAAACAAAAAGCCAATTTAACATTGACCATATAAATAAATACGATATTGATACAGAAGCTTAATATCGGCGACAGCAGACCGTATAGGATATGAAAATAGGCTTGTTCCGTATTGTTGATGATGTTTTTGATTTTGCCGGCAATGTTTCCGGCCATTTCCTCGGCAAAAAAAGACGATGAATGCTTATGGGCATGACTGAACAAATCACGCGAAACTTTGCTCAGGTAATAAGGCAAAAAACGAACATTAATCAGACGCTGCGCAATTTCAACCAGGCTCTGAAAAGAGATTGCAACAAAGATTCCGCCGCTGAGAATTAACAATTTATGCAATGTTTCGGCATTGGTCGGAGCAGAAGAAATCAGATCTACCATTTCGGCGCTGAAATAGTTGAACATTCTGCCCAAAACCGTTGCAAGCGCAAAGGTTATGATAATCAAAAAACACCAGATTTTTAGTTTTTTGGTGTATTTCCATAAGAATGCGGTAACGCTGGTTTCCATCATCATCTCCGATTTTAACAAATTCGCGGTGAGTTTAGCATAAAAAATAAAGATAAAAAAGAGATTATTATATTTTAACGAAGAGTTTATTAATAAACTGTATCAATCCAGATTCGTTGGATTTATACAGAAGTTGACGCTGCCGGTCATCAGAAACATAATCATTTTCAGGAATAAATTACCGGCGACAATTTTTGACAATTTGCTCTGCTTTATTTTCTGCCGTCTTTCCGATTTTAATATCTCCCGAATAAAGAAGGCATAGTGTGTATGTGAATATACCTCCGAGCATAAATGCCAAAATATATTTATACTTTATTAAATTCCTTTTATCTGTTTGTATTTCGCGTTAATATAAGACTTCAGGGATGATTGAAGAAATTACAGAAAGCGACCGGTAAAAGTTTTTAACCGTTCCCGGCAATATAATCTATTTCTTACGGCGATTTTTGAGCTTGGTCAGTTTGTCGCTGACGACGGAGGTATCACGGCCGGTTTTTGCCAGGCGCTCATACATCCGCTCAATCTCTTTTTCCAGATAAGCCTGTTCAACGGCGGTTTCCAGTTCCCGTTTTTCCTCCGGCGCGCCCGAAGTACGGATGCGGCTGATTTCGGCGTCAATATCTTCAACATAAATGCTGTCGCCGGTTTTCTTTTTAATAAAATACGGCAGATCATAAATCAGCTTCCGTACTTTGGCATAAGCTTCTTTGCCATTCATCTTCCGCGTATAACGCTGCTTTATCAGGCGCAGGGCTATGCCTATCTCATCGCTGTTGTCAACCACGATAAAAGGCATCGGGTCGGCAAAGCCTTTCAGCGCAATTTCTTTCAGATATTCCAAAATATGATGAAAATAGCCGTCAATATTATAAAAGATAAACGGTTTGAAGTCTAAAAAACCGTCCTGCATGGCCACGCAGTCATAGGCAAGCTCGTCCAGCGTTCCGACTCCGCCGGGAGCAAAAACGACAAAGTCCGCATTCAGCAGCTTTTGTTTGCGCTCCTCCAGCGTTTTGGCAAAAATCAGGTTATCAATCTGGCAGATGAGTTCATCATCTTTCGGATAAAGCTCATAATAGGCTTCCGTCGTTATGCCCTGAATCGGGCTTTTATTTTCGCCGTCGCGTTTCTTTTTGTCCCAACCATCCAAAACGCCGCGAGCCACCGCGCCCATAATGCCGGAATTGGAAACGCCGAAATCCAGCTTGAAACCGAGTTTGACAATTTTACGCCCCAGCTTGTAAGCCTCTTCCACATAGACATCGTCATTTCCGGGACGGCTGCCGCCGGCAACAAACACCCGCAATCCGTCTTCGCGGTTTTCTTTTAAAAAATCGTCTACAAACTGTTTATCCTGACAAAGCTCGCTCATCTTATTTTATCTCCGGTATATCGCCTTTGGCCTGGTCGGCATAAAACTGCTGCGCAAATTCCGGCAGTCGGTCTTCAGCCAAAGCCTGACGCAGCCCCTGCATCAGCCGTTGGTAGTATCTGATATTATGCCATGTCAACAGCATTACGGCAAGAACTTCGTTGCATTTTTGCAAATGGTGGATATAAGCCCGGGTATAATTGCGGCAAAGCGGGCAATCGCAGTCTTCTTCCAACGGGCGGGGATCTTCCCGGTGGCGGGCATTGCGGATGTTGACCGTGCCAAAGCGGGTAAAAGCCTGCGCCGTTCGTCCCGAACGCGTCGGCATCACGCAGTCAAACATATCCACGCCGCGCAAAACCGCACCGACAATATCATCCGGACGTCCGACGCCCATCAGATAACGGGGTTTGTCATCCGGCAGCATCCCCGGGGCGTAGTCCAGGACCTTAAACATTGTCTCCTGCCCTTCGCCCACGGCAAGCCCGCCGATGGCATAGCCGTCAAAGCCGATTTCTTTCAGCTTTTCTGCCGAAATTCCGCGCAAATCCTCATAATCTCCGCCCTGCTGGATGCCGAAAATCCCATAGCCGTCGCGGTCGATAAAGGCTTCTTTGCTTCGTCTTGCCCAGCGCATGGACATTTCCATGGATTTTTGCACGTCTTTATGCGCGGCCGGAAGTTTGACGCATTCATCCATACACATGGTGATGTTCGAATCCAGTTTATGCTGGATTTTAATCGACTCTTCCGGACTCAAAAAAAACTTTTTGCCGTCAACATGCGAGCTGAAAGTTACACCCTCTTCCGTCAGTTTGCGCAGGCCGGTCAGGCTCATAACCTGAAAGCCGCCGGAATCGGTCAGAATCGGTTTATCCCAGTTCATAAACTTATGCAGTCCGCCCATTTTTTCAACCAAATCGGCTCCCGGACGAAGCATCAGGTGATAAGTGTTGCCAAGCAAAATCTGAGCCCCCGTCGCGGCAACAGATTCCGGCATCATGGCTTTGACCGTGCCGCAAGTGCCAACCGGCATAAAGGCCGGCGTGTCAACCGTGCCATGTTTGGTATGGAGTTTGCCAAGGCGGGATTTGCCGCTGCGCTTTAAAATTTCAAATTTCAGTGCCATTATATTTTCCTTTCTTGCGCCGCATCATACACTATTTTTTTCTTTTTTCCACTCTTTTAAAAGACTTCCCTCCCTCTGAATTCATTCTTTCGTCATTGCCGAGCGCTTTATTTTTTCCGTTATTCCCGGATACTTCCTCTCTTTCGTCATTTTCGGGCTTTCTTTTCTTGTGTCATTCTCGAGTTTTCTTTTCTTATGTCATTGCCGGTCTTTCCTTTCTTATGTCATTCTCGGGCTTTCTTTTCTTATGTCATTGCCGGTCTTTCCTTTCTTATGTCATTCTCGGGTGTTTCCTCTCTTTCGTCATTCTCGGGCTTGACCCGAGAATCCACAGGCGTCGGCCTGAGCGGTCAGTTGTTGACATTATGCCTTAGAGACCGCGATGCTATGGCGGGGATGTGAATGGCAAAGTGCTTTGAAGGGTGGATCCCCGGGTCGCAGCCCGGGGATGACGATAAAAAATAAAGTACCTGGGGATGACGGAAATAAAAAAAACAGCGGGGAGGACGGTAAAAAAATAAAACGCCCGGGGATGACCGGTGCGACCGGCGCGCGGCAGGTTGAAAACACTGTGCCAAAGAGACCGCGTTGCTATGGCAGGGTTGATGGGTGATATTGTGCTTTGAAGGGTGGATCCCCGGGTCAAGCCCGGGGATGACGGTAAAAAAATAAAATGCCCGGGGATGACGGTAAAAAAATAAAACGCCCGGGGATGACGGTAAAAAAATAAAACGCCCGGGGATGACGGAAATAAAAAAAACAGCCGGCAATGACAATAAAAAAGGCCGGTAATGAAAGAAAGACGGAAATATATAAATGTAGAAGACAAA
>CASGEB010000036.1 GCA_949300375.1 uncultured Pseudomonadota bacterium
CTGCGGAAAATGTTCTTCCTGTCAATCCGCTCCGCCTATTGATGATGACGATGATGAAGAGGATACCACGCCTGTCGACCCCTGCGCCGGCGTATCCTGTCCGACCGGCGTCAGCTGCTCTTACGGCTGCGCAAGTTACTCCGGCTCGACAAGCTGCTGTTCGTCCGTATGTACTTCGTGTAAATCCAATCCGGATTGCAATGTAACATCCATGTCTTGTACTTATGGGTGCGCTTCTACAAACACCTGCGGAAAGTGTACTTCGTGTAAATCTAATCCGGATTGTAATGTGTCATCTTTGTCTTGTACATACGGGTGCGCTTCCACCAACACCTGCGGAAAATGCACGTCCTGCAAATCTAAACCTGTATCTTCAGGCGGCGGAGGAGGAATGGGCAAAGACGATTTCCATCGCGAAGAATTTGATGGCAGTACCAGTCTTGCTCCCGCTTAGTATCTTTATACTAAAAACTTCCGTTTCTTTTCAGAAACGGAAGTTTTTTAATTTCCGCTTTAGTTATTACTCATCAATCCACTCTTGAATTTTACGACTTGACTGCCCCCAAAGGACATTTGTGGAGCATTTCATATCACAATATTGGCAAAAAGGCTGCGCATTAGACATAAACTTCATTACCTCTTCTTTGCTTGATGTTTTATATAAATCGACATAATCTAAAGATGATAATTGAAATCTTCCGCTCATAGCTTCTTTTTTCATATATTCGTTGAATAGTTGATAGAATACGGGAATTGGACAATGGAATAGTTTTCCATCTCTTAATGTTGCACAATCTGTATATGCACAACGTATATATGATTTCCAAGCATTATTAACTCCGCTTGCTTTAAGAGGAACGCGACGAAAATATTTAATTGGATCTTTACCGCCTGCGGAAAAGACATATACTCCAAATCCTTTTACATACTCTACCATTTTATTATAATCCAAATTAATCGGATATTGGGTATATTTTAATGCAACATTATACTCAGCCATTGTTTTCCAGAGAGACTGTTTCATTTTGAAAACTAATATACCATTAGTTGTTACATCTATTCTGGCCTGTGAAAATATTTTTCTTGCACTTCGTATAAAATCTTCTAACCGGGGATGAAGAAGGGGTTCTCCTCCTAAAAGATGGATTTGACTTACACTGTCTCCAATTAAGTCGTGTAATTTTTTTAAATCTTTTTCAAAACTTTTCACATCTGCATAATGCTCTTTTGCTATTGGCGCATAAGTACTGCAGCATTTACAATTTAAATTACAGTGATCTACAAGATGAAAATCCAAATGTTCAATAAAATGTCTAGGAAGAATTTTTGATAACTCATCTGTAACAGCCGGAATAGAATTTTTGATATCTTTTAATAAGTTATAATTATGAGCTTGTTGTTCTGTTATATTATTCGATACAGTTTCCTTTTTATGCTTTTTAGGCTGTATTTTTATTATATCACGTAATTTTCCCATTAGATTTTAATATCCTCTACATTGATTATCCAAAAAAATGCCACACCTTCTTTTATAATATTAAATTAATATTGTAGTCATTTATACTTATTGTCAATGTTAAAACTGAGTTCTTACCAATAAAAATAATCCGCTAAATACACGTTATTTAGCGGATTATTGGATTAAGACTAATTTGAAACCATTATACTCTGCCGTGGCAATGTTTGAACTTTTTGCCACTGCCGCAGGGGCATGGGTCGTTGCGGGAAATGCGTCCCCAGGTTTCCGGGCGGTTGGGATCAAAAGGCTCATTGCTATAGCGGAACGGCGACGGTTTTTCCGCTGTCGGCGTTTCTTCCCGGGGTTTGCCGCCGACCAGCGCTTCCGGCTGTTCGTGAATCTCCTGAACGTTCCGGGCTTTTTGTTCCTGAGCGCGCAAAGCATCTATCGCATCATTTTGAATTTGAGCCCGGCAAAGCAGGAAAGTTGTTTTTTCGCGCAACTGATCAAGCATTTGCGAAAACATTTTGAAAGCCTCTTTCTTATATTCATTTAGCGGGTCTTTCTGACCGTACGCACGCAAAACAATCGTATGGCGCATCAAATCCAATGCGGCAATGTGTTCTTTCCACAATTGATCAAGCACTTGCAGCAAAATGCTCTTTTCCACCAAATGCATCAGATCGGCAGGAACAAAACGGTTCTTTTCTTCCAGGCCTTTGCGGACGGCAGCCTGAATCCGGTCTTCAATCTGTCCGGCCTCGACTTCCGGTTCCGCCGACCATTCGGGAATTGGCAAAACAAAACCGGTGATACGGAAGATTTCCTGTTTTAACTCTTCCGGACGCCATTCGCTCGGAGAAACACCATACGGAATATAATTACGGATAACGTCGGAGATATAATCTTCACGCATTTCGGCAACGGTTTCTGAAACATCCTGCGCTTCCATCAGTTCACGCCTTTGTTCATAAATCACCTTGCGTTGGTCGTTCATAACGTTATCATATTTCAGCAGGTTTTTACGAATGTCAAAGTTGCGTTCTTCAACTTTTTGCTGGGCTTTTTCCAAAGCTTTGTTAATCCACGGGTGAATCAGCGCCTCGCCTTCCGGAAGCCCGAGTTTTTGCAGCATATTGCTCATTCTTTCCGAGCCGAAAATGCGCATCAGGTCATCTTCCAAAGACAAAAAGAACTTAGAGGTACCCGGGTCGCCCTGTCGTCCGGAACGGCCGCGCAGCTGGTTATCAATACGGCGGCTTTCGTGGCGTTCCGTTCCCAAAACATACAATCCGCCGGCCGCCATTGCTTTTTCTTTGTCAGCGGCAATCTGTTTTTTCAGCTTTTCTTTGATTTCAGCAATTTGCTCTTCGGTTTCATCGCCTTTCAAAATCTCTTTCAGGCGCATTTCCAAGTTGCCGCCGAGCTGAATATCGGTACCGCGGCCGGCCATATTGGTCGCAATGGTTACTGCTCCCGGAACGCCTGCCTGAGCGACAATTGCCGCTTCGCGTTCATGATGGCGGGCATTTAAAACCTCAAATTTAATTTTGGATTTTGCTTTCAGCATATCTGCCAAGAGTTCGGATTTCTCAATAGAAGTCGTCCCGACCAGAATCGGCTGACCGCGTTTGTGGCAATCGAGAATCGTATTGATAATCGCATTATATTTTTCACGAGCCGTCCGATAAATTTCATCATGTTCGTCTTTGCGGGCAACCGGACGGTTGGTCGGAATCTCAACGCAGGAGAGATTGTAAATTTCACCAAACTCGGCTTCTTCCGTCATTGCCGTACCGGTCATACCTGCCAGTTTTGGATAAAGACGGAAATAGTTTTGGAACGTGATGGACGCCAAGGTCTGGTTTTCGGACTGGATTTTCACGCCTTCTTTGGCTTCAATTGCCTGATGCAGGCCGTCGCTGTAACGGCGTCCTTCCATCATACGGCCGGTGAACTCGTCAATAATCACAACTTTGCCGTCTTTGACAATATAATCGACATCGCGAATGTGCATTTTATGCGCGCGCAAAGCCTGATTGACGTGATGAACCAGCGCTACGTTGCCAATATCATACAAGCCGCCATCTTTAATCAGGCCTACTTGTTTGAGCAGCTGCTCAACGTGTTCCATTCCGCTTTCGGTCAGGGTTACGGTTTTGGCTTTTTCATCTTTCTCATAATCTCCGTCGACCAGTTCCGGAATAATTTTATTCACCAAAATATATTTTTCCGAGCTGTCTTCCGCCGCGCCGGAAATAATCAGCGGCGTTCTGGCTTCGTCAATCAAAATAGAATCGACTTCATCGACGATGGCATAATTGAACGGGCGCTGAACCAGTTCTTCAAGACTAAACTTCATATTATCGCGCAGGTAATCAAAGCCCAGTTCGTTGTTGGTGGCATAAATAATGTCGCAGTTATAGGCAATTTTGCGCTGCATATCATTTTTTTCATGAATAATATAGTCAACGGTCAATCCGAGGAAACGATATACCTGCCCCATCCATTCAGCATCGCGTTTGGCCAGGTAGTCGTTGACCGTAACGATATGGACGCCTTTGCCTTCCAGAGCGTTCAGATAAGCGGCCAGCGTAGCGACCAGGGTTTTTCCTTCACCGGTTTTCATCTCGGCAATCATCCCCTTGTGCAGGACGATACCGCCAATCAGCTGGACATCATAATGCCTCTGCCCCAGAGTTCGTTTGGCTGCTTCGCGGACAACGGCAAAAGCCTCCGGCAACAGGTCGTCAAGCGTTTCGCCCTCCTTCAGGCGCTTTTTAAATTCAAGCGTTTTATTTTTCAGCTCTTCGTCGCTTAATTTGGAGATTTCCGGCTCATAAGAATTGATCTTCTGGACGATTTTATATTGTTTTTTTACAAAACGGTCGTTGGCGCTGCCAAAGACTTTGCGGGCGATACTTCCTAACATTATTTTTTATACCTTATTTTTTTAAACATAACTTTAGTCTACAAATAGTGTTTATTAGCCCGAATGTCAACTTGTCTTTCAAAAGTTATGAACGTTCATGAAAAAAAAGCTTGGAAATAGTTCCGGTTGTATTATATTTAATCCAGTTCTAATATTCTATTTGGAGGAATTTACAAGATGCAAAAGAAATATCTGGCTCTGGCCGCCGTTTCCATTCTTCTGATGAATCCGCTCAACGCCGCCGCCGAAGGAAAAAACGGCGTGGCTGCCGTTGTCAACGGGCAGAAGATTACGGTTTCAGAAATCAGGGATGCTTATAATGCCAATCCCGAACTGAAAAAGAAAGTTCCGTTTGACGAGTTTTATCCAAAAGCGGTTGAAGTTTACGTTAACGGCGCAATCCTTTATCAGGCTGCCGAAAAAGACAAGATAACCTCCTCCGCCGATTATAAACAGCAGCTGAAACTGGCTAAGGAAGAACTGGCCCGCAAACTTTACCTTGAAAAGAAAGTAGAAAAGAAAATTACACCCAAAGCGGTTGAAGAATTTTACAAAGGTTATAAGGCCAACTTTAAACCGGAAAAAGAAATCAAAGCCTCTCATATTCTGGTCAAAGACGAAAGCACAGCCAAAAACATTATTGCCAAACTCAACAAAGGCGAAGATTTTAACGCTTTGGCCGACAAATATTCTTTGGATAAGCAGGCCGAACTCGGCTACTTTAACAAAGGCGTTATGGTTGAAGAATTCTGGGACGCCGCCGATACGATGAAGAAAGGAACTTATTCTAAAAAGCCGGTTAAAACCCAGTTTGGCTACCATATCATCAAGGTTGAAGACATTCGCGACACCAAACCGCTGCCGCTCAGCAAAATCGAGCCGCAGATTAAAGCGCGTCTGACACAAAAAGCTATTGCCGAAACGTTTGAAGAAATCAACAAAAACAGCAAGGTTGAAAGATACGACCTGAAAGGCAAACCGATGAAAGCCGCCGAGCTTAAATAGCCCGGTTTTATGCTGGCAGAAAAAAATCCGATTTTCTTTCAGAAATCGGATTTTTTATTTTAATTCGTTTCTTATTTGAGCCTTTTAATTTCTTTTATGGCGTGCTGCAGAGTTTCTTGCATTTGCGGGCTGCAGCGTTCTTCCCGGCTGGCTTTTTCAAAAATTTCCATAATTTCATGGCGGTACTTGGCACTGTTTTTGGCAATCTCGGTCATATTGAAAACCGCGGCGCAAAAAATCTGGCAGTTGTCGACTTCCAACTGTTTGGCTAAAGCCAGATACGGCGGCGTATAGCGGTCTTTGATTTCTATCAGGCTTTTTTCATAAGCGGCCTGCTGTATCTTGCGCGCCATATTTTCTGTTATTTTATTCTTGTTTTCCGTTCCCAGAAAACGCCCGGTATTTTTTACTAAAGATTTGATTTTATCTATCAGCGCAAATTGTCCGGTATTTTTAGGCATTGCAAAATCCTTTCCCGATTGTTTTCTTAAATATAAATGCATCCGCTCAAAAAATCCAGCTTTTTTGTTTTAGCGGCGGCACGGAGCAAAAATATCCAGTTCCGGACTGTAGTGCGGAATCTCTATGCCGGCAAGCCCGAGAAGAGAATGGAACAAATAATCGTGCGATACGGACTTTTGGCTTTGGCGGCGCAGACAGGCGCGGTCATAGTTCAGATTTTCTACCGAAGAATCTGGCATCCAAACCCAGAACGGAACCTCCTTCTGATATTTCGGCGCATGCTCGTATATTGCCGAATGCAGATATGTATCTTCTTCTCCCAAGGACTCCCCGTGATCCGAAGTATAAATAACCGCAATGTTATATTCGTCTTCCAGCTGCCGCAGATTTTTGAGCAAATCGGCCATAACATGGCTGGTATAAGTTATGCTGTTGTCATAGGTATTGCGAATCTGCAAAAGCGTGCAGTTCCGCAAGACCTCATCTTTGCAGACCGGCGTGTAAATTTCAAATTCTTCAGGATAGCGGTTAAAATAATCCGGGCCGTGGCTGCCGTGCTGATGAAGAACAATAACCGCTCTATCCCCCATTGTTCCGGCCTTTTCTTTTATATCGGCATGCATCGGCTTGTCATAGCATTTTCCGTTCTGGCAGAAAATTTCCGTCGGTATGCGGTTGCAGTTTCCTTTACAGCTGGAATTGTTTTCGCGCCATAAAACCTGATAGCCGTTATAGGCCAACACATCCAAAACATTTTCCGTATAAGATGCCGAACCGGGAACAAAGTCCTTTCTTCCGTACGGAGAGAACAGGCACGGGACGGAAACGGCCGTTGAGGTACCGCAGGCATCGGCTTTGGGGAAAATCATCATTTCATCGGCAAAGGGTTTTAGTTCTTTATTGGTATCGCGTTCATAGCCGGTCAGCGAAAAATTGGCGGCGCGGGCGCTTTCTCCGACGACAACAATAAACAAATTCTTGCGGCCGTTGTCTTTCCAATAGCGGTTTATTTTTGCTTTTTTATCCAAAACTTTAAAATCGTGATGTTTGTGCGTGATTTTTATGGCAGAAAGCGTCGAATCAATATAATTGCTCGGCATCAGATAATAAAGCAGCCGTTTGCGTTCCTGCACAAAAGTATCAAGCCTGCTGCTAAAAGGCAAGAGAATCAAAGCAGACAAAAAGCCGGCGGCGCCTGCCATTTTCAAGCGTGTCAGAATCTCGCGCTTTAACGGGGCATAGGCAATCTCGGTTTTATAAAGCAAGAAAAGAGGAAAAAGGCAGAACACACTGAAAAACAAAGCCATTTCGCCGCCCAGCAGTCCGCCGACTTCTCCGGCATCGGTCTGAAAAACATTGAGCATCATAATCTTGTCAATGGCAATATTGTAAGCCTGCATAAAATATAACGCTGCCGAATTGGCAATAATAAAAAAACCGGCCAGATATTTTGCCGCGTATTTTACAAAAAGCAGAGAATAAGCCAGAACAAACAGAAGGAACAACAAAATGCCGGCCAGCAAAGAAACGCACATTCCGGTATCGGCAAACAATTTGCCCAGAAAAATATAGTTGTAACCAACCGAACATAATGCCGCAGTCAGAATAAACCAGACGGAGGGCATTTTAAAATAATATCTTTTAGCCAAGAAGTTCATGATATCCTCTTATTTTTTTATAAAAAATATCATTAACCTTAGCTTTTTACAGAAAAAAGTAAAGCTGTTAAAGCAGTAATCAACAATAAGTTTCTAGTTTTGCGTTTTCTTTTCGATTTTTACCTCGGTTCTGGACTGCCAAAGTTTTTGAATCCGCTCCCAGAGACTCAATTTTTCTTCGCAACTTTGGGTTTCGGCATTCCAGACGCCGCCGTTGTTTTTGCATTGCAGTTCATCATAATGGCTGATGTGATACCAACCGACAATAATCATTACCACGATAAACAATGCCAAAACGACTTTGATGATTGCTTTGGCAAAAATCCACATCAGCCACAGGCAAACCACCCCGGCAAACATCATTTTATTGGCAGTCGGAGAAACATGGAACACCCAGCCGAGCAGCGCGTAATAGGCGGCAAAGAGAAAAAATGCCACATTCACAATATTGCGCAGGCAAAAGAAAGCAACTCTTTTCCAACGGCTTTTTTCAATTTTTTCTTCACTCATTTCAGAATCTCCTTTTGCCGGAAAGTTTAACCGTAAATCGGGCAAAAGACAAGACAAAAGAAATATTGCCCTTTTCAGCGCCCGCACTGCCCGCAACCGGAGCAGCCGTTGCATATCAACCGGCTTCCGCAGGTTTCGCAGCGCGGGAGAAAGATTTTTTGGTAAATTTTATTATCGTCAAACAAAGAAGACTGGGCGGCAGGCTGTAATTTGAAGTCAACCGGACGCCCCTGATACTGCAGCCCGGACTTATGAGCCATCCGGCTTTGCAGCCCCTTATCCGGCATATGATACGTTTTGCCGTCTTTAACAAAATTGGTGCCGGTTTCAATAAAACAGAACGTAACATCCGCCGCAACGCATTCATCATACAGCGCTTTCACCCATTCATATTTGAGCGGGCGCGAACCATCATAATTTTCGCCGCCGGCAATCACCTGTTCTATCTGGCCGGACGGCAGATATTCTTTAATGCTTACCGGTCCGATAAAAGGCGCGGCCATAATGCCTTTATGCCTGAACGGCAGACTGAGCAGCAGCGGAATCCGCTCATCCGCCCTTTTTTGATTCTCACAGGTAACATTAAAAAAGATATTTTCCCAGCCTTTTCCCCAATCCGGAGGCAGGCATTCCGCCACGCGTTCCGGTCGTTTGGTCAGCAGAAAAAAAGCCACATCCGGACGGCTTTTCATTATCTTCCAAGCTTCGGGACGCCAGTCGTCCGCCTCCGCCAAAAAGAAATCCGACGTCATACAAACGCGAATCTGTTCGCCGCTCCTGATTTTGTAACGGCCGTTTTTGTCTTTTTGCAGCGGATAATCAAAGTTGTTTTTTACCTTATAAATCCGGCGGCCGTCCTGTCCCCGCTGCCTGTCTAAAAAATACATATAGCAGTTTTGGCAGCCTTCGCTTTTCTTAACACAGCCGTGCCACGGATTCCAGATGTCATGCATATTAAATTATCCTCTAACTTTTTCGCAATATAGCTTTATTTTTTCGAAAAAGCCAGAATTTTATGTGCTTAACTTATTTTAATTTCGGTGTACTGATTATGATGCTTTTTGATAACTTGCCCCTAAATTTGACGATGAACCCATTGCTCTTGCAGAGAAATTTTACCGGAGCTCGGTAAAATTTCCTTAGCGAGCTCTTCCGAGTTCGAGCCTCTGCTACCTTGCTATTAAAAAAACCGCCCTAATGGCGGTTTTTTAAATGGCGGGAGCGACGAGGCTCTTCTGGCTCGTAAGTTTTGTCCTTCAGACAAAGCCAACTCGCTGCGGTCACCGCTATGTAACGCTTGTTTCGCTTCGTTTCTCTTGCTCACAAGCTAACATACGCGTAAGCTGCGTTAAAAATTGCCCATTACTTTGGGCAATTTTTTTCCTCGCCTCGCGACCGGGGTCGCTCCTTCGAGCCCTGACTTTCTCGACTTTAAAACAAAAAGACCGCAATAAGCGGTCTTTTTGTTTTAATGGCGGGAGCGACGAGGCTCGAACTCGCGACCCCATGCGTGACAGGCATGTATTCTAACCAGCTGAACTACGCCCCCGTAAGATGAGTTCCTTATATAGGGAAAAAAATTTAAATGCAAGTACTTTTTTTAAATTTATTAAAAAATTTTTCACCTCTTCCTTTTATAATGCTATTTATGCACGGGCAAAATATTTTTGTTTGTGTTTTCAGACAAAGAAATATATAGTTTTTTTGTTTTGGTTTAACTGTATCTGAAAAGATTAATCGGATGAATTTGTTAAAAAAATATTTTAACTTTGATCTTAACACCCAGAAAAACCACAAAATAATGACTGTTGCTTATGCTGTTGCCATTATTTTTGCTTTTGTGGTCTCTTTATCGAACAATAACGATGTCAGCGCCTCTGTTTCGCGAAATGATATCAGCCGGCAGCTGGCAGAAGATGCAGTTCTGACAGCCGATATCGCTGAAGATGTTTCCGAAATATCTACGGTTTATTCCGACAGCAGCGTCAGCAACATCCGCAATTTGTTTGAAAAAGTTATCAGTGAATCGGTTGAAAAAATTGTAGAACAAGAAATTATTGTGCAGAAAGGCGACTCTTTTATTTCCATTCTCGGAGACCTCGGCCTGGGTTACAACGAATCTTATCAGTTGTCACAAGTTTTGAAAAAAGTTTATAATCCGTCAAATTTAAGAATCGGACAGAAAATTGCGGTTACCACCAAAGTCAATTCTCATAAGCACGAGCTTTTAAGTATTGAAAACATTACGATTGAGCCTAAAATCGGCTTGCGCTACATTTTAACCAAAAATGACAAGGCGCAGTATGTGGCTCTGGAAATCAAAGACGAATTGATGGATGAAATCAACAGCGCATCCGGCGTTATTAACGGCACGGTTTCGACAGCTCTTCGTGCGCAGGGCGTTCCGGCAGCTGTTGTAAACGACTTTGTTAAAATATTTGCTTATGCGGTCGACTTCCGCCGCGAAGTCCGTAAAGGGGATCGTTTTGAAATTGTCTTTGAAAACAAAATCACTCCGGAAGGAAAAGTTGTTAAATCCGGCGACATTCTTTATGCGGCGCTCAAACTTCGCAACAACAAGCTTGAGCTTTATCGTTTTGAAGATTCAAACGGCACAGTCAGTTATTATAATGAAAAAGGCCAGGCGATGAAGAAATTTTTGCATCGCAAGCCGATGTCTTATCAGCAGGCGCGGATTTCTTCACCTTTTGGCAAACGCAGACACCCAATTCATAAAGATATCCGCATCCACTGGGGCGTTGATTATGCCGCTCCGAAAAATTCTTTGATTTATGCCGGCGGCGACGGTATTATTGTAGCGGCAAAATATAACGGCGGTTACGGAAATTATATCAAAATCAAACATAATTCCGAATATTCCACCGCTTACGGACATATGAACAAATTTGCCAAAGGAATTAAACCGGGAGTGCGGGTTAAACAGGGACAACTCATCGGCTATGTTGGCAGCACAGGAAGGTCGACCGGCCCTCATCTGCATTATGAAGTCATTTATAAAGGACGCCGGGTAAATCCTCTTACCATTAAAGCCGCAACCGGGGAGAATCTGAGAGGCAGCAATCTTAAAAAGTTCAAAAAAGTGGTTGCTGATTTGAAACAAACTTATACCAAGATGTTTGCGGAAAATGAGGCAAAAGATACTCCGACCAAATTATCACAAAGATAACTCTTTATTTTAACGTTCTCCCGTTATTTTGAACTGTCCTCCGAAAGGCCGGCAGTTCATTTTTTTTAATTTTCAACCTTTATTTTTCTAGCCAAAATCCTCCCCCTGTTTTTCAATAATGCTTGACACGCAAGCTTTGTTGTGTTATAGTAGTCTTGATGTTGTTCTTGAGGAGCCGGTTATCCTTAGGCAGCTTGTTTTTTGGTCATTGCCGGGCTTGATCCGGCAATGACATAAGAAAAGAAAGCCCGGGGATGACGGTACAAGGAACAACAAAAAAGAAAAGAATTTTTTTAACCATTCTGAGCGCAATGCTGCTCGGAAAAAGAAAAGAGCAACGCGAAAGCTTTGGTTCGATGACTATAACTGACCGGGTCAAGCACGTTTGCTTGGGGAGAAAGCCGATGAGAAACTATAACACTATGCTACACATGAAACTTAATTCCGCGGTGTCAGCCTTTGCTATGGCCGCCGCTTTCTCGGTTCTTCTCCCGCCTTCCAATGCCTATGGCG
>CASGEB010000037.1 GCA_949300375.1 uncultured Pseudomonadota bacterium
CCGACCTGGTTTCCCCAAGACCTTTGCCCGAAAGGCTTTGACCTTTACAAATCCTGCATTGAAGACACCGCCCAGGCCTGCGAGGACAAAGGATATCTCAACAACTGTTCCCGCCCCGACAAGACCGAACTCTGCGAATGGAACTCTTCTTTTGCTAAATGCTGCAACGACACCGAATCAAACGGATGTCCCGAGAACTCGAAAGTTTCCGGCTGTGAAGACGGTGCGATTGTCGGGCAGGACACCTGCGGTTATGACTGTCATCAATGCTGCCAGGCCACTTGTCCGGCCGGTTACGCCTACACCGATGAACAAACTTCCGGCGGAACGAGCGGATATATCAAAGATATGGACAATGAAGACGACTACTGTCTGCACTGCACCCGCGGAAAACTCTATAAACGGAAAGAAAACCCCTGCACCGGTTATGACCTAACCCCTGCACCGGTTATGACCTCTGTTCGACCTATGGCGGCGTTGACAACGGGGATTATTGTTATACGGGAAACACCAAGAAATATTCAAAATGTCTGACCGAATGCCGGCCGGGATATATTGAATGGTGCGACACCCCGGTAACCGATTGTGAAACTTTGGGCTATACGCAGACGACGGAGGAATGTGCGAACGCGCCGGCTGTCGCCTGCCCGTTCAACGGGGACAAATGGTATTGTAAAGATTACAGCAATGTCCCGACGAGCGGATATTGCTGCGGGTATACGACAGAGTGTGGATATAATGGAGGAACGTCAAGTTCTTATGATTCTCATTGTCAGTATTTTTATAAAATGAACTGCTATGAACAATGTAAATAAAATGAACTGCTATGAACAATGTAAAAGCTTTGGCTATCCTGACTGTTTTGATCTGCACGCTAATTGTCGAGCTTCCGGCGGTACTTCGGTCTACCAGTATTGCACCTACGGCGACTATGGCACTACTGTCATCGTTGGCGCTGACTATACATGTGAATAACCCTATCGGAATATAAGGAAAAAAGGAGAAAAGTTATGAAAAAAGGAATGTTAATAACCGTGGCGGGGATGGCGTTGCTGGCCGGAACCGCCGATGTCCGAGCCGCTTGTATTCCGACCTTCTGTATGGAGCCGCAAACCTGCGATTATACCTACACCGCCGAGGCCTGCGCCGCCAACTGCCTAAACCCCGGCTCTTCTTCCTGTGTCAGAAACGGAACTACCTATTACCAATCCTGCGGTTCTTCCAAGTGTTCCAGCGGGCAGACTTGCAGTAACGGAACGTGCCATAGTCCTGTTGCTACAAGCGGATATTGCTGTGATGATACGTATTCTTACTGTGGAAATAGTTCTAGTTACAATTATTGTAAGACTAATTGGAATGGACCTGATTGTAGTGATATGATGGCAAGTTGTCGAGCCGCCGGCGGTACCCCGGTCTTCGAGTATTGCCTCAGCACCTACGACTCCGGCTATGCGAGATTCTTTTGCCAGTAGTTGTCGTCTCGGCTCTTTTGATTTGAAATGTTGAGCTATCCCCTTGTTTTTGCATCTCCTTTTTTTTTGCTGGATGCTGGCGCTTTGAAGTACTGTCATGCTCGGGCTTCTTCCTTTTGTCATTGCCGGACTTGATCCGGCAATCCAGATAAATAAAGAAGCCATATAATTGACCTGGATCCCCGGGTCGCAGCCCGGGGATGACAAAAGAAAAAACAAAGAGTCCGGGGATGACGATGAAAAAACAAAGAGTCCGGGGATGACGATGAAAAAATAATGTACCCGGGGATGACCTGCACGGCAGGCGCGCGGCGGGTTGAAAGCACCGTGTTCCAGAGGCCGCGTTGCTCCATTGTTTTCCACGGTCAAGATTGTGCTTTGAAGTACTGTCATGCTCGGGCTTCTTTCTTTTGTCATTGCCGGACTTGACCTGCACGGCAGGCAACGGCCTGAGCGATCGGTTAGTTCGGTACCTTGAAACCCGCGATGCTCCGGCGGAAGTTGTGAATGATTTTGTACTTTGAAATATGGATCCCCGGGTCAAGCCCGGGGATGACAGAATAAAAAAATAATGTACCCGGGGATGACGAGAAAGAAAAAAGAGTCCGGGGATGACAGAATAAAAAAATAAGGTACCCGGGGATGACGATGAAAAAACAAAGAACCCGGGGATGACCTGCACGGCAGGCGCGCGGCGAGTTGTCGACATTGTACCACAGAGACCGCGATGTGCCATTGTTTTCCACGGTCAAGATTGTGCTTTGATAGGGGCAAGCCTGGCAATGATGAGAAGAGGAAAGGACGTTTATGGGGCGAAATTTTAAGAACAGGGTAGAAAACCGGTTTCTGTGTATAGTTTTATTTTTTTGTTTTACGGAAATTTTGTTGTCGATTAAAAATCGTCTTAACCATGATTATTTTCTAACAAGGTCAAAAAACAGGGAGGGATGATGAAAAAGAAAATCAAAAACAGCAAGCCATTCCTGAAAAAAAGAAAAAAAATTAAAAAAGCCAAGCAGACGGGGACTATTCTGGGTTTGGGGCCGAAGATGGTTAATTCCATCATTTTGGCTTTGGAAGAAGATGATAAAATTCATGTCCGGAAGATTGTCGAGGGCTTGTCGGAATATGACCTTGCCAAGCTGATAGAAGTTTTGGATCACAATCAGCGCCGCCAGCTTATTGAAATTCTCGGTTCGCATATTAATCCGGACGTTTTTCCCGAATTGAACGAAGTTGTTCAGGAGCAGGTTATTGACAGTTTGGACGAGAATCAGATTGTTCACATTGTTAATGAGCTGGATTCGGATGAAGCGGTTGAAATTTTGGAGCATATGGATGATGATGAGCAGAAGCACATTATCAGCCGTCTGTCTCCCGAACTCAAGCAGCAAGTCAAATCTTCGCTGGCTTATCCGGAAGATTCTGCCGGGCGTATTATGTCGCGCGATTTTGTCAGTATGCCGGACAGCTGGACAGTCAGAGAAGCGCGGAGTTATTTGCTGACGGCTGATGAGCTGCCGGACGGGTTTTATGATATTTTTCTGACTGACGAACACTTGCATCCGACCGGGCAGATTCCACTGGACAAGCTTTTGCGCGCCAAACCGGGCGAAAAGCTTTATGATATTATGGACTGCGAGGTCGTGCCGGTTGACGTTTATACCGACAAGGAAGAAGTGGCGCATATGTTCCGCGAATATGGCTGGATGTCGGCGATGGTGGTTGATGCCAAAGGGCGTTTGGTCGGCGCGATTACGATTGACGATGTTGTTCATGTTATTCACGAAGAGGCTTCTGAAGATATTATGCATCTTTCCGGCGCGGAAGAGGGCGACGTTTACAAACCGGTCAGTGCAATTTTCAAATCCAGAATCTTGTGGCTGGTTACCAATTTGTTTGCAACGCTTGTTGCGGCCTCGGTGGTGAAAGGTTTTCAGGATGTTATCGCTCAGATTTCGATTTTGGCGGTGTTGATGCCGATTGTGGCCTCTATGGGCGGAACAACCGGAAATCAGACGCTGGCGGTGGTGGTGCGGGCTTTGGCGACCAAAGAGCTGACGTCGCGCAATACGCTCAGGATGATTGGCAAAGAGTTTCTGGTCGGGCTGTGTAACGGGCTTTTGTTTGCCGGGCTGATTGCTTTGATTACACATATCTGGTTTCCGGATCAGATGGTTATCAGCGCGATTATCGGCATTGCCATGCTGACAAATTTGACGATTGCCAGTTTGGCAGGAATTTTGATTCCGCTTACGCTTAATAAGCTAAAAGTCGATCCGGCGGTTTCTTCCGGGGTTTTTCTGATTGCCATTACCGATTCCGGCGGCTTTTTTGTCTTTTTAGGTTTGGCCAAGTTTCTTTTGCTTTAATTTTTATATGCATATGTTTATATAAATGCTTTATTAGTGCCGAATTTTCACTATAATGCATTGTTGTCCGGAAAATAAAGAACAGGAGATTTTTGTGTTATTAGGATTGATTGCGGCCGTTTCGGCGATTGTTACCGACCAGCTTTCAAAATATTGGGTTTTGAATTATGTGGTGGACGAGTATTCGGCCATTGCCCTGACGCCGTTTTTTAATGTGGTGCGGGCGTGGAATACCGGCGTCAGCTTTTCAATGTTTAACAACGGCGGTATGACCGGAATTGTCGGGCTGACCGTTGTGGCGCTGGTTATCGTGGCTTTTTTGTTAAACTGGCTGCGCAAGGAAAACAGCAAGATTGTGCAAGTTGCCCTCGGGCTGATTATCGGCGGGGCAATCGGCAATGTGATTGACCGGGTCAGATTGGGCGCCGTGTTTGATTTTTTGGATTTTCATCTGGGGGACAGCCATTGGCCGGCGTTTAATGCCGCGGACAGTTTTATTTGCATCGGCGCGATGATGATTATTGTGCATGGACTTTGGTTTAATGAAAAATCTGCAGAGGAGAAAGCATAATGAAAAAATTTGGTCTTTTGATTTCGGCGGCGGTTGTTTGTGCCGCGTTGACGGCCTGCAATGCAACAAAAGAGAGCCTGGGGCTGAATAAAAAAGCGCCGAACGAATTTATGGTTACAACCAAGGCTCCATTGTCTTTGCCTCCGGAATATAACCTCTTGCCGGTTGCCGGCGATAATTATAAGGTTGAACAGCAGGAATACCGGGAAGCAGAAACCGAAGATTTGACCGGCGCCGAGAAAAAACTGCTGGCCAAAATGGAGAGATAGGCCGTTTTGTTGAAAGTTTTTGTTAAAATAGCCGTTTTGGCATTAGTTTTGTGGAAGTTTGGCACGGCTGAGGCCAAGCTTTTTAACGCATCGGAATATCGGTTAGGCAATGGTCTGCAGGTGGTGGTCGTGCCTAATCACAAGGCGCCGATTGTCAAGCATATGGTTTGGTACAAGGTCGGCAGCGCAGATGAGGAACCTGGAAAAGGCGGTGTTGCGCATCTGCTTGAGCATTTGATGTTTCGCGGTACGAAATTGATTAAAGGGACGGAATTGAACCGTATTACCGAGAATAACGGTATGGAGGCCAATGCTTTTACCAGTCTGGATTATACCGCGTATCATCAGCTTACGGATGTCAGCCGGCTTGAGCTGGCGATGTTTATGGAAGCCGACCGAATGCGCAATTTGGATTTTTCCAATGAAGATTTTGAACTGGAACGCGATATTGTTTATCAGGAGCGCAAGCAGGTGGTGGAGAACAATCCGGTTTCGGTTTTTGCAGAAACGCTGCGCAAGGTAATGTGGCAGGATCATCCTTATGCCCGGCCGGTAACAGGCTCTGTGGAGGAGATAAAATCATTGAAACCGGAAGATGTATGGGTTTTTTATAAACGTTATTATGCCCCGAATAATGCGATTTTGATACTTTCCGGCGACATAGAACCCGGTACGGGGCTGAAACTGGCGGAGAAATATTATGGCAAGGCTGGGGCTTTTGACGGTTTGAGCAAAAATAAAATCGAAAAACCGGCCGGGGATTTTTCCGCCGTATTTGAGATGGAACTGCCGGCGGTTAATTCTGTCCGGCTGAGCAATGTCTGGCTGGCGCCCTCGGTTAATTCTCCGGACAAACGTGATATTTATGCTTTGAGCGTGTTGTCAAAATATCTTGGCGAGGGCAAAACCTCGAAACTTTATAAAAAACTGGTAACCGAAAAAAAATTGGCGCTGGCTGTTGACAGCTCCTATGACTATGCTGTTCGCGGAACAGGGACTTTTACACTCAGCGCAATGCCTAAAGAAGGCGTATCCGCGCAAAAAATGCAGCAGGCGCTGAATCAGGCTGTCAGAGAAGCTTTGGATGAGATTACCCTGGATGAGATTGCCAGCACAAAGCGCCGGATGCTGGCCGGGCTGGTTTATTTGAAAGATAATCCCGGCGATGCGGCGATGATTATCGGCTCAATGATGAGCGCCGGTATGACATTGGAAGAAATAGAGGCCTGGGCAGATTCTCTGTCTGCCGTTGATTATAAAGACGTTAAAGCCGCCGGGGAAAAACTTTTGCTGCAAAAACCCCGTGCCGCCGCCGTGGTTAAGCCGAAATCCGGGGAGGAAAAATAATGTTTAAGAAAAGACGCAAAAGTCCTTTATCCGGCATTCTAAAGTTGGGTGCTGCCGGTTTGGCATTGTGGGGCGGGTATTGCCTGTATCAGAACGCATTCTCATTCAATCCGGAAAAAGTGCTAGAAAAATCAATACTTAAACACCGTAATTTTGAGACAAAGGTTGAAGAAATAACCTCTCCCCAAAAACATATTAAAGCTTATTTGTTTCAGGACAGAACCAATCCGATTATCAGTTTAAGCTTTATTTTTAAAAACGCCGGACTGGCGACAGATGATGCCGATAAGGTCGGCATTGCCAATATGACGGCGGCTTTGCTTACGCACGGCGCCGGGGATTTGGATAACAGCGCTTTCAGCGAGGAGCTGGAAAATAATGCCGTCGGGTTGAGCTTTCAGGCGGATAAAGATGATTTTACAGGCACGCTGGTTACGACGAAGAGCAACAGAAAACGGGCTTTTGAGCTTTTGAAGATGGCTTTGACCGAGCCTCGTTTTGACGATGCCGAGGTCGAACAGGTGCGGGCGCAGCTCCTGATGGCGCTGAAACAGCAGCAGGAGCGTCCGGAGCGGGTTTTGGAATTGGTTTTTGCCGAAGAATTGTATAAAAATCATCCGTATGCCAGAAATCCGATTGGCGAAAAAAGAGATATTGAGCGGATTAACCGCAGCCAATTAAAAGAGTTTGTTACGCGGCATTTCAGCCGGAATAATTTGATTGTCGGGGCGGCCGGCGATATTGACGCCGAGGAACTCGGCTCCGTGCTGGACGACGTTTTTGGTTCTCTGCCTCAGGGCGGACAAATTAATTTTGTGCGTTCGGCAGAAACTGATTTTAAGGCAAAAAACATTAATGTTTCGTATGATTCTGCCCAGAATGTAACCCGTTTTGCCGCTCCCGGCGCGGAACGGAATCATCCGGATTTTTATCCGTTATATATTGCCAATTATATTTTTGGCGGAGCGGGGCTGAATTCGCGCCTTAATCTGGCAGCGCGGGAGAAACAGGGGCTGACTTACGGAATTTATACCTATCTGAGCCTGGCAGACAAATCGGCGCTTATCAGCGGCGGGTTTTCTTCAACGTCGGAAAATTTTGCCAAAGTGAAAGAGATTTTGCTTTCCGAGTGGCAGCGTTTTGCAGAAGAAGGCGTGTCGGCAAAAGAACTGGAGGAGGCAAAGAGTTATCTGATTTCATCGTATAATCTGCGTTTTGCCGCAATCGACGGTATTGCCGATATTACGGCTTATATGCAGAAAGACAATCTCGGGATTGATTTTTTGCAAAAACGGAATGATTATGTGCGTGCCGTTACTTTGGAAAATATAAACCGTGTGATAAAGAAGTACTTTAATAAAGATAAATTAGTCTTTGTAAATTTAGGAAAATTTGAATAGCAAAGGATCTTTGGACTATGAGGAAAGAGGTTAATAAGTTTAAATATTGGAAAAAGCTGGCTTCTCATTATAAAAAAATGAAGAAAGTTCATATGCGCGAGTTGTTTGAGAAAGATGAAAACCGGGCAGAAAAATATACAATTAAGCTGGATTCAATGCTTCTGGATTATTCAAAAAACCGGATTGACGACAAGACAATGCAATATTTGACGGGACTGGCCCGGGAATGTAAACTTGATGCCAAAATTGAGGATATGTTTGAAGGCAAGCGGATTAACCTTACGGAGAACCGTCCGGTTTTGCATACGGCGCTCAGAAACCGGGCTAATACGCCGGTTTATGTGGATGGCAAGAATGTTATGCCGGAAATTAATGAGGTTTTGGCCAAAATGCGCAGCTTTTCCGAAGCCGTCAGACTGGGCAAATTTAAAGGCCATACCGGCAAAAAACTGACGAATATTGTCAATATCGGAATCGGCGGCTCTGATTTGGGACCGGTGATGGCGGTTGAGGCTTTGCGCAAGTATTGGGCTAAGGATATTAACTGCTATTTTATTTCCAATATCGACGGGACGGCTTGTGCAGAGGTTTTGAACAGAATTGATCCGGAAACGACGTTGTTTATCGTGGCTTCCAAAACCTTTACAACGATTGAAACGCTGACAAACGCCAGAACCTGCCGGAAATGGCTGGTTGACGCGTTGGGCGAGCATGCGGTTGCCAAGCATTTTGCGGCTTTGTCGACAAATGTTAAAGAAGTTGAAAAATTTGGCATTAATCCGGAAAATATGTTTGAATTCTGGGATTTTGTCGGCGGCCGTTATTCTATGTGGTCAGCCATCGGGCTTTCTATTGCCATTGCTATCGGTATGGATAATTTTGAACGGATGCTGGACGGCGCCTATGCGATGGATGTTCATTTTCGAACAGCTGATTTTGAACATAATATTCCTGTAATTTTAGGACTTTTGGGGATTTGGTATAACAATTTCTTTAACTTGAGAAACTATGCCGTTGTTCCTTATGACGAATATTTAAAATATGTTCCGGCTTATTTGCAGCAGCTGGAGATGGAGAGCAACGGAAAATTTGTTTCCAATCATGATGAATATGTCAAGTATGCGACGGCTCCGGTCTTGTTCGGCGGAGCAGGAACCAATGTTCAGCATTCTTTTTTCCAGCTTTTGCATCAGGGAACGACAGTCGTTCCTTGCGATTTTATCATTCCGGCGATTTCTCATAATGAAATCGGCGAACATCATGAAATTCTGATGGCAAACGTTCTTGCCCAAGGCGAGGCCTTAATGCGCGGCAAAACAGTTAAAGAGGCTGCCGAGGAACTGGCTAAGGCCGGAAAATCAAAAGAAGAAGTTAAGTTCTTGAAAAAATACAAAAGTTTTCCGGGAAACCGCCCGTCAAATACGATTGTTTTCAAAAAAATTGACCCTTATGCCCTCGGGATGCTGATTGCAATGTATGAACACAAGGTCTTTGTTCAGGGTGTGATTTGGGATATTGATTCTTTTGATCAGATGGGCGTGGAGCTTGGTAAGCAGATGGCTTTGAGTATTCTGCCGGAACTGCAGGGGAATGCTTATAGTATGGGGCATGACAGTTCAACGGCCGGTTTGATAAAGCATATTAAGAGATTGAGAAAATAACCTGTTGAAAAGTATATAAATTTGACAATACGCATACTGCCTAACAACTTGGTAAACCAGATTGCCGCCGGAGAAGTGGTGGAACGGCCGGCGTCGGTTTTGAAAGAACTGGTAGAAAATTCGATTGATGCCGGAGCGACTTCTATTGAAGTAACTTTGGCAGACGGCGGAAAAAGCCTGATGATTGTGGCCGATAACGGCAAAGGGATGTCAAAGGACGAACTTCCGATCGCTGTCGAGCGGCATGCGACATCAAAGCTCCCTGATGATAATTTGTTTAATATCAATTTCTTAGGCTTTAGAGGCGAAGCATTACCTTCAATTTCATCGGTTGCCAGGCTGTCTATTATTTCCAGAGTGCAAGGGGCGGAAAATGCCTGGAAAATTGAGGTGAACGGCGGCGAGAAATCAGAGGTTATGCCGGCAGCATTGAGCAAAGGAACGCGGATTGAGGTACGCGACTTGTTTTATGCCACGCCGGCACGGTTGAAATTTTTAAAAACAGCGGCGGCCGAGACAGGACAATGCGTGGATATAATGAACAGGATTGCTTTGGCCAATCCGAAGATTTCTTTTTATCTTAATGATGAAAAAGGCAAGAAAATAGCGTTGAATGCCCAGCAGGGAGAGCTTTTTGATGCCAGGCTGAAACGGTTGTCCGAGGTTATGGGACGGGAGTTTGAAGAAAATTCTTTTCTGATTGACGCTCAGCGCGAAAATTTGCGCATATCAGGATTTGCCAGCCTGCCGACGCTGAATAAGGCAAATTCGCTGTCGCAATATTTGTTTGTCAACAATCGTCCGGTGCGAGACAAGCTGCTTTTGGGCGCCATCAAAGGTGCTTATCAGGATGTGTTGGAACGCAACCGTTATCCGATGTGCGCTTTGTATTTTGACATAGATCCGGCGTATGTTGACGTGAATGTACATCCGGCAAAAGCCGAGGTACGTTTTTATGACAATGCCCTGGTGCGCGGGCTGTTGGTCAGCGCTATCCGCAATGCCTTGAATCAAGCCGGGCAGCGGGCATCAAACGTTATGGATGTTTCCGCTTTTGTGCAGGATCAGATTCCCGAATTTGACGTGAACGGAGTGAAACTGCCGGAAACTGCTGCTTTGGAAGAAACTTCGTTTGCTTTTCAGCGCGAACCTTTACGGCCGCACGGCGGTTTTGCCTTTCAAGGGTACAGCCGTTCTTCCGGCGGTTCGCGTCAGGCGGTTTTGCCGGAACTTGAGCGTAAATTTTCTGTCCGGACGGAAGAAAGCATTCCGGCGGCTCAAATCCGGTCGGAAGAAGCCGGGCCGTTGGGACTGGCTAAGGCGCAGTTTCATGACACATATATTATTTCCCAGACGGAAGACAGCATTATTATTGTTGATCAGCATGCCGCGCATGAGCGGATTGTGATGGAAAAGATGAAAGACAATCTGGCGCGCGGAAAAGTTGCTTCACAGATGTTGCTGATTCCGGAAGTGATTGATTTGAAACCGGGCGATAAGGTGCGAATTTTGGAAAATGCCGAAGAACTGGCAAAGCTCGGGCTGCAGATTGAGGAATTCGGTCCGGCAGCGGTGATTGTGCGGGAGATTCCGGCTTTACTCGGGGATTGCGATGTTAAATCTCTGATTCAGGATATTGCTGAAGAAATGGCGGAATGGGGTAAAGGGTTTGAATTGACCGAAAAACTGCATTTGGTCTGTGCGACGATGGCCTGCCACGGGTCTGTCCGCGCCGGCCGGCGTCTGAATATTGACGAGATGAACCGCCTTTTGCGCGATATGGAGCGGACGCCGCATTCCGGGCAGTGCAATCACGGACGGCCGACATACATTGAGCTGAAAATTTCTGATTTTGAGAAACTTTTTCACCGGTAAAATATTTTGGAGCTTTTGTATAGGGGAAAAGCCCTGCCGGCAATACCGCAGGCAGGGCAGCAAGAGAATTCCGGCGTTAGTTTAACGGGCGTTTTTCCAGTTTTTGCCATTAATCAGCAAATCTTTGATTTGCGGCGGCTGGCCGGGATGAACGGTAAACACCAGTTCAGTTGTATTTGCTTGTTCGTGGATTAAGTTTTCCAGCGGGCGGGCGTCTCTTTCCGGCGTGAAATATTTGTAGTTTTTTTCAAAAAAGCCGGCGGGCGGGCAGCTTTTATCCGGGAATTGTGTGCAGTCTATCCGACTTTCGTCAATCGTTAATAAAATGTAATGTCCGGCAATCAGGCTGCGCGGGTCATAGCCCGAAACCGGAACGACAATTTCGTAAGCCCGGTTTTGCCGGTGTTCGTAAATTCCGACTGCTGCCAAAAAACAGAGCAGGGGCAGGAAAAGTCCGGCCAGGTATAGTTTATTTTTCATTTTTTCCTCCGATAATCCGGGTTTGATGTTTGATAAAGCGCAAGCCGTAGATGAATAGCAAAATCAGCAGTCCGGAAATGATTAATCCGACGCCGGTTGTCAACAGGCTGCCAAATATCTGGATGTAGCCAATGAATATGCGGATTGCCGCCAGGATGGCTGCGGTATTGATTATGCGGGGATTTTTCTTTTTGTAGCCGCTGATTCCCAAGGCCAGCAAAACGGTCAGGCTATAGATAAAACCAGGCAGATTGCCGGACAACGGATGGAGGAACGGCGCATACAGCGCGTACAGACAGGTCAGACCGATGATAACGGCATAAAGGTATCCGGATTTGAGCCAAAAACATATTCCGCACAGAATGAGGAAGAGGATGCCTAATGCTATGCAGGCTGCCGTTATGCCTAAATCTGAATGCGGGGCGCGGGTTGTGAGTTCATACATCAGGTTGAAGTCGTTTAACAGGTCGATTTGAACAATGCTGGCGGCCAGGTTAAAAATTGTCCAGAATTTGAAAGCTTTTACAAAGGCCGGCAGTTTGGGCGAGAGAAATTTTTGCAAGAGCAAAAGAGCCGCTATCCATAAAATATTTATGCCGGCAGTCCAGAGAACCGGTACGGCGCTTAAATAAATGAACAATTTTTGCAGCCAGGGCATAAGAGCCAGGTAATAGCCGACAGAAAAAGTCAGTATCGGAATCCAGATAAAAGCAACGATGCTTTTCTGGCTGATGACGAGCAGCGGAACGGTCAGCAGGCACCAGGCAAAAGTGTATTGATATGCCGGAAGCTGCAGGTGGTAGATCTGAATCAGCAAGCCGATTGAGGCCATAATAAAAGCAGCGTCAAATATAATCAGCCCTTCGGCCAGTGTTCTTTTTGCTTTTTGGCGGGAAACGAAGATTCCGGCCGCGGCGGCAGCCAAGACGAATGCGGCCGCCGTTAATTTGGCGGATTCCGAAATATTCTGCCAGTTGGAAGAAATGACGGAAATCAGCCCCAGACCGATGCAAAAGAATGCAATATAAAGTCCGATGCTGCGGGCAAGGGTATCTATTTTTGAGGTTGTTTGTTTCATCTTTTACCTTGTAAAAAAAAGGAACCCCCACGTAAAACGTGGGGTTCTTCATATGCGGGTATAACCCTAAAGGTGCCAGCGAACGCCTTAAGGGCGTATAACGGTCTGAC
>CASGEB010000038.1 GCA_949300375.1 uncultured Pseudomonadota bacterium
GCATAGTGTTATCGTTTCTCATCGGCTTTCTCCCATAATTAAGTACTATTTTGTTCTATGTACCGTCATTGCCGGACTTGATCCGGCAATCCAAGTCAAATAAATCTGCTTTATTGTCATTCTGGATTCTCGGATCAAGCCCGAGAATGACCATAAAACAAGCTACTCCGAGAATGACGGTGCTTTTTCTTCAAAGTCCTTTGTCATTCACAAATTCCACCGGAGCAACGCGGTCTCTGAAGCACCGAACAAACCGATCGCTGCCGACGTTCGGCTGCGCCTGCCGTGCAGGTGGATTGCCGGATCAAGTCCGGCAATGCCCGTAAAACAAGCTGCCTAAGGATAACCGGTTCCTCAAGAACAACATCAAGACTACTATAACACAGCAAAGCTTGCGTGTCAAGCATTATTGAAAAACAGGGGGAGGATTTTGGGTGTAAATAAAAATATTTTTGTCAATTTTTACGCTTGATTTTTTCTAAAATTTATGCTTTTATAATAAAGCCTAATTAAAATTATTTGAATTATTAACCAGCAGCGGGCTTTGTCCCAAAGCATAAATAAATATAGTTATGTGTAAAATAAAGTTTGAGGTTGTGGACAACCTCGTTGCGAACGAAGAAATCATCGTAAAAGACAAAAAAAATTCCAAGAAAAAAACATTGGACATTTTTTTGACTGATGAGGCCACAATGTTCAACTTGGCAGAAAAATTTGCCAAGACGCAGAACATTACCTTAACCGGCGTCGGTGAAGTAGGTACGGTAACATTGAAAACCAAGACGGAAAAAGAAAACGTTAAGGTTTTATCAGAAGAAGAAATTCATGAGCAGTTTGGCTGGGAAAACAAACCCGGAAAACAAGCTCATAAAGCCAAAAAATCTTCCTATGCCGATAAAAATGAACTTCCTGCCGGAGTACCGATTTTATGCTGGAAATTTTACGGCCGGCAGCGGGAAACAAAAGTTGCGGTTATTTTTACCTTTAACAGCAACAAGAATCGTGCCGTTATTCCTCTGGAAAATATGCTGAACAACACGACAGCAAAAAAATCAGTTGAAATTAACGGGGTAAAGTACAAAATCGAGCACGATGCCAAGAACAAAAAGGTCTTAGTGCTTGTTTAAGCAAATGCTCTTTAAACGCCCGGTTTATATCGGGCGTTTAATGTATAAAAACAAGTTGACAGGTTAATAAATTTATGATAAATCACCATTGATTTTTAATTATTTGGCTTATTATCATATTTTTCAGACGAAATACAATTTCGAAATCATGATACATATACTGGAAATAAGACAGACTGTGAAGTTAGTCTTATTTATAAACAAGAAAAACATAGCGATATTTTTTAGATTCATGATTCGGTCTGTTGTGAAACCTGCCGGATTTCTGCTTATTTTGGCGGAAAATTTTGTTCTGTATTGGATCTGCAGAATAAAAAAAGCTTGCCTCGGCACAATAAGACAGTGATTGTCTGAAAAGCTGGTATATAAAACAAACGAATTTTACAATCTGTTTGTTTTTGGCGCTCAAACATCGGTTTGGGCGTTTTTTTTGAACTTGACAAAAACAAAGAATAAGATTAGTAATTAATTGTATTTGTTAAGGATATGATGATTATTATTTATAATATTGATGAGGGGAATGAGGTTCACCGCGAGGTTCGCTTTATTCTTTTATAAGTTCCTTTAATACAGTTTTGCACTTCATTTGTATAAAAGAAACAAATTTCTTTTAGCCTGAAGAAATATTTCTGTTGCGAAACAGCAATATTTCGAACGCTCAGACAATTGTTTGAGCGTTTTTAAAAGGATAAAATCTTCCAATAGACCGGATTTCCGGTTTATGAATTATTCTCCATATAATTTTTGTAAATTTGCCATTTAAACACGACAAACTGTGAAGCTTGTCGTGTTTTTTTGTTCAGAATATTTGAAAAAAATCCGCCGGATATCAGCGGATTTTGTGTTCTATACGGCTTTTGCCAATTCGTTTTTAACCGCCTCAATCGCCTCGGCAATCTTGGTGCCGTCCGGCCCGCCGGCTTGTGCCATATCCGGACGTCCGCCGCCGCCTTGCCCGCCGACCACGCCGGAAGCAATTTTAACCAAATCGATTGCCGAGAATTTTGATGTCAGATCTTTGGTAACGCCGACGACAATGCTGGCCTTGTCATCTTTGTTGGTAGCCAGAACAACTACGCCGGAACCAATGGTGTTGTTGATTTCGTCAATAAAGGCCTTCAACTCTTTCGGATGAATATTCGGTACTGCACGCCCGACAAATTTGATGCCGTTGACAACTTCGACTTTATCCTGATTATCGGCAGTCTTATGGCTGACAAAAGACTTTTTGAGTTCAAATATCTGCTGTTCAAGTTTTTTCTTTTCGTCAAGCAGCTGCTGAACCCGCATTTCAATATCGTTAAAGCTGGCCTTCAAGGCATGACCGACGCGGTGCAGCTTGTCTTCAATATCCTGCACAAATTTCTCGGCGCCATAACCGGTTACGCATTCCAGACGACGAATGCCGGCTGCGACCGCGCCTTCGGAAACAATGTTAAAATAGCCGATATCGCCGGTATGTTTAACATGCGTGCCGCCGCAAAGCTCCATTGAGAAGGGGGCGTTAACATCCTCGCCCATACAAACAACGCGGACTTCGTCGCCGTATTTTTCGCCGAATAAGGCCATTGCGCCGCAGGCAATCGCATCTTCCTGGCACATCAGCTTGGTATTAACCGGAGCATTTTCTCGGATAAGACGGTTAACCTCGTCCTCAATCTCGCGCAATTCGTCTTCAGTAATCTGCTTCGGATAAGAAATGTCAAAACGCATACGGTCTGCCGCAACCAGAGAACCTTTCTGCGTAACGGTCGAACCGAATTTCTTCTGCAAAACATGGTGCAGAATATGCGTAACGGAGTGGTTGGCGGCAATAGCCTTCCGGTTTTGTTCATCAACGTCAAAGCTGAGCATATCGCCGGTTTTAACTGTGCCTTTAATAAGCTTGCAGCTGTGAACAAACATTCCGTCCAGTTTCTTTTTGACGTCAGTAACTTCAATTTCAACATCCTTGCCGGAAATTTTTCCTTTGTCGCCGACCTGGCCGCCCGATTCGCCGTAAAACGGCGTTTGATTGGCCATCAAATAAAAGTCGCCGCTGCTGACGGAAGAAACTTCCTGCCCGTTTTGAACCAGGCCGGTAACCTGGCATTCGGAAGACAAGGTCGTGTAGCCCAGAAATTCGGTCTGGCCGAGTTTGTCTTTCATCTCAAACCAGATTTTTTCTGTTCCCGCATCTCCGGAACCGGCCCAGTTCTTGCGGGCCTCTTCTTTCTGGCGGGCCATTGCGGCATCAAAACCGGCCGTATCAACGGCAATTTTTTTGTTTTTGAGGGCATCCTGAGTC
Organism: uncultured Pseudomonadota bacterium; assembly: GCA_949300375.1. GTDB lineage: Bacteria > Pseudomonadota > Alphaproteobacteria > RF32 > CAG-239 > MGBC133411. The sequence continues at coordinate 3,415 of CASGEB010000038.1, forward strand.
AAATCAAGCGGAAAACCATAGGTGTCATAAAGTTTAAATGCCGTCTCGCCGTCCAGCGTATCGCCTTCCTTAAGGTTTTCGGTCGCATCGTCAAGCAGGCGCAGCCCTTTGTCCAGAGTTTTTCTAAAACGGTTTTCTTCCAGTTTCAGCGTTTCTGTGATTAACGCGCCGGCACGGATAAGTTCGGGATAAGCTTCTCCCATTTCTTTTTGCAGGGCAGGAACCAGCTTATACATCATCGTGTCTTTCACGCCGAGCAGGCTGACATGGCGCATGGCGCGGCGCATAATCCGGCGCAAGACGTAACCTCGACCTTCATTGGAAGGCAAAACGCCGTCGGCAATCAGAAAAGCGGCCGAACGCAAATGGTCGGCAATAACGTTAAACGAAGGAATATATTTGCCTTCCGGGGCAACCGGTGCCAGATCGGCAATTGCTTTAATCAGATTTTTGAACAGGTCGATATCAAAGTTGGAGTGAACGCCTTGCAGAATGGCGGAAAAACGCTCCAATCCCATACCGGTATCAATGGATGGACGTTTCAACGGAATACGGGAGCCGTCCGGCAGGTCTTCAAACTGGTCAAACACCAGATTCCATATCTCAATCCAGCGGTCGCCGTCTTCTTCCGGCGTACCGGGCAGGCCGCCCCAAACTTCCGGCCCGTGGTCAAAAAATATCTCGGAGCAGGGGCCGCAGGGACCGGTGTCGCCCATCTGCCAGAAGTTGTCTTTTGTTGCAATGCGGATAATCCGGTCATCCGGCAGTCCGGAAACTTTTTTCCAGATATTATAAGCCTCGTCGTCTGTATGATAAACCGTAACGGCCAGACGTGATTTATCCATGTCAAATTCTTTGGTCAACAGTTCCCATGCCCATAAAATGGCTTCTTCTTTAAAATAATCGCCAAAGGAAAAATTGCCGAGCATTTCAAAGAAAGTATGATGGCGCACGTCATAGCCGACGCTGTCAAGGTCATTGTGCTTGCCGCCGGCGCGAACGGATTTTTGGGAAGATGTTGCTCGTGTATAATCGCGGGTTTCGTTGCCGGCCAGAATATTTTTAAATTGCACCATGCCTGAGTTGGTAAACATCAGGGTCGGGTCATTGTTCGGAACCAGAGAACTGGAAGGAACAACCTTGTGTCCGTGATTTTCAAAAAAAGTCAAAAAAGTGTTTCTGATATCTTTTAATGTTGCCGTCATTTTTTCTTCCCAAAAAAATATAAACTTTAATAACCTTGCCAATCTAAGGCAAAATTATATAATTGTCTAGTGTTTTTTGGGAATTTATTGCTCAAAAACAACCATCCCGTTTGTCAGGATAAAGGAGAAGTTTAATATCGTGGCAAAAATGAGCCAGATAAAAAACGGATACAGAAGATAAGAGGCTAACGGACGAATGTTTTTAAATACCGCCAGCATACGGAAAACAACATAATCCAGATAAAAAATGACCAACAGCGCCAAAGCCGTATAACCTTTGAAAAAGAAAGTAAAACTCCAGATAATCTGCAAAAGGAGCTGAGTCAGAAAATAGCTGTTGGCTTCCGCGGCATCGGGTTTGTAAGAATAACGCATGACAAGGTAGAAAGAAATAATCATCAGGGCGTAAAGAACGCTCCATATCGGAGCAAACCAGTCGTCCGGCGGCATAAAGGCCGGCTTTTGGCTGAGGATATACCAGCCGTTAATCCCCGTCATGGTAAAATAACTTGTAACATAGGCGCAAATTAATACGACAAGAGTGCTGTAGGCAAATATCTTAAACTTTTTTATCATGATTTTCCCCTTTTGCATATAACATAATGCTAATGAAAGGTTTTTAAATGATTCATAAATTTTTTAGAACTATTGCATTATATATAAATAAAGTGTACAACAGGACAGTTTGTAAAGAAATTAAAGAGGCAAAAAGTGGCAATAAAAAGAAAAGACGGCATTATGATTTATGATAATGCCGATTTTGAGGGAATGCGCAAAGCCGGCAGACTTGCGGCCGAGTGCCTGGATTATATTACGCCGTATGTAAAAGTCGGCGTTTCAACCGGTGAGATTGACGACCTTGCGCGTGAATTTATTACGTCGCACGGCGCTGTACCGGCTTGTCTGGGATATCACGGTTATCCCAAAACGCTGTGTATTTCCATCAACCATGTCATCTGCCACGGCATTCCGAGCTATGAACGCAAACTGGCCGACGGAGATATCTTAAATATCGATGTAACGGTTATTTTGGACGGTTGGTACGGCGATACCAGCCGGATGTATTATGCCGGCAAGCCAAAGCTGAAGGCTTCCCGCTTATGCGAAGTAACGTATGAATGTCTGATGCGCGGCATTGATGTTGTAAGACCCGGTGCCCGTTTCGGCGATATCGGCGCGGTGATTGAGGAATATGCCCATAAATACGGCTATTCGGTTGTTGATATGTTCTGCGGACACGGTTTGGGAAAAGTGTTTCATGATGCGCCGAACGTTATGCACTGCGGCCGCAAAGGAACCGGCCCGGTTATGGAAGAGGGAATGTTTTTTACCATTGAACCGATGATTAATATCGGCAGAAAAGATGCGATTATTTTAAAAGACGGCTGGACGTCGGTAACCCGGGACAAGTCTCTTTCTGCCCAGTTTGAGCATTCGCTCGGCGTAACAAAAGACGGATACGAGGTCTTTACCTATTCGCCGAAAGGTCTGGACAAGCCGCCTTATAAGGTAGACTAACGAAGGACTGCTGATGACTAAAGACGCCGAACAAAAACCGGATTATCTCGGACACCGCAAAAGGGTAAGGGACAAGTTTCTCGCCGGCGGCGGCAGGGATATGGCAGATTACGAATTTCTTGAACTGCTGCTGATGATGTCTATTCCCCGGCGTGATGTTAAGCCGATTGCCAAAAATTTAATCCGCAAATTCGGAAGCTTTGCCGACGTGATAAATGCGGAAACGGAGGAACTGCTTTCCTGCGAGGGAATAAAAGAAACTTCCGCAGCCCTGCTAAAAGCAGTCAGGGAAGGCGCCGTCCGTATGCAATACCAGACCTTAAAAGCCTCAGATCAGCCGATAATCAATTCAATGGATATTATGATTGATTATTTCCGCAGTTCAATGGCTTATGAGGGAGTGGAGCAGTTTCGCATTGTTTATCTGGACACCAAGCTGCGCCTGATTGGCGAAGAAGTTCAGCAGCGCGGCACAATCAACAGCGTGTCTCTGCACCCGAGGGAAGTCATTAAATCTGCCATCAACCGCGGCGCCGGAGCCATCATTATGGTACACAACCACCCATCCGGCGATGTAACGCCGTCGCACGCCGATATTGAAATTACCAATAAAATCGATGCCGCTTGTAAAGCTGTCAATATCCGCCTGATTGACCATTTAATCATCAGCCGGAACAGCATTTACAGCTTCAGCCAAAAAGGAACGGTTTACTAGTAATAATAAGAATCTTTTCTGGGAAGAGGAATCCTGTCGCTGCGCCGCTCTTTCATATAGCGTCTTAAAACCTCATAATCGCACCGCCTTGGCGAAAGCAGGTTAAATATCGCCTTGGACAGCCGGTATCCGGACAAATTGCTGTCAATTTTCAGCTGAGTTATATTCTTCATTTTATGTCGGATATATTTGTTCTGCTCCGGCGGTAAATTAAGAGATGCAAGATAATTTTGATATTTGTTGCCGCCGTTCCGCTGTTTTTTGGACAATTCATAAATTTTTCCGGCTGTACGTTTGGATAATGCCTGATAAGCTTCCTCCATATCAAAATTTTTGATACTGTCAAAAAAGGCGTTAAATTCTTCTTTGTCAAACTTGGCTACCGAGGCGGAATTAGTCAGTTCATAAAACATAATGATGTTTTGAAACCATTTATCCTTAAAAGCGCTGAGCTGGTATCCGGCGTCCATATTTTCCAGAATGTTAAAAGCCTTGCGTTCCGTCCATAAAATGGTATTAATCATATTGTGGGAAATGCCGTATTTTTCCTGGTCGATGGATTCAATCAGCTTGTTGTTAAAATATCCGAGATATTCGCCAAAGGCCTGATGAGCCAGAAAAGGAAACTTATTGAAACGGTTTATTTCTTCAAAATAAGCATTCATCTTCGGGTCGGAAGATTTCGGAGTCGTGAGCGTTTTGGGCGTTGTATTGGCCGTCAGACGGTGCAAAACCTCAAAAGCCTGTTCTTCTTTTCCGGTTGTGTAGATTCTGCGGAGATAGCTTAACGGATTAATATATTTTTCTTTATCGAAATTGTACCCCCGGTCAGAATCGTTGATTTCGTCAATAGCGAGTTCCAAACGTTTTTTTCTGTATTCAGGATCGTCTTCACCGGCCCCGGGATGCTGCAGTGCGTTAAAATAAGCGTCCATCCGTTTCAGAATACGGTGTGCATATTTTCCCTGATTATGGACGTAGGAGCGCAGAGACGGAAAAACGTCGTCAATATAAATGGCATCCATCCGGATTTTTTCAAAACGATCATCGTCGATTGAGGGAATTTGTTCGGCAATCCGGCACAGGCGGGTAATATTATAAGGGGTAAATTTTGTTGTCAGACATTTGAAAGAAAAACCGCTGCTGCCGTAATCCACAAAATCAGCGCCAAACATATTCCCGACCGAGCAGAGATATTTGTTGCTGTTGTTTTGTATGGCCGGAATAACGTTGTCTTCACAGGCTTTCACAAAACTGGGCATAATCTTTGTCATATTTTCAATATACTTGTCAAAATGCAGCGCAAACAGCATAAATTTGGCCGGTCCGAGTTTTTTTAGCGCCATTTCCATCGCGTCCAACCGGCGCGCCTCATCGGTTGCCGGTTTTAAATGCCGTTCGCAAAACATTTGCGTTTTTACCTGTCCCATAAAAGAAATGCATACGCCGTAAGGGACGGAATAGAATTTGTCAATGATTTCGCTCCGTGAAAAAGAAATATTTTCGCGGCGCGGCCTGTCATAAAATACGTTAATGTTTATTTCTTCGTCAGCGGCCAGAGCCAAAATGCGCGGCAGGGTGTCGATGGTTTTGTTCAGCATAACTTTTTCTTCGTCCTGAAGCAAAAAGTTGTCGCAATAGGCGCTGAAAACCTGCCAGCAGAGTTCTTTGTCATCATATTTCTGCCCGTCCGGGAAAAGCACGGAAAAACGCTCAGCCGCTTTTAGCGTGGCATACAGTTCTTTAAAATCTTTTTGACAAAGCGGATACAGGATTTTGGCCGCTTTAGCCTTAAACCTGTCGCCGATTTTCAGATTTTTTGCAATATTTTCAATAAGTTCAAATTTTTTCCGAACGATAGAAACGTCGGAAGAGGCAGCTTCCAGTCTGGATAAAACATCCTCCCGGAGCACCTGGCACAGTACTTCACTTTCCATTTATGTTATAACTCGAAAATTTGTAATAATTAAAATATGGCGGCATCTTAGCCCGTTATGGGCAAAAGTTCAAGCGCCGTTTGCAAAGTGTCTACAAATTTCTTGCAATCACCGGTAAAAGTCCTATGATTGGGCAGGGAGAGAAAATGCCGCTGCAGTTGGAAATAAATGACGAGTTCGCGCAGGCTGTCGATTTGATAGAAAACAGCCGGCAGAATCTTTTTATTACAGGAAAAGCCGGCACCGGCAAATCTACGCTGCTGGATTATTGCTATAACCATTCTCAAAAAAATCTGGTTTTGCTGGCGCCGACCGGCGTTGCGGCGTTAAATGTCAGAGGCCAGACCATCCACCGCTTTTTCGGCTTTCCGGTAAATATTTCGGTTCAGCAAATAGAAACCAAAGAGTTCAAACCCCGTGCGGTAAGGATTTTTAAGAATCTTGAAACCGTGGTGATTGACGAAGTTTCAATGCTGAGGGCGGATATGTTGGACTGCATTGATGCCTTTTTGCGGCTGTACGGCCCGGAAACCGGTCATCCGTTTGGCGGCGTTCAAATGATTTTTGTCGGCGATTTATATCAGCTTCCGCCCGTCATCGGCAATCATGAACAGGCATTTTTCGCCCTGAATTATGCCTCGCCGTATTTTTTCAGCGCGGCCGTATTCCGGCAAATTCCGTTGCAGGTCATAGAGTTAAAGAAAGTTTATCGCCAAAAAGATAAAGATTTTATCACTTTGCTGAACCATATCCGCAACAACCGCGTAACCGGAGAAGACATTGCCAAATTAAACAGCCGGGTCGGCGCGGTGTTGAACGGCGGCGTCGAAGATTTCAAAATCAGCCTGACGACGACCAACCGCCTGGCCGATGAAATAAACGCCCAGTGCCTTGATGAGCTGGACGGAGCGGTTTATACGTCGGAAGCCGAGATAGAAGGGGATTTTGGCAAAGAAACTTATCCGACGGCCAAAGAGTTGGATTTCAAAATCGGCTCGCAGATTATGTTTTTGAACAATGATGCAAAAAACCGCTGGGTCAACGGCAGTGTCGGGCGGATTGTCGGCTTAAAGGAGCGCGACGGCCGCATCCGTTATGTCGAGGTCCGGCTGCAAGCCGGCCAGCGGTTGGTTGCCGTTTTTCCCTTTACCTGGGAAATGTTCAAATACAAACTGGAGGGGACGGAAATTATCTCCGAAAGCGTCGGCTCGTTTACGCAGTATCCGTTCAAACTGGCCTGGGCGGTTACGATTCACAAAAGCCAGGGCAAAACTTTTGACAATGTGGAGATTGATATCGGTACCGGCACGTTTGCCACCGGACAGCTCTATGTTGCGCTCAGCCGCTGCACGTCTTTTGACGGCATCAGTCTCAAAAAGAAAATCCTGCCGCGTCATATTTTGATAGACGAGCGGATAAACGAATTTATGAGCAACTACAGCGATGATGTCGAATTGTCTGAACTTCTCAAAAGGCGCAAGTTGGACGAGGCGATAAAACAGCAGCGGGAGGTGGAAATTATCTATCGCAAAACGGACGGCAAACGTTATCGCCGCCGGATTCTGCCGCAAAAGATATTTCAGGGGCGTCTGCTTGCTTTTTGTCAGGAGCGTCAGGAACCGAGGACTTTTCTCATCGAGCGAATTTTGAATGTAAAAAATCCGGCGGAATAATGACGGAATAATAATTACGCCGCCAAAACAAACAGCAAATTTTACTTGCACTTAATCACACCATATAAATTTTTTCTTGCTTATTAAATTAAATGCGATAAGCTGTCTGCAAATGCGGGGAGACCCCGTATTTATGCCAAAAGGATAAAAGCCGTGACAAGCTTTGATTTTAACAGATACAAGAGTATCATATTTTTGCTGTAAGGCCGCGCAGGCAAATTAGCCCGCTGTATTGCCTTATATTTTGTCATACCCCGAAAATGCCGGGAGTGTGGCATCTTGTCCGCTTTTTGTCTTTTGGAGAGAAAGGCAATTTTTTTAATAATTGGGGCAAGAATGAAATATTACATAGTCAGCGGCGGATTTGATCCGATACACGAAGGCCATATTGCAATGATAAAAGCCAGCAGCGAAAGGAGCGACGGCGTAATTTTGCTGCTCAATTCCGACGAATGGCTTTGCCGCAAAAAGGGCAAAAATTTTATGAACTTCAAAACCCGGCGGACAATTTGCGAAAATTTAAAAGGCGTGATTGACGTTTTGGCCTTTGACGACAGCGACAATTCTGCCTGCGACGGCATCCGCCTTGCCAGAGAACAATTTCCCGACGCGGAGCTTGTGTTTGCCAACGGCGGCGACCGGACAAAAGAAAACATTCCGGAAGAACCGGCCTGCAAAAAATATAATGTCAGTCTGGAGTTTGGCGTCGGCGGCGAAAACAAGGCCAATTCTTCATCCTGGATTTTGGCAAACTGGAAAAAATAATGCCCGGCAAGCTGCTTTATGACATAACGCTTCAAACCCTGGCTGTTCATAAAACGGGATTATATCGGGTTGCCGACCGTCTGCTGCACCGTTTTTTAGCCGATAAACGCATTGAGGTTTATCCGTTTATCGGCGCGTCTAAAGGGAATCCCGAAACTTATCTGAAAGAAACCGGGGCGGAAACGCTCATTCCCCGGCTTGTTTGCGTGCCGGAAGCAAAATATACAGTCAAAACAGGAATAAAGGCGCAGTATTTCAGGTTATTGTGCAATATTAAATATAGAAAAGCATTTCAAAATTTTGATGCCTTTTTCAGCCCTTTCCTGCCGGTTCCGCCGATTTTTCGCCGTAATGGGATAACCACGTCCATAATGGTGCATGACCTGATACCAATCTTCCGCCCGGAGTTCAGCAATCCTCGCTTTATCAGGGAAT
>CASGEB010000039.1 GCA_949300375.1 uncultured Pseudomonadota bacterium
GTCAGACCGTTATACGCCCTTAAGGCGTTCGCTGGCACCTTTAGGGTTATACCCGCATATGAAGAACCCCACGTTTTACGTGGGGGTTCCTTTTTTTTTCTATCCTGCCTTTTGTGTCAGATAATCCGGAATAATCAGATTGGCATCTGTCGATGCCAAAACTTCCTCTAAAGAAAAATTCGGATTAATTTCTTTCAACACCAACCCCTGCGGCGTAACGTCAATCACACAGCGCTCCGTAACAATCATATCCACCTCGTGCTGCGCCGTCAAAGGAATGGAGCATTTTTTAACGATTCTCGGACGCCCTTTGCTGGTATGCTCCATAGCAATAATCACCTTTTTTGCCCCGACGACCAAATCCATTGCGCCGCCCATTCCGGGAACAAGCACGCCGGGGATCATCCAGTTGGCCAGATTCCCTTCTTCGTCAACTTGCAAAGCGCCGAGAACGGTCGCATCCACATGCCCGCCGCGAATAATGGTAAAAGCCATCGACGTGTCAAAAAAAACAGCCCCCGGCCGGGTTGTAACGGCCAGTCCGCCGGCATTAATGACTTTCGGATTCTCCGGCGCGCTCAAATCGCGGTGTCCGACGCCGGTCATTCCGTTTTCCGATTGAAAAATCACATGAATATTATGCGGAATATAATTGGCGACCTCGGTCGGCAAACCGATGCCGAGCGTAATGACGTCATCTTCTTTAAATTCCTTTGCCACGCGCCGGGCAATAATCTCGCGGCATTGTTCTTTTGAAAGTTCCATTTTGGCCTCACACAGCAATATAATCAATAAACAACCCCGGAATGGTAACTTCTGCCGGGTTGAGCGGTTCGTCGCAAATTTCGTCCGCTTCCAGAATGACCGTTTCGGCAGCCGTTGCCATCACGATGTTAAAGTTCCGCGTCGTCCCGTCCAGAAAAGCGTTTCCGAATTTGTCGGCTTTGGTGGCGTAAACAATTGCCACGTCGGCTTTCAGCGGTTTTTCCAGCAAATATTTTTTGCCGTCGATTTCAATTGTTTCCTTGCCTTCTTCCACCACCGTGCCAATACCGGTCGGGGTCAAAAAACCACCAAGACCCGCGCCGGCGGAACGGATTCTCTCAACCAGCGTTCCCATCGGAACGAGCTGAACCTCCAGCTCTCCTGCATGCATCTGACGTCCGGTTTCCGGGTTAGTGCCGATATGGGCGGCAATCACCTTTTTGACCAGTTTGTTCACAATCAGCTTGCCGCGGTCATAATCCGGATACGATGTGTCATTGGCAATCAGCGTCAGGTTGCCGGTTTTGTTATTAATAAGCTCGTCAATAATTTTAACGGGCGTGCCGCAGCGCAAAAAACCGCCGATCATCACCGACGAATTGCTTTTAATCAGCTTTGCGGCCTCAGAAACAGAGATTATTTTTTTCACGAAATTCTCAAATTTTATTAATCACAACAAACGGAATATACATCAGATTTTTGAAAAAGTCATCAATTTAAATCTTACTCTGCAGAAAATCGGCTCAGATTTGGATAAACAATTATCCTAAAGAAAATATTATATCCAATATGTTGGATAATAAAATTCCGGAAAAAGGATAATATATTATCCAGAAAAGGAAAATCAGATAATGTCATCACCCAAAAAGAGCCTGTTCAATATCGGCTATAAAATCAAAGCATTTCGCGAGGCCAACAACCTGACTCAGGAGCAATTGGCCGATTTGATGAACTGCAATTTCAAAACGGTCGGCAACCTGGAAAATGACCGCACGGTGCCGGATTTGAAGCAGATAATCAATCTGTGCGATGTGCTGAATATCAGTATGGACGAGCTCTTTGCCGACGTCTTGCACAAGACGGACGGATTCGTTGAGCCGTCGGAAAATGATGAGAGTTATCCGTTCTTTGTCAACCGCCGGGTTGCAGACGTTCCGCTCAGCCAGTTAAAAAAGATCGAGACCCTGAGTCTGAAGCTGCGCAAATTAAATGAAAAAGAATTAAACATTGTCGACGCCTTAATCGATTCGCTTATGCAAAATCGTTAATATTTTAACTGTTTCGTAATAAATTATCCTCAATTTTCAAAAAAATTTTGGGACAAAAAAAGCCAATAAAACCGCCACTCCTGGCATAGTGAATCATAACATGTTATGTATATTTTATTGCCATAAATTTTTTTAAACAGATAATGTGTTGCCATTTAAAAAATTTCAATTATAATTGCGCTTATCTCGATAGTTGTATTAGAGATACGTAGTTTTTTCATATAGAAAACTTTCATTTAAGAGGAAAATAATATGAGTTTTAAAAATAAATTAGGCAGAACAGTATCTTACTCGGTCTTGCTGGCCGGTGTTCTGACTGCCGGCAACGCTTTGGCTGCGGAGCCTGAAACAACAACTCCGGACGGAAGCAAAGAAGCGCCCTTTACTTCTTTGGCTGAATCGGTTGATGCATCAAAAGGCAGCATCTATTTTAAGGGGGATGTCAATCTTCCTTCTGAAGAACAAAATGCTGTTGTTGTAAATACGGGTGATGGTACAAACACATTAACCATTATGAATGGCAGCAATATCACTATTTCCGGTACACATAAAGTTGGAGAGGATGTTGCGCGCAACACGATTGTCAGCACAGACGGAAGCGGTCATAATGGTATTGACGGCGGGATCGTTTTTGAAGACGGTGTAAATGTCAAGTTGTCTGATGGCGGCGCTGTCGAATTTGCCGATATTACGATTAAAGGCGGAAATTTTGAACTCAGCGGCAAAGGCGAAGGTTTAGCTACAAAAGAGGGACAAGAATGGCGTAAAGGCACAATGCTTTCTGCTGAAGAAGATATGACTATCGAAGGCGGTAATTTTGCTTTGTCGGACGGAGCTGCACTTTCGGCAAAAACGATTAAAATGACCGGCGGTAATGTCAGTCTCAATGGCGGCGGTGCATTTTTGCGTGCTTTTGGCGCAGACGGAAGCAACGGTAATATTTCGTTAGGCGGAGATGATGAAAAAACAGCTTCTGTTACCGTTTCCGGAGAAGGCAATAAAATTGCAGCCAATGGTGAATTTAACCTCAATAAAAATGCCGAACTGAATCTGAAGAATGCAGTTCTTGATTTGGTTAAAAATATGCCGAATGCTAAGGGATATAATGAAGATGACAATGCTGGTACCGTAACCAACCTCGCCGGTATCATCAATGTCGATTCTTCTACACTCAACGGCAATATTAAGCTGAATGGTGAAAACGCTGTTGGAACCGCTATGGATGAGGTAAAGCGGGGCGAAATGACAGCAGATGAATTTGCTGCTGCAAAAAATCAAGCCGCGCTTGCCGCTGCGCCGAAAGCAGACTTTACCGGTGCCAATACGGTTAACGGTAACATTACCAATACCTATGGCATAATCAATGTTGCTGATGGCGCCAGCCTGAAAGCTACCGAGATTACCAATGGTGAAATGGGCTATATTGATGTCGCCGGCAGAATTGAATCTGCCGTAGACAATACAAACGGTCAGGTCACTGTTAAAGGTTCTAACGCTTATATCAAACAATTGACCGGCGGCGAGTTGAATATCAGCGCAAATACGTCTTCTTCCAAACTCTTTGGTCAGGGTAAGGATGATGCCTCTGAGGTTGAACAGGTTTATATTTCCGAAGGAAATGAATTTACGCTCGACAGCGACAAATTCTCCTCCGATGAATATGTAACCTACGGCAAACTGGCTCTGGGTATGGATGTTAAAGACGTTGCCAAAACCAAAGTCGGCAGAGGCGGCGCTTTAGATTTGGGCAGCCATACGCTGACTAGTGGTGAAACAACATTGTGGGGAGGTTCAACCCTGTCTTTCAATGTTGACCAGACAGCCGATGGCGACAGAGAACAAGAAGGCGGCAAAATCAGCGGAACCGTTAAGACATATTTGAACGAAGGTGAATCTGCCACCATCAACCCGGTTATTGGCGTGGATGCTCTTTCCGGTGCTTATCAATATGCCAATAGTGTTGAAAAAGGTGATGGCATTGAGCCTGAACTCAATATCAGCCAAAACAATATGCTTTATAATGTTGACTTCTCTGAAGAGGGCAACTACATCTTGGAAATTGAAAAGAAAGGTGCTGATGAAGTTGCTCAAGAAGTTGCATCTGCCGGTGGTGATGCAAACCATGCCGGTCTGATTAATGCCTGGGTCGGCGGCAATGCAAATGCTTCTGCTTTGTCCGGCGAAGCCCGTGCAATGGCTGAACATTTGAACACTTTGGCTCAGACCAATCCGAAAGCAGCTGTTGATGCAGCCAAAGCTTTGGCTCCGGAAGTCAATCCGGTTGTTGACAGCCACGTTACCGAAAACGCCCGCCAGATTTTCAATGTTGCCGGTTCTCGTTTAGACAGCGCAACCCGCGGCATGGCTTCCGGTGATAGCATGTTTAAGAAAGCCGGTATGTGGATCCAAGGTTTGCTCAACAAAACGGAATATGACAAACATGATGGATTTGATGTTGACTCCGAAGGTATCGCAGCCGGTATTGACGGATACGTTACAGACAATGTTAAAGTCGGTGTTGGTTATGCTTATACGGAATCTGACATTGACTCTATCGGTCGCAAAACGGATGCCGATACAAACACCGGGTTCATCTATGGTGAATACAATGCGCCTTCTTACTATGTAAACGGTGTTGCTTCTTACAGCAAGGGCGATTACAAAGAGAAGAAGAACGTTGCCGGAAAATTGGCTCACGCAAGTTATGATGTTGATACAATTGCCATGCAGGCGATTGCCGGTTACAAGATGGGCAATTTTGCTCCGGAAGCCGGATTGCGTTATATTAATGCTCAGCAGGATGCTTATACCGATACGGCCGGACAGCACGTTGGCTCCAACAGCTCTGATACTTTGACGGCCATCTTGGGCGGCAGATATGCTACCAATGTTCAGGCCGGCGAATACACGCTGCGTCCGGAGGTCAAATTGGCTTTGACTTATGACCTGATGAGAGACAAAAATTCTACGGCTGTAACCCTGGCTAACGGTTCCGGATATCTTGTCCGCGGTGAAAACCTCGACAGATTCGGTATTGAAGCCGGAGCTGGTTTCAGTATGGCTGTAAGCGATAACGTTAAAGTTGGTCTGAACTATGAAGGCCGCTTTAAGGAAGACTATACCGATCATACCGGTATCTTAGAAGCGCGTTATAACTTCTAAGCCCTATTATTATATTGCTCCAATTACGGCAAGACTCCGGTTCAGCAGTCCTCGGGGTCTTGCTTTTTTATCTGTTAATATCGTTGCCAAAAACAAAAACCTGTTATAAATTACCAATAAGGAAAAATTTTTTAAGCAAGAAAAACATATGCGGTATCAGGAATATGATTTAAATCACGCTTTGGGGATTCGCCTGGCCGATGAGATTCGGTTAAACGGCAGAACATTGCCGAAAGGGCGCGAACTGACGGCAGAAGATATTGAGGATTTGAAGTTTATCGGCATCCGGCGGATTTTCGGCGCGCTGATGGATAAAAACGATTTGGCTTTTCAAACGGCGCTGGGGATTGTGGCGGCCAAACTTTGCGGCGAAAATACCGAATATTGCATAAACGATGACGGTTCTGCCAAAATTATCGCCGCCGTTGACGGGATTTTTGAATGTTCCGACGACCGTGTTGCCAAATTTAACCGCGTGGCAGAATATTTTATTTTGAACACCATAAAAGTTTACCACCCCGTCCGCAAAGGGGAGGTGGTTGCGCAATTATACACCAATTATCCGGTTCTGGGACAAAAGCAGGTGGATGAGGTTGTTTACCGCCTTTCCGGAAACGTTGATATGCTGAGAGTGTCGGCCGTCCGCAGCCGTAAGGTTGGTCTGCTTTATACCAAACTTTATCAAAATAAGGCGGAAGAAAAACATTTTACAAAAGTGGTCAAACGGCTGATTAAGGAGTTTGGCGGCCAGGGATTGGAATTTATACGGGAATATTCGGCGCGCCATGAGGTGGAAGAGATTGCCGATGCGTTGGAATTGTCTTTTCGCGATGATAACGAAATTCTTTTTATTGTTCCGGCGCAAAAGACCGTCTGCGCCGAAGATGTGATTCCGTCGGCGCTGCGCAGCATTGCCGATGAGATTGTCAGCCACGAGGTTCCGAACGTCGGCGCATCGGATTTGATTATTGCCCATAAACGCGGAAAAAAAATCATCAGCCTGCCGTATAATTATGACGAGGCGGACGGTACGCTGATTCATCGCTATATTTTGCAGGCAGTTATCAGTGAAAAATTGCTGAGTTTCGATTTCTCTCATCCACAAAACATCTTTATCCCAGAGGGGCAGGAATTGAGCGAACCTGAGCAGGAACGGCTGGTTTCCGGCAGCGCCGAGCCTTTGAAGGCCGGTGAGTCGCGGATTGCGGCGGTCATTCTGGCAGCGGGGCAGTCCAAACGGGCCGGGCAGAATAAATTGATGGCGGAAGTAGACGGCGAACCGCTGTTTATGAAAGCCGTGCACGCGGCCGTCCGGTCAAAAGCCTCGCCGGTTTTTGTCGTTACCGGATACCGGCACGAGGAGCTGGAAGAAACGCTTGAAGATTTGGACGTGAACATTATTTACAATCCTGATTTTGTTTCCGGAATCAAAACCTCAATCCGCTTGGGCGTAAAATCCGTTCCGGGTTTTTGCAGCGGCGTTTTGCTGATACCGGGAGATATGCCGAATATCACCGATTCGTATCTGAATAAAATGATAAAAGCGTTCGGCGCCGGCGGCAAACCGCAGGTTTTGTTCAGCAGCCTGAAAGGCGTAAAGAAAAACCCGGTGCTATGGAGCAAAGAACTGTATAACAAAGCGGATATTGCCCCGGAAGATTCGGATATCAGAACCGTTTTTATGGATGTGGCGGACTATAGCAAAAACGTAGAAGTCAAAAACCCGCAGGAACTGCTGGACGTTACTTTTCCGAATGATATTGCGGAACTGCAAAAAAAATAACTTCAAGACACAAAGCCATTCACATCCCCCGCCATAGCAACGCGGCCTCTTTAGCACAGTGTTTCCAATTCGCTGCGCGCCTGTCGTGCAGGTCATCCCCGGGCATCGACCCGGGAACCCATCCTTCAAAGCACAATCTTGACCGTGGAAAACAATGGAGCATCGCGGGTCTCAAGGCACCGTATAAACTGATCGCTCAGGTCGCACCTGTTTACGATTTGTTGAAGAAATTGTGTTAATGTACTATATAATTAACATGTTAACGAAATAAGGAAAACTATAAATGTCTGATAAAAGTTCTTTGGAAATGTACGATTCGCTGGTTCCCGTCGTTATCGAACAAACAGCGAGGGGTGAGCGCTCTTTTGATATTTTTTCGCGGCTGTTAAAAGAAAGAATTATCTTTTTGAACGGCGAGGTCAATGACGAAATGGCGCCGTTAATCTGCGCACAGCTGCTATTTTTGGAGTCAGAGAACCCGAAAAAAGATATTTATATGTATATCAATTCCCCGGGCGGCGTCATCACTTCCGGCCTGGCGATTTATGATACAATGCAGTATATCAGCTGCGATGTTAACACCTTGTGCATCGGCCAGGCTTGCTCGATGGGCTCATTCTTGCTGGCCGGCGGCGCCAAAGGCAAAAGATTCTCTCTGCCAAACTCGCAGATTATGATTCACCAGCCCTCCGGCGGCGCCAAAGGACAGGCCGCGGATATTGAAATCCAGGCCAAGCTGATTTTGGATATGCGCAAACGTTTGAACGCCATGTATGCCAAAAACACCGGACAAAAGCTCGCTACCATAGAAAAGGCCATGGACCGCGACAATTTTATGACTCCGGAAGAAGCAAAGAAATTCGGCCTGATTGACCATATCGTCGCCTCCCGCGATGAAATGAAATAAAAAGAGGTTTAAGATGACAGATAAAACCGATAACGAAGTATTGCATTGCTCTTTCTGCGGAAAATCCCAGAATGAGGTAAAAAAACTGATTGCCGGCCGCGGCGTATATATCTGCGACGAATGTATTGAAGTCTGCATTAATATTGTTGCCGATGAAATGGCGGAAGAAAAAGCCGAAAAAGGAGAGATTACCTCGGCCGAAAATTTGCCAACCCCGTCCAAAATCAAAGAGTTTCTGGATCAGTATGTCATTGAACAGGACGAAGCCAAAAAAGTCCTGGCTGTGGCGGTTTATAACCATTACAAACGGTTAAATTCGCAAAAGGCCAATAAAGACGTTGATATTTCAAAATCCAACGTGATTCTGATTGGCTCGACCGGCAGCGGCAAGACCTTGCTGGCACAGACGCTGGCAAAGATTCTGGACGTGCCGTTTGCCATTTCTGACGCCACAACCTTAACCGAGGCCGGATATGTCGGCGAAGATGTTGAGAATATCATTCTGCGTCTGGTTCAGGCGGCCAATTATGATATTGAAAAGGCTCAGCGCGGCATTGTCTATATTGACGAGATTGATAAGATTACCCGCAAAACCGACGGGCCGTCCATTACGCGCGACGTATCGGGCGAGGGCGTTCAGCAGGCTTTGTTAAAGATTATCGAGGGTACGGTTGCCAATGTGCCGCCGCAAGGGGGAAGAAAACATCCGCAGCAGGAGTTTTTGCACGTTGACACAACCAATATTCTGTTTATCTGCGGCGGAGCTTTTGCCGGATTGGAAAAAATCGTCAGCCGCCGCGGCAAGGAAAGCTCAATCGGCTTTGGCGCCAAGGTCAGCGGGCCGGACGAGCGCAATATCGGCGAGATTATCAAAGATGTCCAGCCGGAAGATTTGTTGAAGTTTGGTTTGATACCGGAATTTGTCGGCCGACTGCCGGTTATTGCCACTTTGAACGATTTGAGCGAAGAAGCGCTGGTAAAAGTCTTGACCGAACCGAAGAATGCGTTGCTCAAACAGTATCAGACCTTGTTTGAGATGGAAGATGTCAAACTGACGGTTACCGACGAGGCGTTAAAAGCCATTGCGAAAAAGGCGATTGAACGCAAGACCGGTGCCCGCGGTTTGAGAGCTATTTTGGAAGAAAACCTGCTTGAGCTGATGTATGAAATTCCTGACAAGAAAGACGTGGCGGAAATTATCATTGATGAAAAGGTTATTAATGATAAAAAACAGCCCAAATTTATCTTGCGTAAGGAAAACAGCAAAAAAAGCGCCTAATATCATCAGCAGGCTTAAAATCAAAATTCCCGGAAGGAAACTTCCGGGAATTTGGTTAATTTACCATCGGCAAACATGATATATTTCATCACCGCAGGAAAAAGAATCGAAAGACGTTCCATAATTGCTATGACCACTCCACAGATTACAGCAAAGCCGGATACCTTCTTGTCCTTGGATAAAAGATCCTCCACTATATTGGCAGCTCATATAATAACCATAATGGGGCATATATTGTGAGTCGCCGTTTCGGGCTGCTTCACAACGGGCATCTTCAGCGGTTTTACAATCATAATAACAGGTTTTACCGCAAACAGTCGTTGTCGAACAAGTCTGCCCGCTGGGCTGAGAGGTTTGGTAACCTTTGCTTGAGCAGGTATCGGTACATTGTTCAACGCAGGAATTTCCTGATTTTTCATAGCCGTCGTTACAAGTCCAGCCGGTATTGATGGTTTTGGTAGAACCGCAAGCCGTGCAGGATTCCGTTGTGTAAGACGAGTTAGCCGGCTTGGAGGTAACCTTGTCTTCACAGGTTGTAGCACAGACGCAGTCTTTGTAACAGGTTTGTCCGCAAACGCTGGTCGTTGAACAAGTGTATCCACTGGGCTGAGAAGTTTTATACCCTTTGCTTGAGCAGGTATCAGTACAGCTGGACTTACAGTCATAATAACAAGTCTGTCCGCAAACTGTTGTTGTTGAACAGGTTTGTCCGCTGGGCTGAGAAGTTTTATAACCTTTGCTCGAGCAGGTATCGGTACATTGTTCAACGCAGGAATTTCCTGATTTAGTATAGCCGGAATTGCAGGTCCAGGCAGAGCATTTGCTTGAACAGGTTGAATAGTAAGAAGAGCAAGAAGCATTAGCCGGCGGTGTAACGGCGGTTACGGAATCACAAGGATCGCCATTACAAGCGATACATTTTCCGCAGGAGTTTGTGGTTGCACAGCCAAAGTCCGGACAGCTCAAATCAGTTGCATCACAGTCCGGGTTGCTTCCGCAGGCGGTACACTTACCGCAGGAGTTGTAAGAAGAACATCCGTAAAGGCAGGATTTGTCTTCAACCGAGCAATCGGGATTATCTTCGCAGGAATAACAGGCGGTTCCGCATTCGGTTGTCGAGACTTTTGTTCTGTTCTGGGTTGGTGAACAGTCAACGGAAGCAGAACCTGTTTTGCAGGTATCGTTACAGGCATAGCAAGAGCCGCATTCGGAAGAACCGACATATTTTCCGGTATAAGAAGTGCTGCCGGAAGTGCAATCTTTACAACGATAACAGGATGAGCCGCATTCAGTTGTCGATGTATAAGTTCCGGAGTAGTTTTTAGAAGTCCCGGCCGGGCAGGTATCATCGCAACATTTATAACAGGTGTACCCGCAGGCATCGGTACCGGAGGCAGAACCGGAACAACCAACTTCATGATTGGACGGACAACCGGAAGAGGGCGCAGCGGTGCAGCATTTACCGTAAGAAGAATCCCAAGGGCAGCGGTTGGAATTGGCATAAAGGCGTCCGGGAGAACAGGAATTGACATAACCGGCCTCACGACAAGCTCTGCCCGGATCTTCTTTACATTCTTTATAAAGAGGATAATCATTAGGACATTTTTCATTAAGGTAAGACGGCAGAGAACAGGTCTGAGTATTGTATCCGTTGTTCTTGCACCATGTTTCGGCATCGCATTTGAGGTAATGGTCATCACGGGAACAAACGGCAATAACATCCTGATATTGAGGACATTTACCGGAGGCGTAATAAGTATAACCCTCTTTTTCGCAATATTCGGTATCTTCGTTGATGTTCATATTAAAATCGCCCTGGACGACGTCTTCATCCATACAGTCAGGCAGAAAACAGATGCCGCCATAGGCGTTGGAAGGCGGGAGAAGAACCGAGAAAGCGGCGGCCACAGCAAAGACTGATACCGCAGAGTTAAGTTTCATGTGTAGCATAGTGTTATCGTTTCTCATCGGCTTTCTCCCCAGAGGCGGACGCGCCTCGGCGAACAATTGTCAACATTGTGCCAAAGCTTAATAAAAATTCTTTTCTTTTTTGTTGTTCTATGTACCGTCATTCTCGGGCGTTTCGTTTTTTTTACTTGTCATCCCCGGGCTTTCTTTTCTTATGTCATCCCCGGGCTTTCTTTTCTTATGTCATCCCCGGGCTTGACCCGGGGATCCACTTGGCGTCACCCTGAGATAAATCAGCTTTATTGTCATTCTGGATTCTCGGGTCGCAGCCCGGCAATGACCATAAAACAAGCTGCCTAAGGATAACCGGTTCCTCAAGAACAACATCAAGACTACTATAACACAGCAAAGCTTGTGTGTCAAGCATTATTGAAAAACAGGGGAAGGATTTTGGCTAAAGAATAAGGAGAAAATTAGGATTTTGAAATGTTTTTAATAATTTCCATTAAATCTTGATAATTTAAGATTTCCGGCAGAACCAAGCCGTTCGGAATTTTTGGGCTGAACAAAATATAAAAAGGCAGTCCTTTTCGCCCGAATTCTTCCATAAATTTCAAAACCTCGGCGTTATAGTTTGTCCAGTCTATTTCAATAACTTTCACGCCGTGCGCCTGAAAAGTCTCTTTTATGGCTGCGGTATTCAGGACGGTAATATCGTTAAATTTGCAGGTCAGACACCAATCCGCCTCAACAGAAACTAAGACGGTTTTGCCCTGATTTAGATAATTTTTGATTTCCGGCAAAGAAAGCTCAACTTGTTTTTGGCTGAGAGTTTCCGCTCTTTTTTTCTGATACCCGGAGACCACGTCTGCCCAGCCGCAGCCCCAGAGAAGCAGAAGAAGGGCTGTAAAAATTCTTGTAAAAAATTGCCGCAGTTTTATTTTTAATTCCGGCGTTTCTTTTTGCATTTCAATATTGTCAAAAACCGCCTTTTGAAAAGCCAAAAGACCGATAGCAGCCAAGACATAAAGGCCGGCCCGTATAACAGAACCGGAAGAAATTTGAGCCGCCAAAATGGAAATCAGCCACAAAATCGTTGCCACGAGCATTAAGGACATAATCTGAAAGAGGTATCTTGTCCATTTGTCCGGATGCGGAATAAAATCGGCCAGCTGCGGGTTGATATACAACAACAGATACGGCAGAGCCAGGCCAAATCCGACGGCAGACATAATGATGATAATATCGCTGACGCTGCCGGCCAAGGCAAAACCGATGGCCGTACCGAGATAAGGAGCAGAGCAGGGGGTTGACAAGGCAACCAGAAACAGTCCGATAAGAAAATTTTGCAAATCTTCTTCTTTGCTTTTGCTGTCGAGCAGATGATTAACCCATTCCGGCGTTTTCATATTAATCCATCCGGCAACCTGAGCCAGGAACAAAATCATAACAAAAATCATAACCCAAAGAAAAGACGGGCTTTGAAACTGCATCCCCCACCCAATTGAATATCCTAAAAGCTTTAAGAAAATCAACAGCCCGGTCATCATGGCAAAAGCGCAGATTATTCCGCAGACAATCATAAAAAAGCCGCGCCTGACCTTAGGCGTTGTTCCGGCTCCAAATCCGCTCAGAGAAAGAATTTTTAACGAAAGCACCGGAAAAACGCAAGGCATAACATTCAAAATCAGCCCGCCGGCCGCTGCCGTTAAAATCAACATCAGCGTCAGCGCCTGCCCTTCAATATCAAATAACGGCGCTGCTGTAACCTGTCCTGTCCGGCGAATAGAAATGGCGGGGGAGGATTGCGCTGTAACAGTAACCTCTTTTCCCAAAAGGCCGCCCGGCGATACGTCAAAACGAGCCACAGCCTTTTTGCCGTCAATGCTGACTTTGGGTGCGCCGAAAGAAAAACCCGGGCTTTCGGCAAAAACTTGAAAACCGTGAAAAGGCTCTCTGTTTTCAAAAATCAGCCGGAGAGTGTCTTTTTCTTTTTCGTCTGTTGCAGAATCAAGCCAGATATGTTTTAAGGACAAGTCTTTATGTTGTTCCTGCGGGCGCAGAAGAAAATTCTGCTTAACAAAATGGCGCATGGTGGAATTTTCCCTTATGCCGGGCGCCAATCCCAAAAACACATCTACCGACATTTTTTTGCAGCTGTCCTCCTGCCGGCAAAATTCTCCGCTGACCGTAAAGTTCAAATCAAGCTGCTGCGTAATGTCTTGGGCATATACCGTAATCGGAAAAGCGGCTTCTTCCATAAAAGCGCCGATATTTTTCTTATCGTCCTGCAAGTGTTGCGGAACAGGGCGAAAAAGTTTAACCCCCGCAAGGTTTTGAGATTTTTCCGAAGATATTTCCAGCCGGTTGCCGGGAGTGTCTTTCAGATAAGTTCCTTTAGGAAACATAAAATAAAGCACGGTTCGGACTTCGCCGAAATTACCGAGAGCCGTTGAATCGGCAACTATTCTGACAATTCCCGCCTCAAAGCGGCTCCAGGAACCAACACCCCGGTTGCCGGTCAGCGGATCGGGAAAAAGAACGCCGTAAAATGGCAGTTTTGACCATTCGATTTTAGACAATTTTTGAGTAAGGGAATGAAAACGTCTGAGTTTTGAACTTTCTTTAAGAGCATCGCGCTCCATTTTTGCTTCGACGGCTTCAAAATTCCGTTTATCCCCGGCATAAGGAATGACTTTTTTAAAATCCAGAATAACGACAAGCTTGTCTGATTCAATATATTTTCCCTCATAAGCCGTGGCATATTCGTCTTCTTCCACAATCAGCGGCGGCTCCTGCGGTATCATAATCCGGGCGGCGGTTTTTGCCAGCCAGCGGTCAAAAGCGCGATAAAACCGGATAACGGTTCTGACATTTTCTGCTCTGTCTTCAAGTTCAAATTCGTCTTCATCCGGAAACAGCTTTTGCAAATCCTGTTGCAGACTGCCGTCAATTTTTTCGCCGGGATATTTGAGGTTGAAATATGTATAAAGCCTGATATAGCGCATAAACGTTTTGCCGAACGATATCTCGTCCTCCGGCTCGGAAGACGGCATTTTGGGTATGACCGGCGCGCTGATAAGTTCAAGAAAGGGAGAATCTTTTATTGCAGAAAAATCAACATCGCCGTTTTGAATGCTGATATCGGGAATCTCCGGTTTCTCCTCTGCACAGACAGAAAAGCCGGTCAGCATAAAACAGCAGAAAATGATAAAATTTATAAATTTTTTCATACAATAAAACTTTTCAAATTTGCAATTTCAGATTATAATAATTATGTTAAAATAAAGTATAGAAGTTGTTAATTATAATTAGGTTGCAAAAAATGGAAAACAACGGAAACTATTTAACCGGCAAATGCCTGGTCGCCATGCCCAATATTGCGGACGACCGTTTTGAAAATTCGCTGATTTATATCTGTTCTCATACCAAGGACGGAGCCATGGGCTTTGTGGTAAACAAGAAACTGCAGGAATTTTCTTTTGCCGATCTGGCAAGCCAGCTGCCGATAAAAACCGTCAAACCGGTAGAAAGTATTGAGCTGCATCAGGGCGGGCCGTTGGAGCGTGTTCGCGGCTTTGTTATCCATTCTACAGACTATGTCAAAGAAGACACGATTGTAATTGATGACAAGATCGCCATATCTTCGTCCATTGACGTTATTACCGATATCGCTTTCGGGCTTGGTCCGAAAGACAACATCATAGCTTTAGGCTATGCCAGTTGGGCGCCGCAGCAGCTGGAACAGGAAATTATCAACAATACCTGGCTGGTTGTAGAACCCGATAACGAGCTGGTTTTTCGCACCAAAGACGAGGACAAATGGCAAAAGGCAATAGATTCCCTTGGGGTTGATCTTGCCCATCTGAGCGCTTTTGCCGGACACGCCTGATATATTTTCTTAAAAAAGTTATTTTATGCCGCCGGAAGAAACGCCCGCCGCGCGTCTGAGCCGCCAGATTCTGCTTTGAATGTTCGGATGCGTTGACCAGAGGTCATCTTTCATATTTTCAACCGGCCTTTCGCGCGGGTCGGCCACACAGGCGACGGCCATGCGCGGCTGTTTATCCAAAACTTCTACCCTTGCATCCTGCGAGATTTTCTCCAAAGCCGAGGCCAAAGCCAGCGGATTGCGGATAATCAAGGCGCCGGTCGCGTCGGCGGCATATTCGCGTTTGCGGGAAATCGCCAGCCGAATGAGCGGAGCGACGATAAAGTTAAAAACAAGGAGCGCAATCATAATAAAAAAGGCAAGAATCATAATCTGCGATTGCTTTTTGTCGCCGCTGCGCCCGTAAAAAACAAATGTCCGCAGATAATCGGCCAAAAAGCCAAAAACGCCCAGACCGGTGATAATCAGCATATTCAGACGAATATCCCGGTTACCGATATGAGCCATTTCGTGTGCAATCACCGCTTCCAGCTCTTGCGGCTCCAGTCGGGCGATAATACCGGTTGTCAGCACAATGGCGGCTGATTGCGGACTCCGGCCGGTAGCAAAAGCATTAAGAGACTTGTCGTCAATCACAAAAACTTCCGGCATAGGCAGCCCGGCAGCAATCGCCACATTTTCCACCAGGCGGAAAACCTGCGGATTGTCTTTTTTTTCAATCGGCTTGGCGCGGGCAAAGCGCAGCATCATCAAATCGCCGAACAAATAAGAAATGCCCATCCAGACCATTGCAACAATGCAAATCGGCAGCAGGGCGTAAAGCATATAGCCGATACCGCTGAAAAAAGGAGCGTTTTCGGGCGTCAGATAAATATGTATGCCGGGAAAAAACGTCAAAAAGACGGTAAGGCCGTCCCGGGTAAAGGCAGGGTCGCCGATAACATAAACGCCGGCAATACAGGCCAGCCCGACCAGCAGACATAAAGAAAGCGGAAAAAGCAAAACCAGCAAAAACGTTTTGCGGTTGTTTGAGGCAATATGGTCATAAAGCGTAATCGGCTCAGCCATGGCAAAATCCTTTAGAATGAGACTTTCGGCGCTTTGCGGACAAGGTCTTTTTCTTCTTCGGCGAGTTCAAAAAACGGCTCTTTTTCAAAGCGGAACAACTTGGCCAGAATATTGGTCGGAAAAGATTCGACTTTTGTGTTCATCGCCAGAACGGTTGTGTTGTAAAAACGGCGGGAAGCCTGGATTTTGTCTTCCGTATCCGTCAGCTCCTGCTGCAGTTCCAAAAAATTCTGATTAGCTTTCAGGTCGGGATAATTTTCACCGAGGGCAAAAAGGCTTTTTAACGTGTCTGTCAGCATATTTTCGGCCTGAGACTTGTCTTCGTTGAAACCTTGTGCGTTCATAGCTTTGCTGCGGGCGGATACAACCTGTTCCAGCGTGCTTTTTTCGTGCGCGGCATAGCCTTTGACTGTTTCTATCAGATTCGGAATAAGGTCATAACGGCGTTTGAGCAGCGTATCAATGTCGGAAGCGCCTTCCCGCACCCGCTGCCGGGCAACGACCAATCCGTTGTAAGCAATGATGATGTATAAGGCAATAATGCCGATAAGAATGTAAAGAGCCGTCATATTTTTTCCTTCATAATAAAATTTAATCAAACAATTCTGGCATTTAAAGCGTAAAAATAATGTTAAACCTTCAACAAAGCGCACTATTTTTTTTTAATAAAAAGGCAAAAGAAAAACCCAGACTTCGGTCTGGGCTTTTCCAAACAATTACCAGTCTGAAAGGTTAGCTGGCTTTTTTGCAGCTGCAGGAGCAGGGGCAGCATTTCAGAATGCTTTTGCCTGCATAAACAGCCATATCGCCAAGCTCTTCCTCAATGCGGATGAGTTGGTTGTATTTTGCCATACGGTCTGTACGGGACATAGAACCGGTCTTAATCTGGCCGCAGTTTGTAGCAACGGCAATATCGGCAATCGTCGTATCTTCGGTTTCGCCGGAACGGTGGGACAGAACGGCGGTATAACCGGCACGGTGAGCCATGTCAACGGCTTTCATTGTTTCGGTCAGAGAGCCGATTTGGTTAACCTTAACCAGAATAGAGTTGGCCACGCCTTTTTCAATGCCCATAGCCAAACGTTTCGGATTGGTAACAAAGAGGTCGTCGCCAACCAGCTGAACTTTGTCGCCGATAGCATCGGTCAGCATCTTCCAGCCTTCCCAGTCGTCTTCGGCCATACCGTCTTCAATGGAGAAAATCGGAAAACGGGAGCAGAGGTCTTTGTAGAACTCAACCATCTGGGCGTTGGTATAAGATTTTCCTTCGCCTTTCATCTCGTACTTGCCGTTTTCATAGAACTCGGAAGAAGCGGCGTCAATAGCCAGAACAACGTCTTCGCCCGGTTTGTATCCGGCATCGGAAATCGCTTTAACGATAAAGGACAAAGCTTCTTCGGCCGATTTCAGATTCGGGGCAAAACCGCCTTCATCGCCGACATTGGTGTTATGACCGGCAGCTTTGAGGTTTTTCTTCAGCGTATGGAAGATTTCTGCGCCCATACGAACGGCCTCTTTGATAGAAGATGCGGAAACCGGCATAATCATAAATTCCTGAATGTCGATAGGATTGTCGGCATGCTGGCCGCCGTTGACGATATTCATCATCGGAACCGGCAGAGTGCGGGCCATCGTGCCGCCCAGATAACGATACAGTGGCAAGTCGGCTTCTTCGGCCTGAGCTTTTGCAACGGCCATGGAAACGGCCAAAATGGCATTGGCACCCAAGCGGCCTTTGTTTTCTGTGCCGTCAAGGTTGATCATGGTGTTGTCGATTTCGATTTGGTCAGAAGCTTCCAAACCGGCCAAAGCGTCATAAATTTCATCATTAACGTTTTTAACGGCTTTTTCTACGCCTTTTCCGCCATAGCGTTTTTTATCGCCGTCACGGAGTTCGACAGCCTCGTGTACGCCGGTAGAAGCGCCGGACGGAACGGCAGCGCGCCCGAAAGCGCCGCTTTGCAGAACAACATCGGCCTCAACGGTCGGATTGCCGCGGGAGTCTAAGATTTCTCTGGCATGAATATCAACAATAGCACTCATTTTTTTCTCCTATTCAATTATAATCAAGTGTTGCACTTAAGTTCATTCATTTTTGCCAAAATGTCAAGTAAAACTAGCTTTTTTACGGAGTTATTTTTATAAGATAATGCATATCCTTTATTTTTTCTTTCCGTCTTTATCGGCGTCTCTTCTTTTTTACTGTCATCCCCAGTACCTTTTTTATAGTCATTGCCGGGCTTGACCCGGCAATCCAAGTCAACTATATGGCTTCTTTATTTATCTGGATTCTCGGGTGTAAATTCCCGCAAGCGGGCCCCTTTCGTCCCGTAAGGTTCGACCTTCGTACAAATCTAAGCTAAAGATTTGCACTTGTTCTCACCAACTATCGACTTCAA
>CASGEB010000040.1 GCA_949300375.1 uncultured Pseudomonadota bacterium
GGCTTTTTTGTTTATCTGGATTGCCGGATCAAGTCCGGCAATGACCATTAAAACCAGCCGCCCGGGGATGACCGTAAAGTAAACAGCCGTGCAATGACCGTAAAACAAGCTGCCTAAGGATAACCTGTTCCTCAAGAACAACATCTAAAGACCACTATACCACAACAAAACGCCAGTGTCAAGTATTATTGAAAAACAGAGGGAGGATTTTGGCTAGAAAAACAAAAAAATCCTATACCTTATGAGGTATAGGATGAAAATAAAGTTAAGATATGTAAAAGTTATTTGGCTGCCCGGACTTCGGCAACTGAACTCCACATTTTTTCCAGATTATAAAAATCACGAACTTCGGGTCTGAAAATATGTACAATCACATCAAAAGCGTCAATCAACACCCAGTCAGCTTTTTCCTCGCCTTCCGAAGTTGAAGAAAAACCGGCTTCTTTAAGCTTTATCTGGACATGTTCGGCCAAAGAGGCAACATGGCGTTGGGATGTTCCGCTTGCAATGACCATATAGCTGGCAATAGATGTTTTTCCTTTCAGGTCGATGGTAACAACATCGTCTGCTTTGTTGTCCTCCAGGGTATCAACGACAATTTTCAATATCTGTTCATCAGCATTTTCAATATTGGAATTTGTTTTTTTCTTCACGAATAAACTCCTTGGTTAATCTAACGGAGACCAGACTTTACAGGATTTTTCTTCCTGGGGAGCTGCGTCTTCCGTTTTGGCTTTGCGGTCGCGGGAAATAAATTTGCTCAAATCTCTCAGGCAATCATAAACGACTTGTTTGGCAACGGCAGAAATATCAAATACTTTTTTGCCGATAGCATCTTCCAAAGCCAGCGTTTTTTCTTTTATTTCCTTCTCGGTCAGAGCGTCGCATTTGTTAAGGGCAACGACTTCCGGTTTGTTTTTTAATTTCTCGTTATAAAGTTCCAGTTCGTTTCTGATGGATTTGTAAGTGCCGATAACATCTTCCTGTGTTGCATCAATCAAATGCAGAAAAGCGGCGCAGCGTTCCACATGTTTCAGAAATCTGTCGCCCAGTCCGACGCCTTCGTGCGCCCCTTCAATTAGTCCGGGAATATCGGCAATAACAACCTCATAATTATCAACCCATGCAACGCCCAAATGCGGATGCAGCGTTGTAAAAGGATAATCGGCAATTTTGGGACGAGCCTGCGTAACTGATGATAAAAAGGTCGATTTTCCGGCATTGGGCAGACCGATTAATCCGATATCGGCAATCAGTTTCAGTCTGAGCCAAACCCAGCGTTCTTCGCCAGGCCAGCCCGGTTCGGCGTAACGTGGCGCCTGGTTGGTCGAGGTTTTAAACTTTGCGTTTCCTCTGCCGCCGTCGCCGCCTTTGGCAATCAGATAAGTTTGTCCCGGCGTAACCATATCGACAATCAGCGTTTCGCCGTCTTCGTCAAGAATCTCCGTTCCGACCGGAACTTTTATCACAACGGTTTCGCCTTTTGCGCCGGATTTGTCGGAACCCATGCCGTTGCCGCCGCGTTTGGCCTTGAAGTGTTGATGATAACGAAAATCAATCAGCGTGTTGAGATTGTCAACCGCTTCAAAAATCACGTCGCCGCCTTTTGCGCCGTCGCCGCCGTTTGGTCCGCCGAATTCAATATATTTCTCCCTGCGGAAAGAAACGCAGCCTGCGCCGCCGTCGCCCGATTTTACAAAAATTTTCGCCTGATCCAGAAACTTCATTTTACTGCTTTATAAAATTTTCATTGTTATAAAAATAACGCCTGTTTTAATAAAAGTAAAGGGGATGTCATCGCACCCCCTCCGCCTTTTGATATCTTCGTAAAGCTTATTCGGTAACTACGGAAACATAAGTTCTGTCGTTGGCTTTTTTCGAAAATTCAACCTTGCCGGATGCAATGGCAAAAATGGTGTGATCTTTACCCATTCCGACATTGGTACCCGGATGATACTGAGTGCCGCGTTGACGGACAATAATGTTCCCCGGCATAACGCTTTCGCCGCCGAACTTCTTAATGCCCAAACGACGTCCTTCAGAGTCGCGTCCGTTGTTAGAACTACCGCCAGACTTTTTATGTGCCATGATTAATTCTCCTTAAAATACTCTTATTTGCCGCAAATATCGGTAATTTTGACCAAAGTGATATTTTGTCTGTGGCCGTTCTTGCGACGATAATTTTGTCTTCTTTTCTTTTTGAAAACAATAATTTTAGCATCTTTTGCCTGTTTGAGAACAGTAGCCTTAACACTGGCGCCGGCAATCATCGGAGTACCGTAAGTATCGTCCAGAGCCAAAACCTCGTTAAAAACGATTTCAGAACCTTCATCGCCGGCAATTTTCTCAATTTTCAACACATCGCCGGATGCAACTTTATATTGTTTTCCGCCTGTTTTAATTACTGCGTACATTTTTTTCACCTTATCATTTTAAAATAAAACGTTGATTGCAATATACATAAGTTTTTTCTGCTGTCAACAGAAATCTCAAGAAAATCTTACTTATTTCTGATTCTTTTTCTGTTTTTTCAGGATTCGGTAAAATTCCGGCTTTAGGAAACGCCCTTGCCAAATGCCTTTTTTGAGGCTGCGGGCAGATTTTTCGGCATCGTCAAATTCGTGCGTATAGCGTTTGTAGGCCACGGCATGACCTTGCGCAACCATTTCCCGGTTGATGTTAAGCTTACCGTTATAACAAACGGCCACGACGCGGCGGTATTTGTCCCGTGTAATCTTTTTGCACCGGATATCGGAAGAAACCAGCTTTTCCAAGGCTTTTTTAGCCTTTTTGCCGCAAGGGTAGGGGTTGTCTTCGGCGTCGTAACATTCCTGAAAATATTCCGGCGCGTCAATCCCTTCAAGCCGGATTTCGGTTTTGCCGATAAAAAAGCTGTCTCCGTCAATGATTTTTAAAGGCCGTCCTTTGGCGGAGATGATTTTTTTGGGCTTCTCATGATAGAAACCGCCAAAAACCGCCGCCCCGGACTTGAACCCGAAAGTAACGCAAACAGAAAAAGCCAGCAATCCGGCGCTGTATGTGATAAACTTCTTCATAAGCCGGAAAATAACGCGCAAACTTAAATTTTTGTTTAATAACCTGAAAAAATGTTTTGGTATTTGAGAATGTTTGTCATAAGATACAACAAAAGTTATTATTTAAAGGTAAGTAAAAACGTGTTTAAGAAAGTGTCAAAAACCGCGGTTCTGGTGCTGGCTTTGCTGGCCGTAAACGGCTGCGGTCGCAGTTTGAAAGATATTTTGTCGGGAGATTTCGGCTTTAACGACCGTGAATATCCTGTTGCCGGCCTCCGGGCGCCGAGTTCTATTGTGGTTTGCCGCAGCAAACAGTGCGCTCCGGCCAAGCTTTCAATGTCGCGGGAATATATTTTTAACAGTCTTTTGCACCTTTTTGAAAACAACAATCACCAGACGGCTCTGATTTGCACGGCCAACCCGTCCAGCCATACCTGCCTTGAGCATTATGTCCAGGCGCCGATAAGAGTCGGCATTACCCCGGCTTATATGTATATAGATTCGGTCAAAATTACCGATGTTATCATTGGCAAGGGCAATGAGAAAATCAATCTGGTCTTGAACTATAATCTGACTTATAACGGACAGTCCCCGGATTGCGTGCCGTCCCGTTCGATTTTGTTTGCCCGCAACGTCAATCATGTTTTGCTGGAAGACGCCGGTTATAACTGCAAAATGACGGCTATCGGCCAGACGACGGTCAAAAATGTATTTTCGATTGATTATATTGATTTGGATTATGGCTATATCGGCGGTTATTATTCCATCGGGCTTTCCGGGCCGGCCTATGGCGGCGGAACCGGTTATATGATGATTCGTCTGCCCAATACGTCTTACCCGCTCAATCCTGTTTTAACAGATAAAAGAAATCCGGTAACTGAGGCCAACAGCTATGTTAACGCGCCGAGAGTTTCCGGCAGCAGCAACGTAACAAGCGGCGGCTATATGCAGGGCGGGGTTCAGATTTTCCCGATTGCCAAAAAGGCTTCGGCTCCGTCGCCGGAAACATCGGAAGAGCCGGCTGCTCCGGCAGAAAACGTCCCGGCTGTTTCGGATTCGGAGACCAAACCTGCGGAATAACAAAAAATCCCTGCAATCTTTGAGATTGCGGGGATTTTTTTATTAATCAATCAGACTTTTTGGCTGCGGCCAAAATTTCGGCATAAGAAACCTTTTTCGTGTAGGTTTCTAATGTTTTAGTCATTTTGCGGCTCCCTTTGCCGTAGTCAATAAGCATCAGAGGTTTGATATCGTTGTCCTCTGCCATATAATACAGGGAACAATGCGGCAGAGCATAGAATTTAGAACCATAATAGCTGATGTTAATGGCTCTTGGCGCACAACCATTCTGAAGCGGCTCAATGTGAAACATTCTTTCATCCAAGAAACCGATTTTGCTGCATTTTTTGCCAAAGCTGACGCCTAACTCTGCAAAATAAGTTTTTTGATAAAGCCAGACCGTTGTAAAAAAAGCAACGTTAAGGTCCCTATTTAGAAAATTATTTTCCAAACCGCATAAAACCATTTCTTCCGGAGCGATTTTTCTGTTCAGGAATTTTCCCAATTCTTCTGCGGCTTCATCTCTATAAAGAACCGGACGATCGGCATAACCGAGTACCAAAGGGGAATAGCTGATAATCTTGCCGGAAGGAACATTTGGGTTAAGAAGCTTCTGAAATTCTTCCCATTGCTTGTACTCGGCAATTTTTTTAGAATTTTTTTCTAAATAATGTGCAATTCTCTGTTTTTGATATGCTTCTTTTAGGCACGGCGCAAAAAAAGCCAGTTTTTTAATAATATGTATCATAAGTTAATAATTTAAATGTGAAAATACGATAGCATAAAACTCAAAAAAGTCAAGATTCTTGACAAGCAGACCGCTGTTTTTTATTATCAGGACAGATTGGAAAAGAAAAATGAAAGTAACAATTATAGCCATTGGCAAATGCAAAAAAAATTCTCCGGAAGCGACACTTATTGCCGAATATGTCAAACGTTCCGGCTGGCAGATAACAATCAAAGAGGCCGACAATTCCAACCAGGCGGAAGAAGCGCGTTTTTTGCAGGGCGCAATTCCTTCGGGCGCAAAGGTGATTGTGCTGGACGAGCGCGGTGAAAATCTGAAGAGTACTGAATTGGCGCGTAAAATAGAAAACTGGCAGTTAAACGGCTGTTCGGAAATCTGCTTTTTAATCGGCGGAGCCGACGGGCATCTTCCGGAAACCAGACAGCGGGCGGATTTGCTGCTTTCTTTCGGCAGAATGACACTGCCGCATATTCTGATGCGTGCCGTTCTGGCAGAACAAATTTATCGGATACAAACAATTATCAACCATCATCCCTATCATCGGGAATAAACTTCTTATAAAATCTTTCCGTTTATTTTTTTTACCGTCATCCCCGGGCTGTGTTTTTTTATCGTCATCCCCAGGCTGTGTTTTTTTCTAGTCATCCCTGGGCTGTGTTTTTTTCTAGTCATCCCTGGGCTGTGTTTTTTTCTAGTCATCCCCGGGCTGTGTTTTTTTCTAGTCATCCCCGGGCTTGACCCGGGGATCCAGATCAACAATAAAGCTAATTTATAATGTGGATTGCCGGATCAAGTCCGGCAATGACACAAAATTCAAAGCACATTATCATTCACAAATTCCACCGGAGCAACGCGGTCTCTGAAGCACCGAACAAACCGATCGCTGCCGACGTTCGGCCGCGCCTGCCGAGCAGGTGGCACGGTATTTGCATTGTAAAAGGCAAAATAAAAAATTATCCGCTATTGGGGAGAATAAAATGGATAATACAAAATACATTGCGTTGTCGCGCCAGATGGGGTTATGGAAACAAATGAACATTGTTTCCAATAATATGGCGAATATGAATACCGCCGGTTATAAGCAGGATGACGCCGTATTCAGCTCTTACATTGTCAAAACGGAAGGAGCCAAAGACTTTGGACGGGTTCCTCTGTATTTTACGCAGGATTTCGGAACATTTAAAGATTTTCAGGAAGGTGCGTTTCAGGAAACGGGAAATTCGCTTGACGTGGCTCTGCAGGGCGATGCTTTCTTTGCCATTGAGACGCCGCACGGTGAAATGTACACCAAAAAAGGACAGTTTTCGCTGGACGCCAACGGAATGATTGTAACAAAAGACGGCGATGCGCTGCTGTCTGAAAATAACGAGCCGTTTTTTATCGCTCCGGGCGAAAAAGAGATTGTCATCAGCGAAAACGGCGAAGTTTCAACGGAGACGGGCATTATCGGCCGCTTAAAATTGGTTAGCTTTGAAGACGAGCAGAAACTTTTGAAAGTCGGCGGCACGAAATTTGCAAATACCGAAGGCAGTATGATGACGGTCGGCGGCAACAACACGCGTGTTCTGCAGGGGAAGGTAGAAGAATCCAACGTGCAGCCGATTGTTGAAATGACAAAAATGATTAATTTGCAACGTTCTTATGAATATGTACAGCAGATGATTGACGAGGAGCATGAACGCCTTTCCAACACCATCAGTACTTATTCGGAACTAATATAATAATTTGAGGGGAAAAATTATGAGAACATTAGATATCGGCGCAACCGGAATGCTGGCGCAACAAACCAATGTTGATGTCATTGCCAACAACCTCGCCAATATGAACACCACCGCTTATACCAAAAGGCGGGCAGAATTTACCGACCTCTTGTACCAGAATGTTATCCGTCCGGGTTCGGCCTCCACGGCATCGCAGACAATTGTTCCGTCCGGCATTCAGCTGGGTCTGGGCGTCAGAACGGCGGCTGTTTACCGCATTACGGACGGCGACGGGCTGACCAGCACCGGCAACGAGCTTGATTTGGCCATTCGCGGCCGCGGTTATTTTCAGGTAGAGCTGCCGGACGGGCAGGGAACGGCTTATACCCGTGACGGCGCTTTTCAGAGAAACGGCGACGGCGTTATCGTGACTCATGACGGCTATACCGTTCAGCCGGAGATTACAATTCCGGAAGATGCGGTTGAAGTTTATGTCAACAATTCCGGTGAGGTCTGGGTCAAACAAGACGGCGAGACCGATGAAGTCAACGTCGGACAATTAGAATTGGCAACTTTCCCGAACGAGGCCGGCCTTGAGGCAATGGGAAACAACCTTTTTACGGAAACAGAAGCCTCCGGCGCTCCGATTATTGATAACCCGGATACCGAGGGTTTTGGTTCGATTTTGCAAGGATACTTGTCAACCTCTAACGTTAACCCGGTTTCAGAAATCACCGAGCTGATTTCGGCTCAGCGTGCTTATGAAATGAACTCGAAAGTTATCTCAACCGCAGACCAGATGCTGAGTACAATCAACCAGTTGAGATAAGGGGATAGCGCAAATGAAACGTCTGCTTTTGACATTAGCTTTATTTCTGACGGTTCTTAATCCGATTGCTGTTTTCGGACAGACTTTTGTTTCGGAAGAAAAAATCGCCGATGCCCTAAAAAAAGAATATATCGAGCATTTTGGCGAGGGAGATGAGATTGAGCTGGAGTTTTATGGCGGCCAGACCAATTTTGCCGTGGAAGAGCCGGGAGAACTCAAAATTATGGTGGCGAATGCCCGGTTTGACGAGCTGCAAAACAAGTTTTCGGCAGACGCGGAATTTTTTGCCGGCGGTCAATCGGTGAACAAATCCTCTTATCAGGGAAAATATTATATTTTGAAAGAAATATATGTCCCGGCGCAAAACATCAATAAAGGCGAAATCATCACCGCCGACAAGCTGAAAAGCATTAAAACCCGCTCAAACCGGATTAAGCCGCAAAATCTGGTGGACAAGGAAAAACTGCTTAATATGGAAGCCAAAAGAAACCTGAGGGAAGGAAAAATCATTAACGATAAAGATGTCGGCAAAGAGATTTTGATTAAAAAAGGCAGTATGGTTAATCTGGTTTATCAAACGCCGTTTATGCAGATTACAGCCAGAGCCGAGGCATTGGAAGACGGAAGTCTGGGCGATAAAATAGAGATTCGCAATACCAAAAGCAAAAGAGATTTATACGGAGAAGTTATTGATGCCGATACGGTGCGTGTTGAGCAGCAATAAGAAGAGGAACACAAAATGACGAATAAAACAAACGGTATCAAACTTTGGGCAGGAATGCTGCTGATGGCCACATCTCTTTCCGGCTGTGGAATTTGGGGGCGCCTGACCTCCATCGGCGAACTTCCCGAAATCAGCCCGATTGAAAATCCGACCGAGGTTAAAGGTTATGAACCCGTAAGTATGCCGATGCCGCAGCAGCTTGAGGCTCAACCAATGGCAAATTCGTTGTGGAAACCGGGATCTTCCGGATTCTTCAAAGACCAGCGCGCCTCCAAAGTCGGAGATATCATTACGGTCAAAATTTCTGCCAAAGATAATGCGTTAATGGAAAACGAAACCGAGCAAAACCGTGATGACAATAAAGATTCCGTTGGTATTACCGCTTTTGCCGGGTACGAGTCTTATGCCAAAGACTATCTTCCGGATGCCGTTGATCCGACCAATCTGATTGATATCACGTCCAACCGCGAGATTTCCGGCGACGGCAAAATTGACCGCCAGGAAAAAATTAATATGACTTTGGCGGCAATCGTTACGCAGGTTTTGCCGAACGGCAATCTGGTTATTGAAGGCAGCCAGGAGATTCGCGTTAACTACGAACTCAGGCAGATGATGGTCAGGGGCATAATCCGCCGGGCGGACATTGCCTCGGATAATACGATTGAATCGAGCAAAATTGCCGAAATGAGAGTTTCCTACGGCGGAAAAGGAGTCATCTCCGATGTCCAGCAGCCGCGTTACGGCCGTCAGCTGATAGACATCTTGTCGCCGTTCTGATGAAAGTTTCCCATATTATTATGTTTTGTGGTGTTAAAAAATCTCCCCGTTTTTTACCCGCATAGGGGCTGTCGATCCAGAATAGATCCCCAACTTTGCTGGAAAAGCGCAGCCCCTTTCCCCAAACGGGTCCGTTTGACTTCCCCAATTTGAGCGGACCCGCTTATTATAAAAGAAAAAAGTGAATAGCTTGAAGTTTACGGTTTAAAAAACCGGCGTGATAGATTATATAAAAATGGAAAAAAATTTTTTTGTAAGGATGCAAAATGAAAAAGACAGTGAACGAAGTAAAACATGCGGAAAACGAAGCCGAAATCTTTTTGAAATATGCGCTGGCAATTTCAAACGCTTTTAACGGCGGCGACGAGATGGCGATTCTGACTGCATTGGATAATAACTTAAAATTATGGGTAGAGATAGAAACATCTCTCAAAGACGTAAAGAATTTGCTTCCTGAAGATATCAAAGAAAACCTGTTGAAATTGTCAAAGTTTGTAGAACGGCTGACTCTTTCCAAAGGGATTCATATGAGCGCGCCGGATTATAACTGCCTGATTAATATCAATATGCAAATTTCGGAAGGGCTGCTTGAGGCAGTCAGAAACCATTTGGCAAAAGCAGAAGCTTTTTCTTTGTTAAAATGTGCGCTGGATATTTCAACCGCTCGCGACAATGATGACAAAAACAGCCTGGTTGAAGCGCTTGATAAAAATATGAAGCTCTGGGTCTATATCAAAACGCTTGCCAATTCCGAAGACAGCAAAATGCCGAAAGAAACCAAAAACAATCTGATTAAATTGGCAGATTATGTTTCGGCCAAAACATTTGAAGTCGGGCAGGATATTGAAAATCTGAATCAGAAGGCCATTGACAGTATGATTATGACCAATCTGCAGATTTCCGAAGGGCTGATGTCCAAAAAAAGCGCCTAGCTTAACGATTATTGCTAAAAGAACGCGGAGGCTTTTCTCCGCGTTTTTTTAGCAATTAAAAATACTTTATAAATTTGGCTGTCGCATATTTAGTATGCGCAACTGCCATAGATTTGATAAGAGTAAACACTTCCGGCATCAATAGTACAATAGTCAAACCTAACATCACACCCTCGGGAAGTGTAACTTGACATTACGCTGCTGCAATCTACATATCCGCCATATTTTTTGCAGTGTGCATAGTCGCACGAAGTATCACAGCAAGTGAATTTTCCTATCTGTCCGGGACCGCCTGTGCTTGGAGTATAACAATTTCCTTCAACACAACTCTGAGAGCTTGAACATTTGCTGGAACCGCAAGAAGCATAATAAGTAATGCCGTTTCTTGTGCAAGATTGTGAACCGACATTCATACAGTCTGAAGCGCAATCTTCGGCAGTTATGCCGTAACGGCAGGGAGCAGGCTTACAAATGGTGCATATTCCGCAAGAATTATAGGAAGAACAACCATAATCACAAACAGGAGGTTTGACAGAGCAATTAGGGTCTTCGCAATCATAATAACAGGTTTTACCGCAGACCGTTGTCGTCGAACAGTTCTGCCCGCTTGGTTTGGAAGAAGAATATCCTTTGCTTGCACAAGTATCGGTGCAAGTGCTTTCAGTATCTTCTTCGTCGTCATCTTCCGGCGGCGCAGCTTCACAGGAAATGCAGACAGAAGAGCAGCAATTGGAAGACGAGGAATATCCGACGCAGCCGTAGGAGCAGTTCACGGCTGCCGGGCAGGATACATCAGCGCAAGGATTAGACGGTTCCGGTTCGGGTTCCGGGTCGGGACAGGAAGAACAGCAGGTTCTGGTGCCGCCACAGCCGTCAGAGCAGGAATAAGTTCCGCAGGAACATCCGGTTTCGCTGGAATAAGGATAACAGCAGGCTTCATAAGGATAATAACAGGTTTTTGTGCCGCATCCGTTTCGGGTCGAACCG
>CASGEB010000041.1 GCA_949300375.1 uncultured Pseudomonadota bacterium
GGCTTGACCCGAGAATCCACCCTTCAAAGCACTTTGTTATTCTGGATCCCCGGGTCGCAGCCCGGGGATGACCGTAAAGTAAACAGCCGTGCAATGACCAAAAAACAAGCTGCCTAAGGATAACCGGCTCCTCAAGAACAACATCAAGACTACTATACCACAACAAAACGCCCGTGTCAAGCAGTATTGAAAAGTTAGGTGGGGATTTTGGCTAGGAAAGAAATGTTGTATTTGAAATATTCTTTAATAAAACTTGTATGAAAAGTTTTGAAACAATGCTTGAGTTTTGTCAGGCGTATGGCAAAATGCTTTATTATTTCTTTTTTATGAGGAGGCAATTATGGCAGATAAACTTTTTGGAACAGACGGAGTTCGCGGCAAGGCAAATATTTTTCCGATGACAGCGGATTTTGCTTTAAAACTGGGCAAAGCTTTGGGATTGATGTTTGCCGGCAAAGTAGCAATAGCTAAAGATACCCGTGTCTCCTGCGATATGCTGGAAAGTTCTCTTGCTGCCGGTTTAACCTCTATGGGGTGCGATGTGATGTTGCTCGGCGTTTTACCGACGCCGGTTGCCGCAATGATAACGCCGAAACTTGGCGTTGCGATGACGGTTATGATTT
The DNA here is from genome assembly GCA_949300375.1 of uncultured Pseudomonadota bacterium. GTDB lineage: Bacteria > Pseudomonadota > Alphaproteobacteria > RF32 > CAG-239 > MGBC133411. Next base: position 624 of record CASGEB010000041.1, read on the forward strand.
CTGCGTCTCACAATCCCTATCATGATAATGGCATTAAGCTGATTAAAGCCGACGGACACAAGTTTTCTGATGATATGACGGCCAGACTGGAGGCTTGGGTGCAGGAAGATAATTTTGTGCTTAATCCTGATAAAATCGGGCGGATTGAATATAATTTCAAAGCCGTAACGCCGTATCTGAGCCAAATTGCCGCATTAAAGAGAAACAGTTTTCCTCTTTCCGGTTTGAAAGTTGTGATTGACTGTGCCAACGGAGCTTTTTCAAAAATTGCGCCGCAGGTTTTTAGAGATTTCGGCGCGGATGTAATTGCCGTCGGTGTTGCTCCGGACGGTTATAACATCAATAAAGGCTGTGGTTCTACTTGTACGGATTTGATGTGTGAAACCGTCATAAAAGAAAATGCGGATATCGGTATTGCGTTGGACGGCGACGGCGACCGGATAATCATTTGCGATGACAAGGGCAACCGGCTCGACGGCGACCAGATTATCGCTTTTCTCGGACAATATTTGAAATCGGACAATCGGTTGAAAGGAAATGCCGTTGTTGCCACAATCTGGTCGAATATGGGGCTTGAGAAATTCTGCCGGGAGCTGGGAATTGATTTTTATCGTACAGCGGTCGGCGAGCGTTATGTAACGGAAAAAATGAACGAGATTGGGGCAAATTTTGGCGGCGAAGAATCCGGGCATATGGTACTGAGCGATTTTGCCCCGACGGGAGATGGTTTGATTGCCGGGCTGACGGTTTGTATGGGGCTTTTGAAAACGCGCAAGAAAATGAGCAAAATTTTTCCTGTATTTGAGAAATGTCCGTGCAAAATTGATAACCTGCGCTTTGCTTCAAGAGAAAAGGTTGCCGAAGTAATGAATGATGCGGAGGTTCAAAAGGCTGTGGAGGCTGCCAAACAAGAAGTTGCCGGCCGCGGCTCGGTTATTGTCAGAAAATCAGGCACGGAACCGCTGATTAAGGTCAGGGTCGAGGGCGAAGATGCCGGGCTGGTCCAAAACGTCAGCCGCAAGATAAACGATGCAATAGCCCGTTTTATGTAAATGGCGGCCATTTTGGCATAATCATAATATTTTATTTACTTTTAGATGCTATCTTATTACTATAACCATAATTTTATATGGGAGAAGATAATGGGAAAAGTTTGGCAGAGCGATTTTTTATCTAATGCGGCCGAATTGGACAAGGTTATAAAGAGAAGAGGCAATTTGGCTCTGGTTTCTTCTTATACCAGCAAGGACGGCTCCGTTTTTTCCGCCAAAAAAAAATACATTTGGCCTGATTTGTATGCAGAAAGCAGTTCCCGCCGCGTTACCAAGCGGATTTGGGGCAAAGATTTATAACAAGACAGAGATTTTTTAAGATGATAAAAGGCATTGTGGCTTTATTTACATCGGGAGCGATTTTTAATCCGATGATTCTGCTTGGCATTTTTTTTGGCATTTTGTTTGATGTTAAAATGTCCTATGAACAGATGATTGAGCATATTTATAAGAACTATCATTTTTATTTGTTGGCTTTGTTGTTGGCTGCGGCTTATAATTTTGTTTTTCACAGAGTTTATGATGACGGCGGAGACAGGCTGGATAAAGCGGCAATGGCGGGCAATATTATATTTTCCGCCCTCAAATTTGTGGTTTCAAGCGCGTTAACGATTTCTTTTATTGAGCTGCTGTCGTTCTAAATTGAAATGTCAATATTATGTCCCAGATTTTCCGACGGTGGAACAACCGCCGCGGAATCTCCCAGCAAAGTTTCCATAACCTGCTGCTGCATTTCAATGGCGTTTTTAATCAGGCTCATCTGCATCTGCTGCACGCTTAAAACATATGAGCTGATTGCTCCGAGTTCTGCCATGTCAAAAATCCTTTCTTCTTCTTTTACTAAAACCCATTATAGCACATTTTTATTAAACTTTCACTAAAAATTTATATGAATTGTCTTGTTTGTTATTGACAAAGAAACAAGATGGCAATATTCCTTGTATATCTGTTTTTTATGTGTTTTAAGGTATTGAGAAAATGAAAAAGTTGTTTTTTATTGTGCTGACGGTAGTTGTTTTGATGGTAGCCGGCAGTTTTGTAAAAGAAGCCTTGCGTCAACAGGCAGAAAATCAAGAGAATAGCGTGGCGCTGATTGAAGACTGCGATTGTAATGTTGAACGCGGCTGTGCGGAAGATGATTTGGCCTGCAAAAAGAAAATGGTGGAATGCGGCTGCAATATAGATGCGGAAAACAGCGCGGAAGAGGTTGTGGAAGAACATCCTGAACTGACCAGCGATGAAGACGAAACAATCGTTGCTGAATAAATTTTTGAAAAACAAAATAAAAAAAACTGCCGATTTTAAAAAATCGGCAGTTTTTTTTAATCGTATTTGAAAATTTCATACAATGTACAGAGAAGCTTTTCTGATTCCGAGAGTGGATTTTTCTGAGAAAAATCAATTTTGTTATAAAGTTTTTTTATGGTCTCGAAAACAAAAAAGTGTAACTCTCTTTCTTTGATGATTTTATAAGCGCGGCACAGCAGGTTGCTGGTTTCTACGCTTATCCAATCGCCCAGAAACAGGAAACTAATCAATCTTGCATCGGCTTTTTCATATTTGAAAAATGCCGTTTCAATAAAATGATAACAAATTTGCTTCACTTCTGTTGCCATTGCATGGTCTTCATACGCTTTATAAGTCTGACAAATGACATTGATTTGTCTGTCAAAAATATCAGGCGTATTGATAAAACGCGTATCAAGGGCAATCTCAATCAGTGCAGGAACAACAACCTGTTTGTTTTTGAACAAATGCTCAATATATTGGAGGGCGTTGTCCAAAAACTTTTTAGCGTCATTATAGGCGTCGTCGGTTTCATATATGCCTTTAAGATGAGCAATAATCTCTGCCGTCGGCATATCCTGAGCTATTAGGTCAGACAGTTTTTTGTTAAACTCTCTTTTTCTTTGTAAATAGTTCTTGCAAATCTGGCAGAAAACCTCAGCGTTTCGACTCGGCGTTTTTTGTGCTTTAAGCCGATTCCGGTAGTTGACCGCGCGGGGATAAATCTGTTTAACTCGTTTACCCTGGTTGTTTTTGGGAGATTTTATTTTCAGTTTTATTTTCTGATATAACGAAAAAATATAACCGTCAAATTTACAATCGGCCATTTCGCTGAGCAAATCTTTGTCCCACTGATTTTTTATTTGTTTTTCAAAAGCAATAATGTCGCAATATTTTTTTATGACATCGGTAAAATCTTGCCCGGCACATAGTTCCATATAGACAAGTTTCCGGCTTCCTCTTTCCATGTTGTAAAACAAAGGGAGTTCTTTTGCAGATAATTTTCTTTCTTGCACCATAATATAACTAATGATTAATTTATAAAATAATACTAAATTCAGAGACGGATAATAGCATTATTCTGCTTTTTTGGCAAGATTTTTTTGTCGATAAAAAATCCCCTCGGGAGCAGATGCTCGAGAGGGGATACAAGTTTAAACGGAATTATTTGTACAACGAAAGAACTTCTTGGTAAAGTTTCTCCGATTCCGGACTATGATTGCGTTCTTTAACATTTTTGATATATTTGTAAAGGACGCGGCCGGAATGCTTCTTCAGGGTCTTCACATGGTCTCGCAAAAATGCAAAACCGGTATCGGACACATATTCGCGCGACAGAAGGTCTATCCACAAATCCAGCCCGATAATAGGCGAGTCTTCCTGTTTGAATTCCGATGCTGCAAAATCGCGCACCATATGACGAACTTCCGCTTCCGGATATTTAAGTCCTTCAATCAGAATATTTTTAACCGAGTAAGGAAAAGAACAGTAATTAACATTGCTGAGGATTCCTTTCAAGGTTGCCTTTTCTTCCGTCGTCAGACGCATTTTTGCTTCGTCTTCCGGCATCATCTGGGAAAATACATATGCTTTCCTTCTTGCCCTGAGAACATTTGCCGCAAAATCTTCTATTTGTTTTTTTGAATTTTCCCGGTTGATTTTATCGGCATTGTCATTGCAGGCATAGGGACTGGCATCGGCATCAGTTTGCCTTTTTTGAGCTTTTGCTCGTATTTTCTTTCTGATTTCCGTCTGGGCATTTTCAACGCTGATGACATTGACGGTAAGATGCCCGGCTTTTTCTTTTTCTGCCATTTTTTTAATAATATTTTTTTGTTAATAATTCAGTCCTCTTCATTGAAGGCTGTTAACAATGTTTCTATCCCGTTCTTTTTTGCAAAAGGAAGAGCTTTGGCTCTCAGGGATTCGTTGCGAGATTGGGCAATTGCACAGATCAGCAGATTATATGAAACGGCTGATTTTACATAATCGTTCTTTTTGCTCAAAAGGGCAATTATTTTCTTCTTGTCAGTTTCAGAAAGGTCATTCAAATCAAGGCTGAGAAATCTCTTGATTTCGCTGTTGCGAAAATGATCTTTGTTTTCAATCTTGTTTTTGTACTTTGTCAGGTCAGCATAGCTGAAAAGATTGGTACTGGTACTACTGCTCTGCTTTGCATTCTCTAAATCATTATTTACTATCATAATTATATGTATTAAAAATTAAACATCGCTTTACAGTATAGACAAAAAAAGCAATAAAGGCAACCCTCTTTTTGCAATATAGCAAATTTTTTGTGTTCTTTACGAAAAAAATCACAATTTCTGTTTACTTTTAGTCGCAGTTTAAGTTGTGAACAATCAAATATGGATTATTCGGAGTCGGATGTCGGAATCCTTAACGATGTTGGCTGTTTAGCCAGCGCTCGGCTTCCAGTGCCGCCGTACACCCTGAACCGGCCGCAATAACGGCCTGGCGAAATTCCGGCGCTTTCACGTCTCCGGCCGCAAAGACTCCGGCAATGCTGGTTTGGCAGCTGTCAGGCCGCGTTACAATATATCCGTTATTATCCAGTTCCAAATGGTTTTGAAAAATTTCCGTATTCGGATGGTGTCCGATGGCAATAAAAATACCGTCGATTTTTAATTCTTTGGTACTGTCGTCTTTAATATTTTTGAGTCTCAGGCCGGTAACCGATTTTGGAGAATCCGAGCCGGTAATTTCTTCAATGACGCTGTTCCATTCTATGGCGATTTTAGGATTGTTAAAAACGCGTTGCTGCATCATTTTGTCCGCCCGCAGCATATCCCGCCGGTGAATGAGGGTAACGGATCTGGCAAAATTGGTCAGATATAGGGCTTCTTCTGCAGCCGTATTGCCGCCGCCGACGACGGCAACGTCTTTGCCGCGATAAAAAAAGCCGTCGCAGGTTGCGCAGCCGGATACGCCAAACCCCAAAAATTTTTGTTCGCTTTCCAAGCCGAGCCAGCGTGCCGATGCCCCGGTCGCGATAATGATGGCGTCGGCAGTAAAAAGGTTGTAATTTTCTGAGTTGCAGCTGAACGGATGTTGTTTGAAGTCGACTTCGATAATTTTGTCCTCAACAAATTCCACCCCCAGATTAAGAGCCTGTTGTTTCATCTTCTCCATCAGTTCTCCGCCGTTTATCGATTCCGGAAAACCGGGATAATTTTCAACATCCGTTGTAAGTGTCAGCTGTCCGCCGATTTGCCCTCCGGAAACAATAAGGGGTTTTAATCCTGCGCGGGCGGCGTAAATTCCGGCAGTATAACCGGCCGGCCCGGAACCGATAATCAAAACAGGGGTTTTGTATTGTGCCATAGTTTTCTCCGTTTGTTTTTTTATTAAATAAAAGGATTATCCGTTTTTGGCAAGACAAAACGAAAATAAACCGGTCAATATTCTCCGGAGGCAAAATTTTTCTGGACAAAGGCTATGGCTGCGGGCTGGAACAATCTGCCGGGGTTTTGCATTCCTGCTTAAAGTCCTGCGGCAGATTGTTGGGATAAGTGCAGCCGCAGTTGTCGTCTTCGCGGCAATCGCATTTGTTGTTATAATCCAGAACATATTGGCACTTTTTTTCTTTATCTTCAGTCATAATCTTTCCGCCTCACTTTTCAGCATTGTCGGTCTCTTCCCGGATTACGGTGCAGTCGCATTCTTCCGGGGTGCAATAACAGGTTGTTTCTTTTTTTATATGTGTTTCGGGGGTTTTTATTTCTGTGTTTTGTTCCTTTTGCAGACAGTCGCAATGGGATGAACGGGGATTATTCATTTTGTACTCCTTTTAAAAAATTAAAGCCGGTATCATAAGACTACCGGCTTTGATATAAGTCTGATTTTGTCTTTTTAAATATACTTGATTTCCAAAATCTCAAAAGATTTTTTGCCTCCCGGGGCAACATATTCGGCAACGTCGCCGACTTCTTTGCCGATGAGCGCCTTGGCCAGGGGAGACGAAAGCGAAATTTTGTTTTTTTCAATATCAGCTTCGTAGTCGCCGACAATCTGATATGTTTTTTCATTGTCGTCGTCTTCGTCCACAACCTGTACGGTGGCGCCGAAACGAATAACGTCAGATTTTGTATTGGCAACGTCAATAACCTGAGCGCGGCTTAAAACGGCTTCAAGGTCTTGAATACGGCCTTCAATGAAACTTTGTTTCTCTTTAGCGGCCGAATATTCGGCGTTTTCAGACAAATCGCCGTGAGAACGCGCCTCGGCGATTGCCGCAATGATGTTTGGGCGGTCAACGCCTTTGAGATGTTTCAACTCTTCCTCAAGAGCAATGTATCCTTGTTTGGTTAAAGGGAATTTTTCCATTTCATCCACCTCTTTTTCTGATTACAAATAATAGACTGCGATAAGAATAAACTTATCACAGCCTGTCATAGTATTAATTTACCCCACTATAACATAAAATTTGATATTTTCAAGCGAAATCTTCCGCTGCGGTATAAGTTGAATTTTGTGCTATACAAAAGCTTTATTTATGTTAAAAATTTAAAGGTAACTTTTAAACTGGAGGTGTTTATGAAAAAATTGTATTTGGCTGTTATGCTTCTCGGCGGGGCAATGACGGCAGCTTCCAATGCCGGTGCCGTCGACAGTACCGGATGTGGTCTGGGATCTATGGCCTGGCGCGGTCAGAGCGGTATCGGGCCGCAGGTTTTGGCTGCCACGACCAACGGCATTTTCGGTACGCAGACGTTTGGTATTACTTTTGGTACGTCCGGCTGCGATCCGAACGGGCGCATTACCGGTGGAACGGGCAGAATGACTTTGGCCTTTTTGGAAAACAATATGGAGCAGTATGCAATGGACGCGGCTGCCGGGCGCGGCGAAACCATTGACACGCTGGCCGGTATTCTGAATATGGACAGCGAAAAACTCGGCGAAATTTCAAAAACAAATTTTGCTTATTTGTTTGCCGATGAAAATGTAGATGCCGTCCAGGTAACGCTGAACCTTTTGGAATTGGTTCAAAACGCCTGATTTTATAAATATACTGGCGGTTTTTCGGAGTGTGAATCTGAAAAACCGCTTCATTTTTTATGATGTTTAAGAGTTGGCTTTTTTTTAGTGTGTTTTTTTTCGCCGCGGCGGAGGTTCGGGCTGCGGAAAGCCCGGCATACTCTCCGGAGTGGCTGGCGCTCGGACACTACCGCCCGCAGGGAAACGGGCGGTATGAGAGTACGATTGATTCCGATAATTTCTTTTTGGCGCCGGATGGTAAAGAAAACCCGGAGAGTGAGTTGAATGCAACCATTGCGCTGTTTGGCGGACAGGATGAAAAAAGGTGCTTTTTTCCCGGCCGCTACCGGTATCTGAAAAAACACAATCTGACATCGGCAGATTTTCCCAAATGCAAAGAATATGAGCAGTTTCAAAAAGACTTGCAGCCGGCGGGCGTTACATTGTTGTTTACCGATGCTTATATGAACAATCCGTCTTCTTTGTTCGGCCACACGCTTTTGCGGATTGATACGGCGCGCAAAGGAACCCAGCTGCTGGCGCACGGGGCAAATTACGGCGCTTTTACGGCCGGGCGGGAAAACAGCGTTTTGTTTGCCGTTCTCGGTTTGACCGGCGGATATTACGGTGGTTTTACAATCAAACCTTACTATGATGTTATCAATACTTATAACAATATTGAAAACCGCGATATCTGGGAGCTTAATCTGGATTTGACGCCGGAAGAGCTTGATTTGTTTGTGGCGCATTTATGGGAGGTCGGGCATGCTCAAAACCGGTATTACTTTTTTACCCGCAACTGTTCTTATATGCTGATGGAAACTTTGGATGCCGTCCGTCCGGAACTGCGCCTGGCGGATGACTTTCCGGTTCAGGCCATCCCTCTGGATACGGTAAAGGCCGTATATTCCCGCCCGGGGCTGGTTAAAAACATAAATTATCGTCCGTCGCGGCAGGCAAAAATCAAACACCGTTATAAGCAGATGAATGCCAAAGGGAAAGAAGCTTATCTGGCCGCCGTCAAAAATCAGGATTGGACTTTGTCCGGAGTGGATGACAAAGCGGCAAAGGCAGATGTTTTGGAAACGGCCTATCAATATGTGCAATATCAATATGTGGCGCGCGAGCTTGAGCTTTCCGACTACCGGCAGCGCAGTTTTAAGGCGCTGTTGGCTCGGAATAAAATTGCGGAAAACGGGAAAATGGAAGAGTTGAAAAACGGCAAAAATCCGTTGTTTTCTCATAATGCCATGCGTGCGGTGTTTGGTGCCGGCGTCCGGAACGGCAAGGCTTTCCAGGAGGTTGGCTATCGCCCGGCTTATCATTCTCTTACCGATGACAATTACGGTTTTCTGCGCGGGGCGGAAATAAACTTTCTGAATACGACGTTTCGGCATTATGACGATTCTGATAAAACGGTTTTGCAGCGGTTTGATCTGGTCGGAATAAAATCATTGTCGCCGGTTGACGCAATGTTCAAGCCTGTTTCTTATCTGATTAACGCCGATGTAAAAAGGGAAATGAACCCCGGAACGGAAAAAGAAGGCTATGCTTTTAACCTTAAAGTCGGCGGCGGCTCGACGGTGGCGTTGAATGAAGAAATCTGGTTTTATTTTCTGGGCAGTGTTTATGCCGGATACGGAGCCATTCTTCCAGACAACACAATCGGCGGATTAGGCTGGACGGCCGGCATATTTGCAGATTATGGCAATTGGCGGCTGATTGCGGAAACGGAGAAAGTGTTGGCAACCAACCATTTTGGCGATAAGATGAAATATAAAGCCGAGGCTGTTTATTCGCTCAACCGCAGCAACGCTATTGCCGCAGAATATCATTATGAGCAGAATTACGGCAAAGATTTGGATGAGGCATTGATAAGCTGGCGGTACTATTTTTAATCTTTAACAACAATAAAAAACAAACTGCCTCAAATGATGAGGCAGTCTGCTTTGCAGTAGTAAAGATATTACTTCGCCGTATCCATACAGCAGTCGCAGTTACGATAGCCGCTTAGGATCGGTTCACCGTTAGGACAGCAGCATTTGTTGGTATATCTCATGCCGGACGGACAAGATCCCGAGCAAGGACCACTGATAGGTCTTGTAATTACTTTTTTACATTTGTATTTTGTCGTGCCGCAAGCTGTACACGAATCTTCTATGCCGGCAGTACAACTTACGAAACTAAAGCCCGGACATTCAGAAGAATAAGAGCAACTCTTGCATTTATAACAGGTACCGCCGCCTGTCTCGCCGCAGGAGGAACAGGTTTTGCTTGTGGTGGTATAACCATAAGAACATCCGCTGGAGGAAGTCGAATATCCGCTCGGGCAGGAATAGCTGTGGGTATGAGATGTCTTGCAGTTATAATAACAGGTTTTCCCGCAGACTGTTGTCGTTGAACAAGTCTGCCCGCTGGGTTTGGAAGAAGAATAACCCTTGCTGGAGCAGGTATCGGTGCAAGTTCCGCCGCCGGAACCGCCGGTATCGTCATCATCATCTTTAGGCGGAGCAGATTTGCAGGTTTTACAGGAAGAGCAGCAAGGACAATAAGTTGCGCATCCGTAAGTGCAGCTGACGTGAGACGAGTGCGTACAAGCCGGAGCGGATTCGCAAGAGGTGCATTTGCCGCACGAGTTGTAAGAAGCACATCCGTAAGTACATGATTTTGATGAAACGGAACAATCAGAGTTATATTGGCAGGAATAGCAGCTTGAACCGCATTCTGTGGAAGAAACTCTGACTTTGTTCTCAGAAGAAGAACAGGAAACGGATTTTGAACCCGTCCGG
>CASGEB010000042.1 GCA_949300375.1 uncultured Pseudomonadota bacterium
TAGTCCTGTGCGCTTTCCGGCATCCGGACGGAAAGCGGCTCTCCGCATAAACAAAAAACCCAGATATAATATCCGGGCTTTAAATGGCGGAGAGTACAGGACTCGAACCTGTGCATCGCTTTAACACGATGACGGATTAGCAATCCGCTGCATTACCACTCTGCCAACTCTCCAACAAATGGTTCGGTCTTATATGTATAATAACTTTTCGGCTCCGTCAACATCTTTTTTATTTTTTCTCGCCATATCCCCAGTTTCTTTCTGTTCTGCACAGTTTTTGCCAATATAACAAGAGCAGCATTGACAAACATCACAATACATTTTTATATTTTCTAAAGAAATGAATTATAAAATGTATTATTTATGAAAACACAAAAATTATTAATCACTTTACTCTTGGGACTATGCGTTCTTTGTTGTTCCTGTTCTTCTTCGCATCAGGTCATCACCCCGCTCTCCTCCGAGTACTATTGCATTCACGGAGATTCCGTCAATTCGGCGTCAAGTCATCATCCTGAGTTAGCCAAATCGAAACCTCCGAAAGAAACGGAACAATCACAAGATCCAGGATGGGTTGATTATCTTTTTACCCACAGCAGTGTTTTACCGTTGCTCATTCTCTTGTTCGGAAGTTCCCGTTAAAATGCTCAAAACCCGCCAATCATAAACCGGTCGGCGGGTTTTGTCTGTTTGTTTCAGTGAAGGACAATATTCAAATAAGTCATAAAGATAAAACCAAGAAACAAAGCAAACGCCGCCCGATTGGATTTTTTGGCATCATAAGTTTCCGGCAAAATTTCATTAACCACCACAAACAAAAGCGTACCGCCAGCCATAGCCATCCCGAGCGGAACGATTTTTTCGCTCATTCCCATCGTCAACAGCCCCAACACGGCGCCCAAAGGCTGAATCATCCCGATTACCGCCGCAGTCAATGCCGCTTTCAGGCGCGAACACTTGGCCGCCACCAAAGAGATTGCGATGGTCAACCCTTCCGGGATATTATGCAGTGCGATTCCCACAACCAAGCTGTCGGGATTCATAAAATCTTCGGCGCTGTAAGCCACACCCACCGCCAGACCTTCTGGAATTTTATGAAGCGTAATCGCAATAATAAAGAGCCAGGCCGTCCGCAGATTAAAACCCCGCAACCCATGATGCCCTGCATTATTATGCTCATGCGGCAGCACGGCATTCAATATCCACACCAGCGCAACACCGGCAAACACTGCACCGATATACCAGAAACCGGCCACATGAATATCCGGATCAAATTGCAAAATCCGCCCCATTGCCGGCACAAGAAGAGAAAAGAATGAAGCCGCCAACATAACTCCGGCAGCAATATTTAGCATAAAATTAATTTCATCCTGGGAATAACGTTTTTTCAAAAAAATCATAAAGCCGCCGACCCCGGTAATCAAACCGGCAACCGTCGCAGCCAGCAGCCCTTGCCAGAAAACCACATCCATTATAATTTTCTCTCCCTAATCTTATCCATAATCCGTCTGTAAACCGGAGTCGTCGTTTCTTCATTTGTAACCGCCAAAAGCCTGTTATTGGCAATCCAGCTGACGGCTTTGTTTTCATCCGGTTTCGGACGAACTGGCTCATTTTCATCTGCCTCAAACAAATATGTAAAATTAAGATGCAAATGCGCCGAAACCTGCATCTGATTTTTATAATGAGCTCCCACACCCAAAATACAAAAATCTATCGGTTCTTCCGCCAGCAATATCATAGACTGCAGGCCGCATTCTTCAGCCGCCTCTTTACGCGCCGCAGACAGCAAATCGGTCTCGCCGTCTGTATGTCCGCCAAACCACCCCCAATGCTTATACAAATTATGAAAGCCCAAAAGCGTATGATTCCTTTTAGCGTTCACGATCCAGCAGGAAACCGTAATATGCGCGGGCAGACATTCTCTTTTGTACAAAGAAACAGAATTTTTCTTGCGCATCGCCAGCAACTGCAAAAAAGACTGCCGGTCAGCCTCCTCTGCTTCGTCATAAGGCCAGTAGTTTTCTGCCCACTTTAACAAATCCATATTTTTTCCTGACTGCTATTTGGCAAGTTTTTCGGACAACAGCTTATTTACAATTGCCGGATTAGCCTTACCCTGCGATTTCTTAATCACCTGACCGACAAACCAACCGAGCAAGTTTGCTTTTCCGGCTTTATAAGAAGCCACATTTTCAGGCGAAGACGCAATTACCTCATCGACAATAGCCTCAATCGCCCCGGTATCGGTAACCTGTTTCAAGCCTTTTTCTTCCACAATCTTGTCGGGAGCCTCTCCGGTCTCGGACATAATTTCAAAAACATCTTTGGCTATCTTGCCGGAAATCACTTCTTTGGCAATCAAATCCACCAACATACCAAGGTTTTCAGGACTAATCGGACTCTCAGAAATTCTGAGGGCGTTTTTGTTCAACATCGCAAAAAAGTCGCCCATCATCCAGTTAGCCACCTTTTTGGCATCCCTGCCTTTGGCTGCGGTTTCAAAAAAGTCAGCAACTTCGCGATTCTCACAAAGGATGCGGGCATCATATTCAGTAATGCCCAAATCGCGGACAAAACGTTCGCGTTTGGCATCAGGAAGCTCGACCATATCTTTTTTAATACCGTCGATATATTCGTCGGAAAGCATCAGCGGCAGCAAATCCGGCTCCGGGAAATAACGGTAATCATGGGCAAATTCTTTCTTGCGCATGACCTTCGATTTTCCGGTTGACGGGTCAAACTGGCGGGTTTCCTGCTCTATTTCACCGCCGGTTTCATAAACCTCGACATGACGTTTGGCCTCATTCTCAATTGCCTGCATCACAAAACGCATACTGTTGACATTTTTCATCTCGGTCCGGGTACGATATCCCCCCTCCCCGATTTTACGAACCGAAACGTTTACGTCGCAGCGCATTGAACCTTCATCCATATTTCCATCGCAGGTTCCGAGATAACGGACAATCGAGCGCAGTTTTTTCAAAAATTCCCCGGCTTCTTCGGGAGAACGGAAATCCGGCTTGGTAACAATTTCCATCAGGCCGACGCCCGAACGGTTCAAATCGATAAAACTCATGCAGGGATCTATGTCATGAATAGATTTTCCGGCATCCTGTTCAATATGCAGACGTTCGATTCCGATTCTTCTGGCCGTTCCGTCCTCCAGCGTTATGTCAACATACCCTTCTCCGACAATCGGATGCTGAAATTGCGTAATCTGATAGCCCTGCGGCAAATCGGCATAAAAATAATTTTTGCGTGAAAATTCAGAATATTTATTAATTTTGGCATTCAACCCCAGACCGGTTTTAACCGCCTGGCGAACGCATTGCTCGTTTAATACCGGCAGCATACCGGGCATCGCGGCATCAACAAAAGACACATGAGTATTCGGCTCTGCCCCGAACTCGGTTGACGCGCCGCTGTACATTTTGGATTCGGAAATAATCTGGCAGTGAATCTCCAGACCGCAGATAACTTCCCACTTATTATTTTCGGTTTCAATAATCATCGCAGCCATCTTATTTTGCTCCTTTAAATGCGGCATCTTCTTCCAAAGCCGAAGCGGTTTTAAAAATCGTCCCTTCGTCAAAAGCCTTTCCAATCAGCTGCAGCCCCAAAGGCAAGCCGCTTTCGCTCAGCCCGACAGGCAGGCTCATTGCCGGCAATCCGGCCAGATTGACCGATACGGTAAACACATCATTCAGCCACATTGTCAAAGGATTCTCCTGCATAGATTTATCCCCTATCGGAAAAGCCGGGGTCGGCGTCGTCGGCGTCAGAATAATATCGCATTTCTCAAAAGCCCTGTGAAAATCGTCGCGGATAAGGCGGCGGACTTTCTGTGCTTTCAGATAATAGGCATCATAATATCCGGCCGATAAAACATAAGTCCCAATCATAATCCGGCGTTTAACCTCTTTGCCGAAACCCTCCGTGCGGGTATTAACATACATCTCGTCCAGATGCTCGCCGTCCACCCGCAAACCGTAGCGGACGCCGTCATAACGCGCCAGATTGGAAGACGCTTCGGCCGGAGCGATAATATAATAGACCGCCAGCGCATATTTGGTATGAGGCAAAGAAATATCCACAATCTCCGCGCCGCGGGCTTTCAGCATTTCCGTACCTTTTTCCCAGTATTTAACGACTTCGGGATTCATTCCGTCAACTTTATATTCCCGAGGAATACCGACTTTCAGCCCTTTAATATCCTGCCCCAGAAAAGCCTCAAAATCCGGCACGGCAATATCGGCAGACGTTGCATCTTTGGCATCATGCCCAGACATTGTTTTCAAAAGCAAGGCACAGTCCCGCACATCTTTGGCAACCGGCCCGGCCTGGTCAAGCGAAGACGCAAAAGCAATAATGCCGTAACGCGAACAACGGCCGTAAGTCGGTTTTATACCGGCAACGCCGCAATAAGCGGAAGGCTGACGAATAGAACCGCCGGTATCCGTACCAAGCGCTCCGGCACAAAGGTTAGCGGCAACCGCCGCGGCCGAACCGCCGGAAGACCCGCCTGCAACCAAAGGCCTGTCATCATTTTTGGCTTTCCAGGGATTAACGGCCGGCCCGTAATAACTTGTTTCGTTACTGCCGCCCATGGCAAACTCGTCCATATTCAACTTGCCCAGAAAACTTGCCCCGGCATTTAACAGATTTGACGTAACCGTAGATTCATAAGGCGGAACAAAACCGTCCAGTATATGAGAACAGGCCGTCGTACGAATACCTTTTGTGCAGAACAAATCTTTGATTCCGAGCGGAATACCTTCCAAAGCGCGCGCCGTCCCGTTTTGATAGCGTTCATCCGAGACCTTTGCCTGTTCCAAAGCTTTTTCCGGCGTTTCCATAACATAGGCGTTATAAGAACGCCCGTTTTCCATAGCTTCAATATAAGCCGTATTTAATTCGGTTGCCGAAAACTCTTTCTTTTTTAACCCGTCCAAAGACTGGGCAATTGTCAAATCCGTTAATTTAGCCATTCTTTTTTTCTTTCTTGTTGCTTTATCTCTATATTTGCCAAAAAATCTTCCGCAAATTGCTTTAGAAAACTCTCTGATCTCTCTCAAAAACTTTGTCAGAGAGAATTTATAAAGTGATTTGCCAAGCGAAGAAAATTTTAGCGTACAAACAGGTACGTGAATTTTCTGAGACTGCCGCAAATTGCTTTAGAAAACTCTCTGACGAAGTTTTTACTCCACAACCTTCGGCACGGCAAAATACCCATACTCTTTCAGCGGGGCATTCTGCAAAATTTCTTCCTGAATATTGCCGTCGGTAACTTCATCCCGGCGCAGGGCAATAAAATTCTCGTTAACCGAAGCCAAAGGCTCCACGCCGTTTGTGTCAACCTCGTTAAGCTCGTCAATCCAGTTCAGTATCTTGTTAAATTCTTCTTCTGTCGCAGCGACTTTATCTTCTTCAATTTTCAAACGCGATAAAAACGCCACCTTTTTTACATCTTCGGCACTGATTGTCATTTTTATGTCCTAATATATATTATTAACCGGATAAGAATATTCAAAAACGATTCAAATTTCAATCATTTTTATTCACATCATCACCTTCAACGGCGGCAAAACGGCATCATACTGCAGACGATGCCAAAGCCGCCACTCGTCGCCAAGCGCTTTTTCCAACTTGGAACGGGAATTAACCAGAACCTTCGGACTGCTCTCCAAAATCTCATTTAGTTTTTCGGCCAGCGTTTTGGGTTCGGGAAAATAAATGACCTCGAATTTTTCTTTTTCTCCGATACCTGCCAAAGCCTTGGCTTTCATAATTGCCTCATTAACACCGCCGACACCGTCAACCAGCTTAAGCCTGACGGCATCTTCGCCTGTCCAGACGCGGCCGCGCGCCAAAGCGTCCATTTTCTCCGGCGCGATCTTGCGTTCCTGCGCCGTTTTGGCGGTAAAATCGCGATAAACCGCATCCAGCGAACGATTAAAAGCGGCTTTCTCGCTTTCGGAAAAAACTCTGCTGGTTGTTAACAAACCGGCATTTTGCCCAAAATTCACCTGCCCCCAATGCACACCAAGCTTCTGCCATAAGTTCTGAAGCACTATCTTACCGCCCAAAACGCCGATTGAACCGGTTATGGTAGAAGGTTCGGCATAAATGTAATCACCGGCCAAAGAAACGAAATAACCGCCGGAAGCCGCATAATCTCCCTGCGACACCACAATCGGAAAATTTCTGTTCTGTTTCATTTTTTTAAGCGCATACCAGACTTCATTAGCGGCATTATAGCTTCCGCCCGGCGAATTGACCCGCAACACAAGCGCTTTTATCCGCGGATCGTTGGCAATCCGATCCAAATATTGTGCAATGGTCTCGGCGCCGCTGACCAGTTCCTGCCGCACGGGATTATATATGCTTTTTCCGGTGTCAATTGTTCCTTCAATAACCAGAAAGGCCACTGCCGGCATATTTTTCTTTTCCGGTTTCATCTGAACCAGATAATCATAAACGCTCACAATCTCGGCGCCTTTATAACGCGAAGTAATTTCCTGAATCATATCCGGACGATATGCGGTAAAATCCACCAATCCGTCCGCTATTCCGTCATCTGAACGGATAGGCGCCCGGTTAACCAGTTTCATCAAATCTTCCGGCTTAATTTTCCGGTCAGCACTGATTTCGCCGAAAATCCGCTGAAAAATGGAATTTCCGAGTTTGAGCGTTTCTTCCAGATGCTCTTTTGAAAATTTGTTAGACATAAGCGGCGCCGCCGCATTCTTATATTCATACCGGGTATAAAATTCCGGCGTAATACCCGCCTTGTCTAATAAGTCTTTCACAAACGGCATTTCAATACTGATTCCGGTCAGCCCGATATCGGTATCAGGCTGCATCCAAATCTCGTCAAAAGCGGAAGCCAGATAATATTCCGAAGTTCCGCCGCCGAAATCGCCCATGCCGGGAGCGTAAATATATGTTTTTTTCCCGCCGGCGCGGATTGTTTTGATAACATTGCGCAGTTCCTGAATCTGAGCCAGTCCGAGACCGGAATTGCTGACCTCGGCCACAACCGCTTTAATGCGCGGGTCGCCGGCCGCCGCGCCCAAGGCTCTTAACAAATCAAAATAACTAACGCTGGGAACCTCGGTAATATCGGAAATAAGCGTATCTTCCCTGATTTCCGAAACAGCATCATCAAAATTCACAAATAAAACAGCCTGCTGCGGCACGGCCTGAACCGGCACCGATTCTTTACGCAGCAATCCGATAGCCACAACCAACAGCAAAACAAACAAAATACCCAAAATGGCAAAAGCATAAGTAACAGACTTCATCAGCAAATTAAGGCTCAAAAGCCGGCGCCGGTTTTTGCCGGCCATTTTCGGAAAAGGTTCTGTCATCTGCGTCATCTTATGCTCCGTAAAATTCAAAAAACAACAAAATTACTATAACTTTTTCCCTCTCCGACTCAAGTCTTAATTTTACATCATAAACAAAAAAACGGGCTTTGAAAAATTTTTCAAAACCCGTCAAGTTAACAATAACCAAACAAAAGCCCCACAAAAAATATGGAGGCATTAAGTTAGTCAAAACAACTATTCAGAAAGCATTCTGCCGGTTTCAACCGCCTTGTCCAAATTCAGCATACCCTGAATATGGTATCCGCAGTCAACATGCAAAACTTCGCCGGTAATACCGGTACCGCAGGCAGAAAGCAAACCGAGAGCGGCCATGCCGACCTCTTCTTGCGTCACATTGCGGCGCAGCGGAGCATTCAGTTCATTCCAGTGCAGAATTTTTCTAAAATCGCCGATTCCGGAAGCGGCCAAAGTTTTAATCGGGCCGGCGGAAATTGCGTTAACGCGCACGCCCTGCGCCCCCATATCAGAAGCGGCATAACGGACGGAAGCTTCCAAAGCGGCTTTGGCAACGCCCATAATATTATAGTTCGGCAAAACTCTCTCTCCGCCGAGATATGTCAAAGTCAAAATCGCACCGCCCTCATTCATAATCGGAGAAGCGCAACGGCAGGTCTCCAAGAAAGAATAGCAGGAAATATGCATCGTTGTGGTAAAATTGGCCAGAGTCGTATCAATGGTACGGCCTTTCAACTCGTTTTTGTCAGAAAATGCAATTGCGTGAACAACAAAGTCAATTTTGCCCCATTTCTCACCCAGCTCTTTGAAACAGGCTTCCACGCTGGCGCTGTCGGAAACGTCGCATTTCAACAGCAGCGTATCGCCGCCGAGCTGTTCGGCCAGCGGAAGAACTCTTTTTTCCAAAACTTCGTTCTGATAAGAGATTGCAATCTGTGCGCCTTGGGAATGCAACGCCTGAACAATACCCCAGGCAATGGATTTGTCATTAGCCAAACCCATAATCAAACCTTTTTTGCCTGCCATCAAAGGTGTAGTAGATGTCATAATGTTTTCCTCTGCTTATTTGGTTAAAAAAATTAATCTGTTGAAATTAATTACGTTATCTAATATAAAATTTAATGATTATTGTAAACAACTTTTTTCTCAGGTGTTGAATGAAATCGCAAAATATGGCTCAAACATTGAATCTCCGCATAAAAAATTTATGGGATGAAATAGTTCGTTTCTCAAAATTTCTGGCCGTCCGCGCCAAGAATGACACAATTTTAAGAGTATCGTCTTCACTGAGTTATACATCATTAATTGCCCTCGTTCCGCTGTTGTCAATCGCGCTTGCCATTTTTTCGGCTTTTCCGGTTTTTAACGACATTCGCAACCAACTGCAGGAGCTCCTGATTCAAAATTTCGTTCCGTCGGCCGGACAGGAAATCAGCGCTTATTTAAACCAGTTCGTCAATGCCACCGGAAAGCTCACGACCATCGGCGTCATCGGGCTTGCATTAACGGCCATTCTGTTGCTTTCCACCATTGAAAACAGTTTCAACTTTATTTTCAAAGTCCGCCAACCCCGCCGCATTGCCACCAAAATCACGCTTTATTGGACGGTCATCACGCTCGGGCCGCTGCTCTTGGGCGCCGCTTTTTCCCTGCGCGGATACATTTATGCCTTAAATCAGCTTCCGGGAGCAGAAAACCTGTCCTTCTTTGGCAAACTGACTCCTGCCGGCATAACATTCATTATTTTGATTATGATTTACACGCTGGTTCCCAACCGCAAGGTCAAAATCACTCATGCCGCGGCCGGTTCCGTCATTGCCTTGATTTTGTTTTGGATTCTGCGCAAAATTTTCGCCTTTGCCGTCATCGGCAGCGGAACATATAAAACGCTGTACGGCGCAATGGCCGCTCTGCCGATTTTTCTGGTTTGGATGTATCTGGCCTGGGGGGTTGTCATCTTCGGCGCGGTCTTCACGGCAGCCCTGGGAGAATACCGTCAGGAGCATATCGAAAAATCGAACAAAGCAGAAACAAAAAAATAGGGATAACTTTTTTGCAGCATTGTAATTTCATCTCCGATCTGCTTAAATAACAGCAGAAAGAAACTACTTTTAAGGAAGAAAAATTATGGATAAAGATAAAGCTCTGGACGCGGCGCTGAGCCAGATTGAAAAAGCTTTCGGCAAAGGCTCGATTATGAGACTCGGGCAAAACAACTCCGTTGCCGATATTGAAGCAATCTCCACCGGTTCCATCGGCATAGACATTGCCCTCGGCATCGGCGGTATGCCCCGCGGCCGCATTGTGGAAATCTATGGTCCGGAAAGTTCCGGAAAAACAACCCTGGCTTTGAGCGTCATCGCCCAAGCCCAGAAAAAAGGCGGCACCTGCGCTTTTATTGATGCCGAACACGCCCTTGACCCGGCTTATGCCAAAAAAATCGGCGTAGATCTGGAAAACCTGCTGATTTCTCAACCGGATGCCGGTGAGCAGGCTCTGGAAATCACCGATACATTGGTTCGTTCCGGCGCTATTGACGTATTGGTCGTCGACTCTGTCGCCGCTCTTGTTCCGAAAGCCGAACTGGAAGGAGAAATGGGCGACCAGCATATGGGACTGCATGCCCGGTTGATGAGCCAGGCGCTGCGCAAACTGACGGCAACTGTTTCCCGCTCCAATACATTGGTCATCTTCATCAACCAGATTCGTATGAAGATCGGCGTTATGTTCGGCAGCCCGGAAACCACCACCGGCGGTAATGCACTGAAATTTTACGCTTCTGTCCGTATTGACATTCGCAGCATCGGCAAAATCAAAGACAAAGAAGACATTATCGGCACCCAGACCCGGGTCAAAATCGTCAAGAACAAAGTCGCCCCGCCATTCAAAACCGTCGATTTTGACATTATGTACGGCGAAGGCATTTCCAAAACCGGCGAGCTGATTGACCTCGGAATGAAAGCCGGACTGGTTGAAAAAGCCGGTGCCTGGTTCTCTTATAAAGGGGAAAAACTCGGGCAAGGCCGTGAAAATGCCAAAATATTCTTAAAAGAGCATCCTGACGTTGCTCTGGAAATTGAGAACAAAATCAGGGCTGATGCCGGACATATCACAACCGAATTAACCGGCGAAGATATGCCGGAAGAAGAATAAAGCCGCATTTGCCGCTCCCGCCGTAACATTTCTGCGGGAGCTTTTTGTACTCTGAAAACCCCGCGCTAGGCGCGTGGTTCCAAAGAGCTTATAGCTTTACACATAAAAAACTCCTTTGCTATTATGTGAGAGACGGTCT
>CASGEB010000043.1 GCA_949300375.1 uncultured Pseudomonadota bacterium
GCGCCTGATGTGGGATGCCGGCAACGGGTGGATGCCGTATATCGGGTATAGCTATTATTGGAATTTGGTTGATGACAGCAAGGTTAAGGCGAATAATGTCGTTTTGCCGGAAATATCGGTCAAGCCGTACAGCGAATACGCGTTTGGCGTGATAAAGGAATGGGATGTTGTGGACAGTTATTTCCAACTTATTTATCGTAACGGCGGGCGCGAAGGCGTTGACCTCCAGGCCGGTGTCAGTTATGAATTTTAACAGGCAGGATTGTTGATGTGGATCCCCGGGGCAAGCCCGGGGATGACCGGTGCGACCGGCGCGCGGCAGGTTGAAAACACTGTGCCTTAGAGACCGCGATGCTCCGGTATTTTCTGTGAAGGACATTGTGCTTTGAATTTTGTGCCATTGCCGGATTTTCTTTTCTTATGTCATTGCCGGGTGTTTCCTCTCTTTCGTCATTCTCGGGCTTTCTTTTCTTATGTCATTGCCGGACTTTCTTTTTTTATGTCATTGCCGTTTTTTTTTCTTGTGTCATTCTCGGGCTTGACCCGAGAATCCAGATAAATAAAGAAGCCATATAATTGACTTGGATTGCCGGATCAAGTCCGGCAATGACGAGAAAACCCATATTGTTGATGTAGATCCCCGGGTCGCAGCCCGGGGATGACAGTAAAAAAAGCGCCCGGGGATGACGAACGCCCGGGGATGACCAGTACGACCGGCGCGCGGCACACCCGGCGGGTGCCTGCCGTGCAGGTTATTTGTGGAGAGAAATAGGCAGATAAATTGTAAAGGTTGTTCCGTTCAGGGAGGTGGAGGAAACGGTAAGATTACCGCGGTGCCGGATGACAATCTGTTTAACGATGGAAAGGCCGAGCCCGGTTCCGCGAATGTTCTTATCTTTATGCTCCTGCATACGATAAAAACGTTCCGTCAGCCGCATAAGGTCTTCCGGCCCGATTTTAGGCCCTTTGTTGTTGATGGAAATAGCCAAAGCCTCGCCCTCCGCCACCTTGTAGCTCTTAGACGGCGGAATGGCATTGGCTTTTTCAATATCTATAGTAATTTTGCTGTCGCTGGCGCCATATTTGATGGCATTGTCCGTCAGGTTTTGAATCACCTGTTTGATTTGAGCGCGGTCTCCGGTAATTTCGGGAATATTGCGCCCGAATTTGAGTTTGATGCCCATATTGCGTTTTTCGGCTCTCTGCGACAGCGCCTGTGCGGCTTCTTCCGCCACGTCTATCACGTTGACTTCTTCCTCGGGCAGATTGTCTTGTTTCATTTCAATTTTAGAAAGCGAAAGCAGGTTTTCAATCAGCGACGACATATATTCCGCTTGTTCCTGCATAATTTTCAAAAATGATTCGCGGGCTTTTTTGTCATCTTTGGCTGAGGTTTGCAGGGTTTCGATAAAACCGGAGATAATCGCCAGCGGCGTGCGCAGTTCGTGGCTGGCATTGGCCACAAAGTCAGACTGCATTTTCTCAATATTCATTGCTTTAGTCATATCATAAATGGAAATAACGGCCACGGCGCGCCCTTTGGAAAGCCATGGCAGCTGCTTGATGTGGGCATAAAGTTTGCGGCTTGCCGGTTTTTCCACATAAAAAATCAGGTTTTCCGATTTGCTTTCTTTCTTCAAAACTTTTGAAACGGCATTAATAAAATTATTGGAAGCAAACAGGGCGTCAACATTTTTGTCGGTAATGTCCTCGCCAAAAAACGAGCGGGCAGAAAGATTGGCGCCCAGGATGTTTCCGGCGCGGTCAATCATTACAATCGGATCCGGCAGGCTGTCCAGAACGGCGGTATCGGAGATTGTCTGTGCCTCCAGCATATCTGTTTTATGCGCCCAAAAACTGTGCATGGCGTTCAGGCTGCTGACAATATCTTTGGCATCTTTTTCCGAGAGTTTGAGGGATTTTTCATCAAAGTCGCCGCCGTTTGACAGTTTGGAAATATATTTTCTGATCTGCTGCATTTCAAAAGTGATTGGAAACAGCATGGCAATATTAAAAATAACAACCGCCGCCAGAGAAAGCACGGCCCAGAACGGAGAAATCAGTTCAAACAGCACCAAAAGCATAAAGACCAGGGCGGCCGGGGCGGAAAGAAACATAATCCGGGCAGCGAATTTTGTATCTTTTTCAATTGAGAAGATATTTCTGACAAAGTTAAACATCTGTTTCTTTGCACCTCTTCGGCAAAAATCAATTAAAGTTCTGGACTAGATTTGCAAATATTGTATAGTACAATAAGTTTAAATAAATTTAAATTTGCGGACTATGAAAGAGAAAAAAGAACCGACAATGACGCCGATGATGGCGCAGTATCAGGAGATAAAATCCCAACATCAGGATTATCTTCTTTTTTATCGCATGGGCGATTTTTACGAGTTGTTTTTTGATGATGCCGTCAAGGCGTCCAAAGCTCTGGACATTACCCTGACCAAACGCGGCAAGTTCGATGATAATGACGTTCCGATGTGTGGCGTGCCGTTTCATGCGTATGAAAGCTATTTGTCAAAGTTGATTAAACAGGGATATAAGGTTGCCATCTGCGAGCAGACGGAAGATCCGAAAGCCGCTAAAGCCCGCGGCGCCAAATCTGTGGTGCGCCGGGAGGTCATCCGCCTGGTAACGCCCGGAACGCTGACGGAAGACAATTTGCTGGACGCCAAACGCAACAACTTTTTGCTCAGCATTGCCAAACAGGCCGGCTGCCTCGGGCTTTCCTGGCTGGATATTTCGACCGGGCAGTTTTTTACTCAGGAACTGGGGCTGAAAGACAAGAGCGAAGAAAACCTGCTGTCAAACGTCTTGTCTCGGTTAAACCCGGTTGAAATACTGGTGTCGGACAGTTATTTGCAAAATCCGGAAATTTTTGCGCTGCTGAATGAATATAAGGAAAAATTAACGGTTCTGCCGCAGGCGCGCTTTAACAGCGAAAACGCCAAACTCCGGCTTGAAAAAGTCTTTCATGTCGATACGCTGGACGCTTTCGGCAGCTTTAGCCGGTGTGAAACTTCAGCAGCCGGTGTTTTGCTTGATTATCTTGAAAATACGCAGAAAGGCCAGATGCCGGTTATTGAAAAGCCGGTCAAAATTTGTGAAAGCAATGTGGTTGAAATTGACGGCGCCACCCGCCGCAGCCTGGAATTGCTTGATACGGTCGGCGGCGATAAAAGCACGTCGCTGCTGGCGGTGATTGACCGCACGGTAACAGGTATCGGCGGCCGGCTGCTGGCCTCGCGTCTGGCGGCTCCGCTGGTCGATATTGCCGAAATCAACAACCGGCTTGATGTTGTGTCGTTCTTTATCGATTATCCGCAAATCCGGCAGGATTTACGCGCGTTGCTGCATTCCTGCCCGGATACCGAGAGGTCTGTTTCCCGTCTGAGCCTGGGACGCGGCGGCCCGCGCGATTTGGACAATATCCGTATTGCGCTGGAAAATATCCCGGCGCTGCGCAATCTGCTTTATGCTTACCGCAAAGACCAAAGCAACGCGGAACTGCATCCGATGCCTCCGGCTTTGGAAAAAATCATCAGCGGATTGGGCAACCATAACAATTTGGTTGACGATTTGAAACGGGCGTTGGATGAAGATTTGCCGTTGCTGGCGCGTGACGGCGGTTTTATTCGTCCCGGATATTGCCCGGCCTTGGATGAAATCCGCACGCTGAAAGATGACAGCCATAAGGTTCTGCTGGAGCTGCAGGGCAAATATGCGGAGAAAACAGGCATTGCCCAGATAAAAATCAAATATAACAATGTGATTGGCTATTTTATTGAAGTTCCGACAAAATTTGCAACCGAAATGCTGGAGAACCCGGACTTTATTCATCGTCAGTCGGTGTTGAATGCGGCTCGTTTCACAACGGTGGAACTGACCGAACTCGAGAACAAAATCCGCGGTGCTGCCGAAAAAGCCGTTGCCATGGAAATTGAATTGTATAATAAAATGGTTCATGACGTCATCGTTTATTCCGAAATGATTTTGAAAACCGCCCGTGCTATGGCAGAGCTTGATGTCGGGGCAGCGATAGCCGATCTGGCAGTTGAGAAAAACTATTGCCGTCCGTTGGTTGATGAGAGCCTGGAGTTTGAAGTTTCCGGCGGCCGCCATCCGGTGGTGGAATATTCCATTTCCAAAGAGCGGAGCGGAACTTTTGTCGGCAATGACTGCCGCTTGACAGAGAACAACCGCCTGTGGCTGATAACCGGTCCGAATATGGCAGGTAAGTCAACGTTTCTACGCCAAAATGCGATTATTGCCATTATGGCGCAAATGGGCGCTTATGTTCCGGCCGATTCGGCGCATATCGGCGTGGTTGATAAAATCTTCTCCCGTGTCGGCGCATCGGACGATTTGGCGCGAGGTCGCTCGACTTTTATGGTCGAGATGGTCGAAACTGCCGGAATTTTAAATCAGGCGACGGAACGCTCGTTTGTTATTCTGGATGAAATCGGGCGCGGAACGGCAACTTTTGACGGCCTGTCGATTGCCTGGGCCGTGGTGGAAAATCTGCACGAAGTCAACAAATGCCGTGCTTTGTTTGCTACCCACTATCACGAGCTGACCGCGCTGGTGGGCAAATTGCCGAGGATGAGCCTGCATTGTATGAAAATCAAAGAGTTCAATGAAGACGTCATCTTTCTGCATGAGGTTATCGACGGTGCGGCCGACCGTTCTTACGGCATTCATGTTGCCAAACTGGCCGGCCTGCCGAAAACCGTGGTAAAAAGGGCGGAACAGGTGCTTGCCTCTTTGGAAGACAGCGGAAAAAGCCGGAATATCTCTCAGATGGTGGATGATCTGCCCTTGTTCTCTGCCGTCCGGGAAACCACGCCGGAACCGGCGGCGGAATCCCCGGCGCTTAAAGCCTTAAAAGAGCTCAATCCCGATGACCTTACCCCGCGCGAAGCACTGGAAAAGCTTTATGATTTGAAGAATCAGCTTTAGCGCCGGGCGCTCCGGAAAAAGGATAAATATTGACAAAAGGTATGAAAATGCTAGATTAGCATCTGCGAATCTATTATTTTAACGTATAATTAAAACATATTTTTATGAAAACAAAAAACAAACAAATTCAGGATTCCGTTGTCTGGTATTCTGAAGTATTGCATCAACAAAGCCAAAAATCGGAACGGCTGTATCATTTTCAAAATGGTTGGCCAATGCGGCAAGTTATTGACGGTGTTTACATTACCCCGGAAATCTATCTGATTTTGCACGAATCTTTTAAGGAAAAACTTTCATTGAGTGAAGCACGAGCCTTATGTGCAAAAAAGTTGGCGCAGTTTCCATCAGATTATGAAATTCTGATGTTTGGATTGGCCAAAAACAAAATCAGTTCTTTATTGACAAGCATCGGAATATATTCCGGCCCGGTTGCTGAAAAAGAAGATGTTTTTTCCTGCTGTTGGACCCGTGAAAATATGACCGGAGATAGTAAGAAGAAAAAATATTTACTGCTGTTTGGAAACGACGGCAGGATGGTTTTTCCGAACTTGAGTTTTGGTGACGGCGGCAGTTTTGCCCTGATTGAGCAAGCCCGTCTTTATGAATGTGTTGCTGGATCATGGAGAAAAGGACGTCTGAATCTGCTTGCGGGAGACGAATGTTCAAACCTGTTGTTAAGCGAAGGCGGCAGATTGTTTTTGCAATATAGGCAAAAACTTTTCTGTTATGGAAAATGTAAACAGGTCTGGGGAAATGATATTCTTTCCTGCGATACCGGAGTTTTTCAGTATCATCGCGGAAAAATGCACAGCCTGCTGGAACTTGAACCGGCCAATAGTTTGCACAACGATTCCAATTCCGGCAGCGAACAATATGTAAAAGACATAGAATGGGAGCAAGACGGCGGGGTGTTGGTTATTCTGCTGGAGGATTATGTTTGGTGCGATCATCATGAACAAGAGCGCAGCGATATAATTCCGTTCCGTTATCATAAAAATGAAGAAGGCGTTTTTGTCCGTCTTTAGAACAATAAAAAATCCTCCGTGTCATAAAAACGCGGAGGATTTTTTTACGGAACAAAGCTATTTTTCTGCGGAAAGCTTATCGTACATTTTTTTGTCGCGCAGCATTTTAAGGGCTTTGTCGGCTGTTTTCTTGCTGATTTTTTGGGCGTTCTTTCCGTCATCTTCCAAAGCCGGTTTTTCATAAACGCCCCTGTCGGACATTTCTTCTTTAGCCGCTCCTTTCAGCCGTTTTTTCAGTTCTTCTGCTTTCTTCTTATAAGTTTTGCGAACCGATTTTTCCTGTTCGGCAAAAACAGATTCGCCGGTAAATTCCTGTCCTTTGAACGCAAAGGCGAGATTCTCCCTTGCTTTTGCCTTAAGTTCTTTTGTCCGGCTGTTCAGATTTTCTGTAAGCTGGGATAATTTTTCCTGAGGATTGTTCTGTTCATATTCCCAAACAGCTTGTTGATAGTATGCCAGAGAACCATACTCCGTTGCGCGATAAGCCCGGTCGGCGTCGTCTTGTTTTTTAGAAACTTCTTTATATAAAAAATAGAAATGACTGAAATCACTGCATCCGCCCCTGATGGTCAGGTCGCCTTCAGTTTTGCTGAAAATATCTTGATATTTTGCCAGTTCCGGCAGAAAAGCATTAAAGTTTCGAACCGCCGCTTCCGTCTGCTGCTGCCGTTCTTTTTCTTTTTTGCCGCTAAACAGCGAAGACAAACCGCTTTGTTTGGAATATTCGATTTGCTTTGGTTCTTTTCCGTTAATGGCATTTTTGACAATCTTTGTAATTTCGGTATCCGAAAGCTGCTGCTCTTTGTCTGTCCGGAGTTTGGAAAAGTCATATACAAGACCGTCAAGACGCCTTAATGCGGTCGCTGCCTGGGTAAACTTTTGCATTTCAGCGTCAGCGGCATCCTTTTGTTTTTCCTTTTGCAAAATGTACTCAAGTTTTTCTTTTTTATATTTGTAGCGAGCCGCTTGTTTGTCCACCAATGGGCTGATTGTCTGAATAAATTTCTTCATCTCCGAAGAAACAGTCTTCATTTTTAAGGCGGAATCCAAGAGAAACGTCAGATTTTTGTCATCAATCCGGTTATCAGTCCGATCGTCCTTTTGCAGTACTGCGGCAACATACCGCGACATCATGCTCAGACGTTTGCTTTCGGGAATCTCCGAACCGAGATTTTGCAGCAAACTAAACTGTGTTTCCGGTGAAAAATGTTTATAAGCAATCAACTCTTGCGGGCGGAAACGGATCAGCAGCGACATATCCTTTGGCAATAGGCCGCTACTTTTATATTTGGACAAATCATCTAATATCTGTTGGGCGGAAACCTCTTCCTTGGCATTTTCTAAAGCAGCTGCGTTCCGTGAGTTATGCGGAAAATTTCTAGGTTCGGGAAGGCGCATTTTATACAAGCAGGTATAAAAAAGTTTTTGCGCTTCATTACAGGTCGGAACCAGTTCTGCCCAGTTTTGAGGAAAACCTTTAACTATGCCGTAATGATTATGTTGGAAGTCAAAAGATTCAGAAATTTTTTCAGCCGCTTCTGTCAGTTTAGCCACGCGTTCTGCACGGGAAAATGATGAACCGTCATGCGCTTCGGCAGTTTGTAAAAGATCTGCAAAAGTTGCGAGCATACAGTCGTTTTTTCCATAAGTCTGGGCATAAGCCTTGAGAAGCTCGGCTTTCATATTCCAAGACAAATTGTCCTTTCTGTTTGCCGGGCTGCGGAGAAAATCATCTTTGGGGCTGAGAATATGCTCGCACAATTTTGAAACCCTATAAGAATCGGGAAAGTTTTCTCCCGGAATATTAAACGTTATATTCTGCATCTGCTTTACCAGACGAGAATCTTTTTCCACTCCAATATCCAGCAATGTCATTTTGGCCGTGTCGTCAAGATCGTCAAGCCATCTGTTCTTGCTTAAAAATTCTTGAGACGCCGCCAGGACGATATCACGATAGGCATTGCTATTTGCCCGATCCCGGTAATCGTTTCCGTCATATGGAAAACCCATTGTGGCAATCAGCTTGCTGTTAAGTTCGGCATCGCCTTTTGCAAAGGTCGCTTCAAGCGTTTTTTGCAAAATATATTTGTATGCGTTGGATTTGGATGAATCTATATAGTTACCGTATTCTGGTACAATATGAAAATACATAACGCTGGGATCTGCATCTTTGCCGATAGGCAGAAACGTCATATTATAAGGGGATTGCTGATAAGCTTTCAGAGCTTGTTCAAAATAAGCGCTGCGTTCTGAAAAGTCATTTCCGGAAAGCTCTGTTAATGTTTTGTCTCCGTAGGAATATTCTGTCATTGTATATCTCCTGAATCTTATCCTTAATAATACTATACCTCAGAAAAAGCTAAAAAACAATTTAAAAATTTGACAAAAAAGATATTTTATTGATAATTTTTTGTTAAAGCTGGTAAAATTTAGCAAAAACAATGACGTAACAAAAGGTACAATGATACCGCAAAATAAAATATTGAAAATATTGCGTTTTTTGTTGTTGACATTAAAAAAATATCCTGTATATTCCATTTGAATTTTAATCCTAAACTTTTTAACAAAGAAGTGAGTTACAATGAACACATATGCAACCAAACCGTCTGACATTGAAAGAAAATGGTATGTCGTTGACGCTCAGGGCGTTGTACTGGGAAGACTTTCTGCCGAAATCGCCAAGATTTTGCGCGGCAAACACAAGCCTTCCTTCGTTCCGAACCTTGACTGCGGCGACTATGTTGTTGTTATCAATGCAGACAAAGTAAAATTGACCGGCAAAAAGCTGACTCATAAAAAATATTTCAAACATACCGGCTATATCGGCGGTATCAAAGAAACCACCCCGGCAAAAATTCTGGCCGGCCGTTTCCCGGAAAGAGTTATCGAGAAAGCTGTTGAGCGTATGATTTCCCGCAATCCGCTGGGCCGCCGTCAGATGACAAAATTAAAAGTTTATGCCGGCAGCGAGCATCCGCATACTGCCCAGAACCCGATTGTTTTGGACATTGCCGCCAAGAACCCGAAGAATAAAAGGAGCGCATTATAATGGCTGAAAAAATTGAATCTTTGCAAGATATTAAAAGCGCATCTAAAACCGAAGAAGTTAAGGTTCGCAAAGCAAACCGCGACAAGCAGGGTCGTTCTTATGCCACCGGCAAAAGAAAAGACGCCGTTGCGCGCGTTTGGGTAAAACCGGGTAAAGGCGTTATCACCATCAATGAAAAATCCATTGATGACTATTTTGCCCGTCCGGTATTGAAAATGATCATCAATCAGCCGTTTGTTGTTGCCAACCGCGAAAACGAATTTGATGTTGTTTGCACGGTAAAAGGCGGCGGATTGTCCGGTCAGGCCGGTGCAATTAAGCACGGTATTGCCAAAGCTTTGAACGAATATGAACCGGAATTGCGTTCTGTTCTGAAGAAAGCCGGCTTCCTGACCCGTGATGACCGTGTTGTAGAACGTAAGAAATATGGTAAGGCCAAAGCCCGCCGTTCTTATCAGTTCTCCAAACGTTAGAGCTTGCGTGAAAAGTTACAAAAAAGAGCTGTTTTGGCAGCTCTTTTTTTTTTACAATCCAGACTGTAATAATTTTAATGCGTTTCTAAACAAAAAACACTTGAACCTGAAGGCTTTTGCGCTTACAATCCTATATAATAAATAATTATTAACACAAAATTTCAGTCATATGGAATGGATTATTATTGCGCTTTTAACCTTTTTTGCTATCAGATGGCTCAATATGCTGATATTGATGTCGATGCAAAATGAAGAAAACCAGAAGCCGGTCGGGTCTTGCGTGGATGAACAAAAGTTCAAAGAAATTCTTGAAGATAAAAACGAAGAGGATTTATGGAAACTGCGCAATGAACTGCATGACAAAATGGTAAAGGCCAAAGACGGGCAATTACAGAAAAATTATCTCAACTGCATCGGGTTGATTGATAAAAAGATTTACGAATTGCGCCATTAATAAAGAGGAAGTTGTTTGCTTCCTCTTTTTGGTATGTGTTAACCAAAATATTTTCAAACTTGCATTTTTTAACGACGTTGTTACAATTTAGCCCGATAAAGGGAAGAATAAAATGTCTATAGAAAAAGTCAGAACATATTTGCAAAAATTCGGTCTGGAAAAACGCGTCCGGGAGTTTCCGGTTTCGAGCGCCACGGTTGAACTGGCTGCCAAAGCCTTGGGCTGCGAGGCCTGCCGCATTGCCAAAACTTTGTCTTTTTCCTGCGGGAATGATACGCTGCTGCTGGTTACGGCCGGCGATTGTAAAATAGACAATGCCAAATATAAACAAACGTTTCATGCCAAAGCCAAAATGCTTTCTCCTGAAGAGGCGCTTGCTTTAACCGGCCATGCCGTCGGCGGCGTCTGTCCTTTTGCCGTTCCTGAAAATGTAAAAATTTACCTTGATGTTTCCCTTCGGCGCTTTAACACGGTTTTTCCGGCCTGCGGCAGTTCTAACAGCGCTATAGAACTAACGCCCGGAGAGTTGGAAAATTGCACCGAAAATTCCGGCTGGGTTGATGTTTGCAAAATCGTCGGTCAATAAATTTCTGATTACGGTTGCAATTTGCTCCGGCCAGATTATACTTTAAAGCGTTAAATAACCAAAGGAGTTTTTTTAGCATGAAAAGTTTAAGTTTATTTGCAGCCGCCGTTTCCGTATTCGGAATGGCTGCGGCCGCCCAGGCCGGATTCGTCGGCCCGTCCAGTTCGGAAAGGGCAACGGTTGCCCAAGCCAAAGAAATGGCCGATGACACTTATGTTGTTATGCAGGGGACGATTGAAAGCAGCCTCGGAGATGAGAAATATCTGTTCAAAGATGCCACCGGCACCATTCGCGTTGAGATTGATGATGAAGATTGGCGCGGACTGACGGTAACGCCGAAAGACAAGGTTGAGATTGAGGGTGAGGTTGACACTCATCTGATGAAACCGGCTGATATTGACGTCGACAGCATCAAATTGGTTAAATAACAAAAAAGGAGAGGTCTTGGCCTCTCCTTTCTTTGTACTCTGAAAACCCCGCGCTAGGCGCGTGGTTCCAAAGAGCTTATAGCTTTACACATAAAAAACTCCTTTGCTATTATGTGAGAGACGGTC
>CASGEB010000044.1 GCA_949300375.1 uncultured Pseudomonadota bacterium
TGTCAACTCCTGTTCGCCCGGACGGCTTTACGCTACTTCAAACCGGTGTCCTTATGATTCTTCTTACGGTAAATGCTGCACCGCATCCCCCTCTTCCGGATGTCCGTCCAATTACGGCGTCGACTGTACCGGCTCCGCATCCGGCACTGACACCTGCGGTTATACCTGTTACCGCTGTTGTTCCGATACCTGTTCTTCCGGGTCCAAGAACTATTCCGGTTCTCTGGCCGGATATACCGAATGCGGCACGCCTTGTTACAGATGCAAAGACTGCACTTCCGGCAGCACCTCTTATTCCGGCTCTTATGTCGGGTCTTCCGAATGCGGAAGCTGTTACGCTTGTTCCGACACCTGCCGGACGGGTTCGAAATCCGTTTCCTGCTCTTCAACCGAAGACAAAGTCCGGGTTTCCTCTACCGAATGCGGTTCAAGCTGCTATTCCTGCCAATATAACTCTGATTGTTCCGTAACCTCAAAATCATGTTCTTACGGATGTGCTTCTTACAACTCGTGCAACAGATGTACTTCCTGCGAATCCGCTCCGGCTTGTACGCACTCGTCTCACGTCAGTTGTACTTACGGATGCGCGTCTTATTGCCCGTGTTGTTCCGCTTGTAAAAGCTGTAAATCTGCTCCGGTAAATAATGATGACGATAATACCAGCAGTTCCGGCGGCGGAACTTGCACCGATACCTGCTCCAGCAAGGGTTATTCTTCTTCCAAACCCAGCGGACAAACCTGTTCGACAACAACAGTCTGCGGGAAAACCTGTTATTATAACTGTAAATCCAGCTGTACCGATACCTGCTCCAGCAAGGGGTATTCTTCTTCCAAACCCAGCGGGCAGACTTGTTCAACGACGACAGTCTGCGGAAAAACCTGTTATTATAACTGCAAGACATCTCATACCCACAGCTATTCCTGCCCAAGCGGATATCAGTCCAGTTCCTGCGGTTCCGGATATACTCAATCTGGAACAACATCTAAAAAATGTTCTTGCGGCGCAACTTCAGGGACTTGCTACAAGTGTACGGCTCATACCCACAGCTATTCCTGCCCGGGCGGATATCAGTCCAGTCCTTGCAGCCGAGGTTCTATATTATCAGGAACAGCAAGTAAAAGCTGTTCTTGCGGAGCGACTTCAGGGACTTGTTACAAATGCACATCAGATACCTGTCCGGGAGGCCCTCCGGGAAGTGCATGTGCTTGCGGAGGATACCACAGCGATAGATTCTATGCTTCCTCTCACTTCTGCTGATAAAAAAAGCAAATAATACCCCACAAAAAAACCGGAACTGCATTTCCGGTTTTTTTCATAAAAGGAACAACAACAAATTATTCTTCTGTATCTTCATCCTCAATATCAGAGTCAAAATCGTCGTCTTCTGCTGAATTATTTTCCAGCAGCAGCATACTATCCTGCTCATCGCCGGTCAGTTCTGTTTTTTTACGGCGGCCGCGGCGTTTTTTCTGCGGAGCCTTTTTCTTCATTGCGTCAATCACATAATGCCCGACAATTTTATACAAATCGACCAGATGATTATTATACATATGGTCGCCTTCTTCAATCAGGGCAAAATCCACATCGACATTCCGCTGCATATTCAGACGTTTTGCCAAAGTTGCCACGCTTTGCGGATTAACAATTTCATCAACTCCGCCCTGCACAATCAGACCGGACGTCGGACACGGCGCCAGAAAAGAAAAATCTTTCTCATTCGCCGGCGGGGAAACCGCAATAAAATTATTAATATCCGGACGGCGCATTAAAAGCTGCAAACCAATCCACGCCCCGAAAGAATAACCTGCAATCCAACACTGCCTGGCCTCAGGATTAACCGATTGCAGCCAGTCAAGCGCAACCGTTGCGTCCGAAAGTTCGCCCGGACCGTCTTCAAACTCGCCTTGTGAACGTCCGACGCTGCGGAAGTTAAAACGCAAAACCGAAAATCCAAGATTTTGAAAACAGCTGAACAGCGAGTAAACCACCTTGTTGTTCATTGTTCCGCCGTATTGCGGATGAGGATGCAAAATCAGCGCAATCGGCGCCCCCGGTTTCTCACTGTGATGATACCGCCCTTCCAAACGGCCGGCATGTCCGTTAAACAATACTTCTGTCATTTTTTTAACCTAAATTTAGTAACCTGCAGAGTATACTATGGAAAAAGTTTATATAAATTGTTAATTTTCTGAGGAATATACCACAAAATGAATCAAAAATTCAAGACAATTCTGCAGGATATTGATGCCGTTTCAGCCCGCGACCCTGCCACAAACGGCAGATTTGAAGCGCTTTTATGCTCTTCCGGCCTTCACGCTATTCTTTGTTACCGTTTCAATCATTTTCTATGGTGCCATAATTGCCGCCTGCTTTCCCGAGTCCTTTCACAGATTGCAAGGTTTTTGACCGGAATCGAAATTCACCCGGGCGCCAAAATCGGCAAAGGCTTTTTTATTGACCACGGCTCCGGCGTTGTCATTGGAGAAACGGCGGAAATCGGCAACAATGTTACCATATATCACGATGTAACGCTCGGCGGCACAACCGTTTTTGACGCTAAAGGCAAAATTACGGTCAAACGCCATCCGACTATCGGAAACAATGTCATCATCGGTTCCGGGGCGCAGGTCTTGGGACCGATAAAAATCGGCAACAACGTAAAAATCGGTTCTAATGCCGTTGTTTTGAAAGACGTGGAAACAGATACAACCGTTGTCGGCGTTCCGGCACATCCAGCTGACAAAAACAAAGGCAAAAACACTTTTCAGGCTTATGGTCTGACTGGAAATACCAAAGACCCCCTGCAGGAAGAAATCAACGGCCTGCGCAAAGAAATTTCCACCCTCAAAAAAGAACTTGCCGACATCAGAAAGGACGAAAAATAGTGCCAAACAGCCTGGGACTTAACAAATCTCCGCAAGAAACAAAAGTCTGCATTGCCATGTCCGGCGGCGTAGACAGTTCTGTTGCAGCCTGGTTGCTGCAAAAAGAAGGATATCAGGTTTTCGGGCTGACGATGGATTTGCTGCAGCCGCCCTATGCCTCTACTGTTTCTTCGCTTTCAGATGCCGCCGCCGTCGCCGGCCAACTTGGAATAGAACATCACTTTGTTGATCTGAGACAGGAATTTTACCAACGGGTCGTCCAATACTTTTCCGACGAATATATTGCCGGCAAAACACCTTCTCCCTGCATTATGTGCAATAAGCACATCAAATTGGGGCTTCTGGCGGAAAATGCCCGCAGTCTCGGCGCCGATATTCTGGTTACCGGACATTATGCCCGCACCATTTCAACCCCGCGCGGGATTGAACTGCACCGCGGTAGCGATCCGGTTCGCGACCAGAGTTATTTTCTGTTTGCTGTTGCCAAAGAAAACCTGCAAATGCTGCGTTGCCCGCTGTCTGATTACAGCAAGGCTCAAACCCGCAAAATTGCCGGGAAAGCAGGGCTGAAAACGGCTCAAAAAACGGACAGCCAGGACATTTGCTTTGTCTCCGGCGGAAAATACGCGGAACTGATACGCCGTCTCCGCCCGGAAATGCAAGAAACGCCCGGCGACATCGTAACCACGGACGGCAAAATTCTCGGACGGCACAACGGCCTGATAAACTATACGGTCGGCCAGCGGCGGGGCTTGGGCATCGGCGGAGGAGACATCTTATACGTCCTGGCGCTTGACGCCGCCCAAAACCGGGTAATCGTCGGCAACAAGCCTCAGCTGGCTCAAAAATACGTTTTTATCAAAAATATCAACTGGCTGGCAGAAGATCATCCGCCCCGAATGGAACTCGGCGTAAAACTGCGTTCCCGTCAGGAGATTGTTCCGGCCTCCGTATTTTTTTCAGAAAAAGCCGATACCGCCCGCATTGAGCTTAAAGGCGAATTCTTCGGCATTGCTCCGGGACAGGGCTGCTGTTTTTATAACAATAGCCGTGTAATGGGCGGCGGATTTATTTGCAAAGAAAATTCCGAATTTTAACATTTTTGTAACTGGAAAAAGATACAAGAATAGAGTATAATAAGTTATATAAGTCCATTAAGGAGGAATGTCATGACCAAAGTTTCATATCACATGGCCTTGCTGAGCGCCCTGCTCTATGCCTCCGTTGCGGCGGCGCAGCTTCCTTCCAATCCGTGGGATCCGCAGTCGGTCGCTGCGTCAAATGCCCAGAATCAAAAAAATGCCCAAATCGCCGCCGAAGCCCAAACATCCGGTTCGGAAACTCAGGCTTATGCCCAATCGTCCGCCCGCAGCGGCACACCGTCTTACGATGACATTCTGCCGGTTGATCCCTGGGCTCGGGCGCGCGTCAACAACGGTACGCCGACCTGGCGCGGCAGCGGCAGAAACGACCGGGGCTTAAATTACATCGGCGAGGCAACAACTTACGGCGATGCGATGGGACAGGAAATGATAGCCCCGGAAGTCAACCGACACAATATGCTTGTGATGACGGAGCATTTGCGCAATCTGGGTTACAAAATCCCGGACAGCTACGACCAGAAAATTCGCGATATGCCGCAAACCTATGCCCGCTATCTGCGCAACGCTTATGACAAATCCACCTCTTCTACGCTGAACAATGATCCGCTCGGCGCTTTGTTTTCCGGCGTTATGTCCAATGTAGAAGAAGGCACTGGTCTGGACTTTGAAAACATATTGTTTAACAGTATTGACATTCTTTCTAAGGATTGAAGATGAAAAAAATTTTGCCGGTATTATTTATCCTGGCCTGTGGGATTGAAAACGCCGCCGCAGCTGATAAACTGCTGATGACGCCGGAGGAATACGCTCGTCAGCGTTATGAAGCCCAAGACGCCATAACACATATGCTCAACGCCGCAAGTCCGCTGCAGAGGCGCTTGCTGGTCAACGAAGCGAAACGGCTCTCCCGGCTGCAAAATCCGCAAAAAGAAAATGCCCAGCGCAATGTTGATATAGAAGACATCGCAGACTTGAGCAATTATTTCAATAAAGACGTTTTTCAATCCGTCTCGCCAGACATTTCCTACCATCTGATAAATACTTCGGACGCCGTACGGAAAGAAGAAGCGGCATTCCGTGCCCGGCAGGCCGAAAAAAGAGCCGCGGCTTTGGCCGCTCAGGCTCCCGAACCGGAACCGGTTAAAGAACAACCTCAGCCCAAAACTTTCCGCCGGGCTTTCTCTAAATAATAATAAAAGGAAAATATAATGGAGAATCTTCCCGTCATTATTCTGGTTCAGCCGCAGCTGGCCGAAAATATCGGTATGACTGCCCGCGCCATGATGAACTGCGGCTTATACGATTTGCGCCTGGTTTCGCCCAGACAGGATCATCTCTCGCCCAAAGCCGTTGCCGCCGCTTCCGGAGCCGAAGAAATTCTGTATAAAGCCAAAATTTTTGCCGCAACCGAAGAAGCCGTTGCCGACCTTGCTCAGGTATATGCCACCACCGCCCGCCACCGCAATCAGATAAAGCTTGTTTACACTGCAGAAAAAGCCATGCAGAACTTTGATACCCTCTGTCGGCAAAACGTCAAATGCGGTATATTGTTCGGCCCGGAAAGAACAGGATTGCAAAATGACGATGTCGCGCTGGCCGACGCAATCATAAACATCCCGCTCAATCCCAAACATTGTTCGCTCAATCTGTCCCAGGCCGTTTTACTTGTCGGCTATGAATTTTACAAATGTCGGACAGACATACCGGCAACCCGCTTTATCACCAACGGCGCCGAAATCGCTCCCAAAGAAAAGCTGCTCCAGTTTTTTGATTTTCTTGAAAAAGAACTTGACGAATGCGGCAATTTCAAAATTGACGAGAAACGTCCGCGAATGGTCAGAAACCTGCGCAACATTTTTTCCCGCCCTCAACTTACCGGACAAGAGCTAAATACCCTTTACGGCGTGATAAATTATTTGCGTCATCCGCATAAAAATTAAAACAAAAAAGATTATATCTTTACCAAATTTTGAATCTTCGGCTCTATCATCTCATTAAAGGGAGGAAAAAAAATTATGCCGGCAGAAACTTTTGGACACATATCACATATAATATTCGGCCTCAATCCGATGGTCCTTTCAACCGCCATTCTGGCCGTAAGCTACCTGATACTTTTTACAGAAAAGCTCAATCGCGCCGTCATCGCTCTGCTCGGTGCCTGTGTTATGATTTTTTCCGGCATCCTGACACAGGAAACTGCACTTAAAGGAATAGACTTTAACACCTTGGCTTTGCTCATCGGCATGATGACGATAGTCGGCATATCGGAAAAGTCCGGAATGTTCCAGTTTGTTGCCGTCTGGGCCGCCCAAAAAGTCCGCGCCAACCCCCGTGGGCTGATGATCGCCCTATCTGCCGTCACGGCCGTTTTTTCGGCACTGCTTGACAATGTCACAACTGTTTTGCTGATTGTTCCCGTAACTTTTCAAATCACACGGCAGTTAAAAATTACCCCGTATCCTTTTTTGATTTTAGAGATTTTTGCCTCCAACATCGGCGGTACGGCCACCCTCATCGGTGACCCGCCTAACATTCTTATCGGTTCTGCCCTAAACTTAAGCTTTATGGACTTTGTTTATGAACTGACCCCGGTCGTGGTCATAACCATGCTGGTCTTAATTTTCGGCTTTGACCTTATCTGGGGCAAAAAGCTCAAAACCACCGAAAAAGATAAAAAAGCCGTTATGAAAATCAACGCCAGAGGAATGATTTCCGACTGGAGACTGCTCAAAAAATCCCTATTCGTTCTGACTGCCGTAATTGCCGGTTTCATCAGCGCCGAACATTTGCATATCGCCAACGGAACAATAGCCATGTTCGGTGCGGCCGTTCTGCTTTTGTTATACACGACAGGACTTTCCCATAGCGAAAGGGAGCACAAAGTCGAAGAAGCTTTCGGACTGGTTGACTGGACAACCATCTTTTTCTTTGCCGGACTATTCGCCATTGTATACGGTCTGGAAGAAGCCGGGGTCTTAACCCTGCTCGGACAAAAATTTATAGAAATAACCGACGGCAGCATAGAAAAAGCCGCCATGCTGGTTGTCTGGATTTCAGCCCTTGTTTCCGCAGCCATTGATAACATCCCGTTTGTCGCTACAATGATTCCGATGATAAAATCAATGGAAGAATCCATGGGCGGACGCGAGGCGATGATGCCGGTCTGGTGGGCATTGTCCTTAGGCGCCTGTTTCGGCGGAAACGGTTCGCTGATTGCCGCCTCGGCTAACGTCATTGTTGCAGGCATGGCACAAAGAGAAGGACATCCGATAAGTTTTCTCGGTTTTCTGCTCTGGTCTGTTCCGGTTATGCTGATAAGCGTAGCCATTGCCGCACTCTACCTGCATATGCGTTTCTTTATGTAAAAAAACTAAAATTAACAGATTATTAGCACTCCGGCTGTTAAAAAGATAAAGTATTGTTTTTTTATTTTAAGGAATATGCTATGCACGCAACCGACTTACCCGCCGTTCCACAGCTGGCCTGGGGAATAGACGCTCAAATTTTGGCAGTGGCAATCGTAATTATCGCCTATGCCATCTTATTTACGGAAAAAATCAACCGTGCCGTCATAGCTTTGCTCGCCGCCTCGGTTATGATTTTCTCGGGCATTCTCACGCAAAGCGAGGCTCTGAAAGGTATTGACTTCAACACTCTGGCTTTGCTCATCGGCATGATGACAATAGTCGGCATATCGGAAAAATCCGGAATGTTTCAATATGTAGCCGTCTGGGGCGCCAAAAAAGTCCGCGCCAATCCTCGCGGGTTGCTGGTCGTCCTGGCCGCCGTTACGGCTTTCTTCTCGGCATTTCTTGACAACGTTACAACTGTTTTGCTGATTGCGCCCGTAACTTTTCAAATCACCCGCAAACTAAAGGTCAACCCGTACCCTTATTTGATTTTGGAAATTTTTGCCTCCAACATCGGCGGTACAGCCACCCTCATCGGCGACCCGCCTAATATTCTTATCGGTTCGGCTTTAAACTTAAGCTTTATGGACTTTGTCAACGAGCTGACCCCGGTCGTGGTCATAACCATGCTGGTTTTAATCCTCGGTTTTGACATTGCCTGGGGCAAAAAGCTCAAAACCACCGAAAAAGATAAAAAAGCCGTTATGAAAATCAATGAAATCGACTGTATTACCGATTGGAAACTCTTATACAAGTCATTGTCCGTACTTGCCATCGTCATTTTAGGCTTTATCAGCGCCGAACACCTGCACATCGCCAACGGGACGATTGCCATGTTTGGCGGCGCTGCCCTGCTCTTGCTTTACACGCTGGGCGATAATCATGATAAAAGAGATCACAAAGTTGAAGCAATCTTCGGAACGGTCGACTGGACAACCATATTTTTCTTTGCCGGATTGTTTGTCATTGTCTACGGTCTGGAGGTTACCGGCATTTTGGGAATGCTCGGACAAAAATTCGTAGAACTGACCGAAGGCAGCATAGAAAAATCGGCAATGCTGATTATCTGGGTTTCTGCTGTCATATCAAGCGCGATTGACAATATCCCGTTTGTCGCCACAATGATTCCGATGATAAAATCAATGGAAGAATCCATGGGCGGACGCGAGGCGATGATGCCGGTCTGGTGGGCTTTGTCTTTGGGCGCCTGCTTTGGCGGAAACGGAACGCTCATCGGAGCCTCAGCCAATGTTATCGTCGCCGGCATGGCACAAAGGGAAGGACATCCGATAAGCTTTCTCGGCTTCATGCTCTGGTCCGTCCCTGTTATGCTGATAAGCGTGGCCATTGCCGCACTCTATCTGCACATCAGGTTTTTTATGTAAAAGCAAAAGCGGCTGAAAAGCCGCTTTTCTTTTTATTGACAAGAAAAAAACATCCGTCTAACATAAGGTAAAATTTAAAATACATTTTATAACTGCTTTCCTGCAGTTTTTGCAAAGCTGCAAAAATCCTTGACAAGTTTTATAATATAACCTATACTAAGAAAGTATAAAACTTATAGTAAGATTTTCACATGTGTAGCAAAATAACTTTACGATCTCGGCGCTGATTCAAGTTTTATACATATGCCAGGGACACAAGTTAAAACAAAAACCGCATTTTTATGCGGTTTTTTTTTGTGGCTTTCTCCCTTCTCCGTATTTTCTTTTTGTTCAGTTCTCTTAGCCAAAATCCCCACCTAGCCTTTCAATACTGCTTGACACTCACGTTTTGCTGTGGTATAGTGGTCTTTGATGATAATTCTTCTGCTTTGCAGGCGACGGCCTGAGCGATCGGTTTGTTCGGGGTCTTAAAACCCGCGATGCTCCGGCGGAATTGAAAGTGACAAAGTGCTTTGAAGAAAAAGCACCGTCATTCTCGGGGTAGCTTGTTTTATGGTCATTCTCGGGCTTGACCCGAGAATCCAGATGAACAAAAAAGCCATATTGTTGACTTGGATTGCCGGGTCAAGCCCGGCAATGACATAAGAAAAGAAAGCCCGGGGATGACAAGTAAAAAAAACAAAACGCCCGGGGATGACATAAGAAAAGAATTTTTACTAAGGGAGAAAGCCGATGAGAAATGATAACACTATGCTACACATGAAACTTAATTCCGCGGTGTCAGCCTTTGCTGTGGCCGCTGCTTTTGCGGTCTTTCTCCCGCCTTCCAACGCCTATGGAGGTATTTGTTTCCTGCCGGATTGTCAGGACGAAGATGTGATGTTCGGTGATATTAATATGAACATCAACGAAGACACCGAATATTGTGAGAAAGAGGGATATACCTATTATTCTTCCAGCGAATGTCCGCAATATTACGCCAAAGTCGGAACCTGTTCCCGCGATGACCATTATCTTAAATGTGATGCCGCCCAGTGGTGTAAGAATAACGGATATAATACTCAGACCTGTTCCCTGCCGTCCTTTGTTGACGAACAATGCCCGAACGGACAGCCTTATTACAAACAATGTAAAGAAGACCGACCGCGAGCTTGTCGTGAACAAGGATATGTCAATTCTTGTTCTCCGGGACGCCTTTATGCAACTTCAAACCGCTGTCCGTGGGATTCTTCTTATGGTAAATGCTGTACCGCATCGCCCTCTTCCGGATGTCCGTCTAACTACGGCGTTGACTGTACCGGCTCCGCATCCGGCACTGACGCCTGCGGTTATACCTGTTACCGTTGTTGTTCCGATACCTGTTCTTCCGGGTCCAAGAACTATTCCGGTTCTCTGGCCGGATGCGGCACGCCTTGTTACAGATGTAAAGACTGTACTTCCGGCAGTACGTCTTATTCCGGTTCTTATGTCGGGTCTTCCGAATGCGGGTCTTGTTATGCTTGTTCCGACACCTGCCGGACGGGTTCTAAATCCGTTTCCTGTTCTTCAACCGAAGACAAGGTTCGGGTTTCTTCCACAGAATGCGGCTCCAGCTGTTATGAATGCCAATATAATACTGATTGTTCCGTAACCTCAAAATCATGTACTTACGGTTGCGCTTCTTACAATTCCTGCGGCAAATGTACTTCGTGCGATTCTTGTTCTAATTCCTGCTCAACAGGCTCTACGTCTTCTTCTTGTTCTTCCGGATACAGTGCCAAAGCCGTAGGAACAACCCAATGCGGTAATACCTGTTATACCTGCGTGGCAGATGAACCTGATGATCCTTGTGAGGGTGTTACCGGAAAAACTTGCGCTTCAGGATATCATTGTTCTTCTTACGGTTCCTGCGGCGAATGTACTGGTTGTGCAAAAAAAGATCTCAGCGCCGGTACTTGTTCTAATTACTGCTCAAGAGGTTCCACTTTTTATTCCTGTTCTTCCGGATACACCGCCCAAGCCGTCGGTTCAACACAATGCGGTAGTACCTGTTATATCTGCGTGGCAGATTAACCTGATGATCCTTGTGAGGGTGTTACCGGAAAAACTTGCACTTCAGGATATCATTGTTCTTCTTATGGTTCCTGCGGCGAATGTACAGCTTGTGCAAAAGATGAAGTTAAAGATCCCTGTGCCGGTGTTACTTGTCCGACAGCAAAAAGTTGCTCCTACGGCTGCGCAAGTTACTCAACTGCCACAAGCTGTTGCTCAAGCGTGTACACGGCGTGTAAAACATGTACTCCCAAACCCTCTGAAACCTGTTCAGATCCTCAATGTCAAAGAACTGGTTCCGACGGCTGTGGAGGAACAAGAACTTATTGTGTTTCTCCAACAAGAAAAGGAGACAAAGCCTGTATATCGCAGTGCGAACAAGCTTATATAAGATGTGGCAATGCTGGTGGCAGCTCTTATAAATGTCAACCGGTATTAACCTCATGTAGAGAATCGTGCTATAGTTACTCCTGCTAACGGTTCAGTTTGTATTCCATAATTTTTTGCATTCTGACCGGCTGCCCCATAACAAAAAAACTTTAAGGCAACAGACAGATAACGTAAAGTCCAAGCCTTAAAGTTTTTTATGTATTAACAAACCGTTATCCGCAGTTTTTACGGCAACAGCGGAGACCATGTCGGATCTGAAGCATCCCCCGGCGTAATAATCTGCCGTTTGTTATAACCGGTCAAATCAATCGAATAAAGCTTCACATGGTCAGAACCTTTTTCCTGCCGGAAATACATCAGCACACGCCCGTTCGGCGACCAGGTCGGGGCTTCCACCATATATCCGACATCAAGCGTCCGTTCGCCATTACCATCCGGATACATCACCCCGATATAAAATTCGCCGCCTAAAATTTTAGTAAATGCAATATAATCCCCGCGCGGAGACCATACCGGCGTTGCATAGCTCCCGGAACCATGGCTGATTCTCTTCACATCTGTTCCGTCCGCATTCATCACATAAAGCTGCTGATTGCCCGCCCGGTCAGAACTGAACACAATTTGCGAACCGTCAGGAGAATAACACGGAGAAGTATCAATGGCGGAACTGTTGGTCAGTTTTTTGCTGGTCTTCCGGTCCAAATCCATTTCATAAATATTCGTCCGCCCGTTATTGGCATAGCTCAACAGCAGTTTTGTACTGTCCGGAGAAAAACGCGGCGCAAAGGTCATCCCTGGAAAATGCCCGACCAGCTCCTGCTTGCCGGTTTCAAGATCCAGAATATAAACTTTCGGAGCCGAAGAAGAAAAAGAAATATAAGCAACTTTCTGCAAGTTCGGAGAAAAACGCGGCGTCATGGCCATCGCTGCACCGGAAGTCAAAAACTTATGATTTTCCCCGTCCTGATCCATAATCGCCAAACGTTTGATTCTTCTGGTTACCGGCCCGCTTTCTGAAACATAAACAATCCTCGTGTCAAAATACCCCTTCTCACCGGTCAGGCGTTCATAAATTGCATCGGCAATCACATGCGCAACCCGGCGCCAATTATCTTTAGAGGTCGTAAAAGACTGGCCTTTCAGCTGATTTTCAGCCGGCACGTCCCACAAGCGAAACTCAACACGCAGCTTTTCTCCCGGAATTTCGGCAACCGAACTCTGAACCAGCGCATGGGCATTAATCGCCGTCCAGTCAATAAAATTCGGCTCTTGATCCATGGAGTTGAATTCCTGAATATAACTGTTCTGATTGATAATACGGAACAGACCGGAACTCTCCAAATCGGCAATCACGACATCGCGGATTCTGCGGGCATATTGCCCGATAAAAAAACCGTCATGTATCATCTCCGGAAAAGCCACCGGCATTGGATCGCGCATTGCACCGGCAACCTCGATTTCAAGCTCGGCCCGGGCATTACCGGCCGTCAACACACAAAGCAACACGGCCAGAACATATTTTAACTTCATTATTTTAACCCCATTACAAAAAAAGCTTTTATTTGCGTTCATAATATATTAATATTGTTAAAAATCAATTAGCAAAAAGACTTATTGAACATGGACATTAAAGATTTCAAACAACGAATGCAACCCTATAAATCCGTCATCGGCTTTGACTACGGTGCCAAACGGCTGGGCATCGCCGTCAGCGACCTGCTGTTGATGGTTGCCACGCCGTACAAAATCCTTCAGCGCCGGGAAGAGTCCAAAGATATTGAAGAAATTCTGTCCGTCA
Source organism: uncultured Pseudomonadota bacterium (assembly GCA_949300375.1). Classification (GTDB taxonomy): domain Bacteria; phylum Pseudomonadota; class Alphaproteobacteria; order RF32; family CAG-239; genus MGBC133411. The sequence goes on from CASGEB010000044.1 coordinate 13,004, forward strand.
TCAAAGAAAAAGAAGCCGGCGGTCTGGTTTTCGGACTTCCGCTTCAAATGGACGGAACAGAAGGAAAAACCGCAGAAAGCGTTAGAGAGTTTGCTGCAAAAATAGAAGCAGCTTCCGGCCTGCCCGTTGCTTTTTGGGACGAACGCTTATCTTCCAGGGCTATGGAAAGTTTTCTGATAAAAGAGGCGGATCTGTCGCGCAAACGCCGCAAAGAAGTTCTGGACAGCTCCGCCGCCGCTTATATCTTACAAGGCTTTCTGGATGCCCTCCGGCACATCTGACTTTTCAACTTTGACAAATTCCGAAGCAAACGCATCAAAAGAACGAATGCCGGAGGCCTCCTGCCGCCGCCAGAAACGCGTACATTTCCAAGTGTCGGCTTGCTGGGAAAACAGTCCCCGGATAGAAATCTCGGCATTTTTATAAACAAAAAAACCGCCCATCGTGTCAAACTCGTTAACCATAATTTTGTCGCCGGACAGATAAACGCTTGAACCGCCAAAAATATTAACCGAGCTGTCAGAATTAAAAATGCCGCCGCTGCCGGTAACCCTGCCCTCGGGATAATCGGCCCGCAAACCGGATTGGGAAAACAAATTTACCGTTGCATTATTATACAGCCAAAGAACATAACTTTCTTTTCCGCCGGAAATAAAATCCACTGTGCCGCGAATATTCAAGCGGCTGTTATTGGCAATTTCAAAACCCTTCAGCCCATCGCCGCCAGCCTCAATATAAACATTGCCCTCACATTCCAAAAGTGCATCATTGTTCAGATAAAACAAACTGACATTTTCAAGCCGCCGCCCGGTATGATTTTCCGGAATAAGCCGCACATTCCGCAATTTAACGCCCTGGCTCCCGTTAAGCTCAATCAAAGCGTCATCCTTCTGAAAATTCTCAAACTCGGCTATAATGCTCAAATCGGAAATTTCCGCTTCGTCAGCCATTTTCAAAATATTAAAGCTTTTATGATGATGAAAAACAAGTTCTGAAACGCCGCTTCTGCCCACACGTTTGCTGCCGGTCAGACATTGCCCTTCAAACAACGCCAGCGGTTCACCGGAAAAAAGCTCCAGTCTGCCGTCAACCACAATCAGACCGTCGGCCTCGCTGGCCGCGACCTCCCGCAGTTCTTCCTCTGTTTTGACAAATGCAACAATAGATTCCCGCGTCAGTTCCGTATCGACCAAAATTTTCTCCACTTTGACTCTCTCTTATCAAAAGTTAAGTTCTGTATATTCAAGCACAAGCCCAAACCTGCTCCGGTTCAGTACTTTGCGATTGCTGCTACACAATTTTAGTCGCTACACATACTTAGAAATTATCTTGATAAACGGTTTTGCCGTTCATTGACTAATGTATAACCTTTTGAACTATTTTCAAGCATTTCATACCGATAAGCCACAGCTTTTAAACAATTAATAAATTTATCACCAGATAACAAAGACTTATCGCCGACCGGATAAACATTGTTCACCAGATGCATTACATCTTTGTCAACACGGACTTCTTCCGGCAAAAAACGCCGGCGGAATGCATAAGCCGAGGCAATGGTTGTTTCCTCATCCGCAGTATTATACCCGATTTTTGCCAACAGGGCAGAAACGCTGCTGTCTTTTGTTTTTTCGGCATCTGCCGGATTATACCACAGGCCGATTCCCTCGTTTGCCAGACGCTGCCACGGAAAACATATCCCCGGATCAGCCTTGCCTAAAGGCTTAATGTCCGAATGTCCGACCACGTTCTCCGCCGCAATCTGATATTTTTGCATCAATTCTTTGCATAACGGAATCAAAGCCGCAATCTGTACCTCACTATAGGGTGTTTGCCCGAGAGACATATTCACAAGTTCAATGCCGATAGAACGCATATTGCAGCTGTCGGAACGACCGCGCCAAAAACCAACGCCGGCATGATACGCGGCTTTTGCCTCGTCAACCAACCGGATAATTTCACCTTTTTCATCAATAATATAATGCGAACTGACCTTGTATTCTTTAAAAATATCAATCAATTTATCAGCAGGATAAGCGCTGCAATGCAGCACCAGCATATCAACCTCGGCATTACGCTCACAACAATCCGGCAGCAGGCATTCCTTCATTTCAAAACCTCTTTGATGTAGTTAATATTGTCACTGCGGTTTTGCGCCTGATAATCCGCCAACAGTGCCGCGGCAACTTCTTTTATATTACAAAACCCGCACAAATAATCAAACAATATTTGCGTCTGACGGTTTATTGAAATCTTATGCGTCTGATGATAGGTGTTCCAGATATGGGAGGCAAAATCCGCCCAACACAAAAAAGCCGACTTTTTTGCCGTCAACAATAAATCACAGGAATTTTTAAAATTTCCGGAATTGTAATACAGGTCAAAATAGCGCGCGACCCGTTTAACAAGCTGCAAATCGGCATAAGACATATCTTTGTTTTGCATAATCTCATAGGGCGGATATTTGGAATAAACCATGGCATATCCGGAACTGTGCCGGTCAATCGGCGCCCCGCGCAGACGTTTCAGTATCCCGATTTGCAATTCCTGCGGCCGCACGGCAATCAGCTTGTTAAAATCGTCTTCAAACGTTTGTAAACTCGCCTCCGGAATCCCCGCCACCAGATCTGCATGAATTTCCGCCCCGCTCTGCTCCCGAATAATCCGCAAATTCTCCAAAGTTTTTTCCTCATCCTGCTTACGGGAAATCGCTTTCAACGCCGGTTCATAAAAACTTTGCACACCGGCTTCCAGATGCAGCCCTCCGGCCGGAAAATTTTTGATTTCTTCCAGCATTTCCGCATTCAGCTTGTCCGGAAAAATCTCAAAATGCAAAACCATTCCGTCATGCCAACGTGCTTTAAAAAAGCCGAGAATTTTCTTAATCCGGTCAATTTTCAGATTAAATGTCCGGTCAACAAACTTAAACTGCCGCACCCCGCGCCCAATCAGCACGTCCATTTCCGCCAAGAACCCGTCCAAATCAAATTCCCTGACCCCGCGCGACAAAGATGAAAGGCAAAATTCGCAGCCAAACGGACAACCCCGGCTGGCCTCAACATAAATCAGACGGTGGGCAATATCTTCGTCGCTATATAAATAATAAGGCATTTTCAGGCGGTTCAAATCACAAACCGGCTCTTTCAGAATTTTCTCTGCCGGACGGCTGCCTCCTGCCAACTTTTGCACCAGATGATACAAAGCCAGCTCTCCCTCGCCTTCAATCAGATAATCACAATGCGGCAAGAACGTCTCATTTTCATAAGAAACTTCCGGCCCTCCGAAAACCACGACAGCCTGCGGCAAAATCGCCCGCACAATTTCTGCCGTTTTCAAAATCGTCTCAATATTCCAGATATAACAGCCGAAACCGACAATATCAGGCCGTTGTTCAATAATTTTCTCGGCAATTTCCTGCGGCGGCAAATCCTGCGTAAATTCCATAATTTCGCAGGCGGTTTCAAACTCTTTCAGATTGGCTTTCAAATATCGCAGCCCGAATGAAGTATGGGAATAACGGGCATTAACCGTTGCTAAAACAATTTTCATCTCAGGCGATATTCCGCAGCTTGATAATTGTCTCATAAGCATTGTTGATTTCGGCCATTTTTTCGGTCGCCGCCTTAATTTCCGAAACCGTCGCCCCCCGCGCCTGAACCTTATCGGGATGATATTCGTTAATCAGCTCGCGCCAACGTTTTTTAATCTCGCTGTCGCTGGCATTGCAGAACACGCCGAGAATCTCATAAAAATCCCGCACATTTCCGCCCGCTCCCTGCCTTTTCGGATTAAAGCCCTCTTCAATAACCTTAAAATTCCCGTGCGGCAAACCGATAATCTCGGCAATATTGCGCAAAATCTCACGTTCCTGTGTCCCAATCGCCCCATCGACGACGGCAATTTTAAACAAATTTTCAATAACTTTTTCTTTCAGGGCAATATCATCGCCGGAAATCTGCTTAATCCGCGCAGCATACCGCTCATAACCGGAAACATTCTCTTTTGCCCTGTTAAAAATCTTAGAAATGCTGCGATTCGCCTTTTGCGGAATGTCAAATAACTGCTTAAACAAATGAATCTCGTTCGGGCTGACGGCGCCGTCCGCCTTAGAGATCTTTGCCGCCAATCCGGCCATAGCTTTAATAAAAGCTTTTCTGCGCCCGGCTCTGGAAACAGGAAAAAGATTCAAGAACTCTAACTTCGGCAAACAGGCTTTCAAACGTCCCAAACCAAATTTTTGGGCAAAATTTTTCTCATGCAGCCAGGCATCAAAGAAAAAGCCGATAATAACGCCGCAAAAAATAAGCATTTCGCTCTGTAGTGAAAAACCAACGATTGCTCCCAGAATTTTATATGTATGCAACTGCCACAGGGCATCAAATCTTGCCCGAAAAGCCAAAGCATGGCGTGAACGCGGCGTATCAAAAACAAAATGTCCGAGAATAAACAGCGTAACAAAGCCGTAAAAGCCAAACAATACCGAACCCAAAACGGCGCCCCACAGTTTTCCGCCAAAATAACCGTCAATTTTATTATAATAACGGCAGGCATGATATGGCAGCAGCAGACGGACATTATCATCAAACTGCGCTATAAACTTTTCAATTTTCTTAATAACGATTGTACTGTCAATCAGGATATGTCCTAAAAACATTCCCCAAAAGAAACCAACAGCCCCGGCAAAACGCAAACCGATAATTGCCAGCGTAAACTTACCTAATGGTGACATTCAAAATCTGCTTGTTGTTAATCCAATGACGTATTTATATACCTTTTTTCATCAAAAATAAAGCACAATTTTCGGACAGGATTAAAAACGCCCGTTTCAACGGAAAAATGCTGTGTAAAAACATAAGACATCCGCCCGGACGCTTTTTCCCCGTTGTATTTTTTATCTTCATTCTAGCCAAAATCCCCATTACACTTTTCATTAAGCATTGACACGGGCGTTTTGTTATGGTATAGTGGTCTTTAGATGTTGTTCTTGAGGAACCGGTTATCCTTAGGCAGCTTGTTTATCCTTAGGCAGCTTGTTTTATGGTCATTGCACGGCTGGTTACTTTACGGTCATCCCGGACTTGACCTGCTCCGGCAGAGTTGGTGAATGGCAAAGGACTTTAAAGCATTGTCATCCCCGGGCTGCTGGTTTTAATGGTCATCCCCGGGCTTGACCCGGGGATCCAGAATGGCAATAAAGCCAATTTATTTAACTTGGATTGCCGGGTCAAGCCCGGCAATGACCTGCACGGCAGG
>CASGEB010000045.1 GCA_949300375.1 uncultured Pseudomonadota bacterium
AATGCGGCACAAGCTGCTATGAATGTCAATATAATTCTGACTGTTCGGCAACACCAAAATCCTGCGATTATGGATGCGCTTCTTACAATTCCTGCGGCATTTGCACAAGTTGTGAAGATAAACCGGCCCATACGCACAGCTACTCTTGTCCTGACGGATATTCGACATCTTGTTCCAACGGTTATTCGGCAACGGCATCTAAAACTTGTTCTTGCGGAGAAACTTCAGGAACTTGTTACAAGTGTAAATCGGAATCGTCTCTCAGAGACTATGACTTCTGGTGCTGCAACAGCAGTTGCGATTATGACGGATGTGTTGCCGTTGTCGGATTTGACTGCAATAGCAACAACGGCTATACAGGCTGTATCAGTTCCGGCGGAACCCCCGTCTTTCAACAATGCGTCGGTCCCGATTACGGCGGGCAGGACAGTAACGGAAACAGCTTTGGACACAATGGCGCGCTTTATGTATGTCAATATTAACAATATAAAAAAAATCCTCGGAAATTTGTTTCCGAGGATTTTTTATTGCTTAGTTGTTTAGAAATTGGCTATTCTTGCCAGGGCTTCTTCCACCTTGTTCTTGTTTTCCAGCGCTTCGGACTGGCGGCGTTTTTCTTCTTCAACAACAGCGGCAGGCGCTCTTTCGACAAAGTTTGGATTTTGCAGTTTGCGGGCATAGCCTTCCAGGTCTTTGTTCAGCTTATCAAGCTCTTTCTTCAGGCGTTCTTTTTCCGCCGAAAAATCAACCACGCCTTTTAACGGCAGCAAAATCGTTCCCTCCCGGAAAACGCTCTGAACCATATCTTTGCCGATTTCGGCATTGTCGGCAAAACACTCAAGCTTTTCCAATCTGGCAAGAGAGCAGATAATTGCGTTAAAGTTTTGCAGGTTAGCGCAAGAGGCCTGACTGCCGCCTTTCAGATATACCGTCAATTTGGCCGCCGCCGGCAGATTCATTTCCGCCCGCAGCGAACGAACAGCCGATATCAAGTCGATTGCCCAGTCGATTTCGTTCATTGCCGCGGTATCAATTTTTTCCTGCAACGGCCAAGCGGCATGAATCAATTTGGTTTTGCGCGTATCCGCCGTATTGTTCCAGAGTTCCGTAGTAATAAACGGCATAAACGGATGCAAAATGGTCAAAATCCGATCCAAAACCCAGGCGAACGTTTGACGGGTTTCTGTTTTTTCGGCCTCGTTCTCACCATAAAAAATCGGTTTTGACATTTCAATATACCAATCGCAAAAAGCCCCCCAGACAAACTGATAAACAGCATTGGCGGCATCGGAAAAGCGGAAATTGTTCAGGTTTTCCGTAACCTCTTTTGAGGCTTCTTTGGCTTTGGCAACAATCCATTTGTTGACAGCGTGCTTAACGCCGTTTTCATCAAAAGGCGAACGGTCTTCAAAACAATGGTTCATCTCACCAAAACGGGCGGCATTCCAAAGTTTGGTGGCAAAATTGCGATAACCGGCAATCCGGCTTTCGCTCATATTGATATCGCGGCCCTGGGTTTCCATTGCAGCCATAAAAAAGCGCAAGGCATCGGCTCCGTATTTTTCAATCGTATCCATCGGATCAACGGTATTGCCTTTGGATTTTGACATTTTCTGGCCTTTTTCATCCCGGACAAGCCCGTGGATATAGCATTTTTTGAACGGAACCTTTTTCATCATATACATACTCATCATCATCATTCTGGCAACCCAGAAGAAGATGATGTCAAAAGCCGTAATCAAAACCGAAGTCGGATAAAAGGTCTCAAGATATTCGGTTTTATCCGGCCAGCCAAGCGTGGAAAACGCCCACAAGCCGGAAGAGAACCAGGTATCAAGCACATCGGTTTCCCGAGTCAGCTCAACATGTTTGCCATAATGCTTATCGGCCGCGGCCTGAGCTTCATCTTCGTTTTCCTCACAGAAAATCTCACCGTCCGGGCCGTACCAAATCGGCATCTGATGCCCCCACCACAACTGGCGGGAAATGCACCAGGGCTGTATGTTGCGCATCCATTCAAAATAAGTTTTTTCATAAGATTTCGGAACAAATTCCATTTCGCCGTTTTCGACAACACGAATCGCTTCTTTCGCCAAAGTCGGGGCATCGACGAACCATTGGTCAGTCATCAGCGGTTCAATCACAACGCCGGAACGGTCGCCGTACGGAATGACCATCGGATGGTCTTCAATTTTTTCCATCAGGCCGAGTTCTTCCAGCTTTTCTATCGTTTTTTGACGGGCAGTCTGCGTATCCATTCCCGGGAATGGCGTGTTTTCATTCAGCGTTGCGTCTTCGTTCAAGATATTTATCATCGGCAGATTGTGGCGTTTGCCGACTTCAAAATCGTTAAAATCGTGCGCAGGGGTAATTTTTACCGCACCGGTACCTTTTTCCGGATCGGCATGTTCATCGCCGATAATCGGAATCGGACGGTTGACAATCGGAAGAATCGCGTTTTTGCCGATTAAATGTTTTAATTTTTCATTTTCTTTGCTGACTGCAACGGCCGTATCGCCGAACATGGTTTCCGGACGGGTGGTGGCAATATGAATAAACTCTCCATCCTCGCCTTCAATCGGATATTTGTAATAATACATTTTGCCGACGGTTTCTTTCTGGACAACTTCCAGGTCTGATACGGCGGTCATAAATTTGGAATCCCAGTTAACAAGCTTTTTGGCCTTATAAATCAGGCCGTCTTTGTAAAGATGGACAAAGATTTTGCGAACGGCGCGGCTCAACCCCTCGTCCATGGTAAAACGTTCGCGGCTCCAATCGCAGGATGCGCCGAGGCGGCGCAGCTGCTTGCAAATCGTGCCGCCGGATTTTTCACGCCATTTCCAAACGGTTTCTATAAAATTCTCACGGCCGAGATCGTGTCTGGTAATCCCCTCTTTGGCCAAATTGCGTTCTACAACCATTTGAGTGGCTATGCCGGCATGGTCGGTTCCCGGCTGCCATAAAACCTTTTTACCCAGCATCCGGTTATAGCGAACCATAATATCCTGCAGCGTGTCATTCAATGCGTGTCCCATATGCAAAACGCCGGTAACGTTCGGCGGCGGAATGACAATGGCAAAAGCATCTTTATCACTGCGCATATCCGGTTTGAAATCGCCGCTGTTTTCCCAGTCGGCATAAATTTTTTCTTCAAAATCCTTCGGATTGTATGTTTTTTCCAACATTATTTTTTCCCTAATTTTTTTATTTTCTTAAATGCGACAAAAGCCCTCAAAACTTAATTTGGGGGCAGAAAGGAGAAGGTCGGCGCCAATCATACTCAGCTTCGGCCAACCTTTACCATCACTCGTTCAATTTCTTTTTTTACCACAGCCTCTACAACGGAAGGCAGATTGGCATCAAGCCAGACTTTGGTTTGACGGGCAACTTCTTTTGATACCATATCGTATAAGTCAATATTGCTTTTGGCTCCTGAAACCCAATCGGCGACCAGTCCCTGAATTGCGGATTTGAGCATATCTTCCAAAGTTTGGGAAGAATCGCCCAGTTTGACATTTTCAGAAACCGGCGCAATCTCAAGCGTTGGTTTTACCGGCTCTTTCGCCGGGGTTTCTTCTTGGGCAAATAATTTGGCAAAGTTGTTTATAATATTTGCCGAAACATCAGCCACATCTTCGTCTACCGCCGGAACATTTTCAATTGCCGGTTCTTTTGGTTCCGGCGTTTCCGGTTCAAATCCGGCCGTCAAAGGTTCTGCAGAAAAAGACGCTTGTTCAGTTTCCGGCTCTGTCTCAACTGCTGTATCATGTTTTGGTTCTGGTTCAGCCTCCGGCTCTTTGGCCATTTCAACCGGTTCAGGCCAAGACATTTCCGGCATTTTGGCTTCCGGTTCAACAACTTGTTCTTCTGGTGCAGAAACCGTTATATTTTCGCTTTCAGTATCGGCAGGAAGCTGTAGTTCGGCATTAAGCCCGGCAATGTTATCCTCCGGAAGATTTTGCTCATCCGCGGGTTCTTCATAATACGGGTCGGATTCAACATCTATTACCGGAGCCGAAGCTTCTTCCGTGGCTGCGTTTTGTTCGTTTTTTTGTTTCATCAGCCCGTCAAAACTTATATCTTCTTCCACCGGTTCCGGCTCGTCATCACCTTTGTCATCAACAATTTCCGGCGCCGGGTCGATATCTGCAAAATTTTCAGAAAGCTCAATATGTCCGGCATCGGACGCATTTTCCATTTGCCGGCTGTTTTTTTCCAGTTCAACGGCCATTTCGGGAGAAAGTTCCAAAATATCACTGTTTTCATCAAATTTGATGTCGTCAATTTTAATATCGCCGCCGCCGATTTCAAATGAATCCGGAAGTCCGACCTCAGCCGCCGGCTCAACAGTATTTTCATTTCCGGCAGGATGCGGTTCCGGCGGAGTTAATCCGGAAGGTAACGGCGCAGCGGGATTTTCATTTTCAACCAAAATATTTTTGATTGAAGATAAAATTTCATTCATTGACATTTCTTCTTGTTGTTCGGCCATTTTTCCACCAAATTCTTTTTTTTGAAATAATTACAAGAACCGAAAGCCCGGCCGGGCTGACATTCTTTTTAACCTTTTTCAGCATATTATATAAGATTCTAACTGTAAATAGGTTTTATTATTTTTTTTGAATATCAGCACAAGCCGGGGCTGTTTTAGTCATCAACGGAAACGGAGAACCATTTGTCGCGGGTTTCTTTATAGTATTTCTTGGCATCATAGTATTCGACATCAAGATTCAAATTACGGGCTGTCAATTTGCCCATAGCCTGCAACAAAGACATGGCCGAAACATAATAGTTACGGCGGGCTTTGACCTGTTCTACATTTGAGTTCAGCAGTTCCTGATAAGCGTCAAGGACATCAAGAATCGTCCGGTTGCCGAGAGCTTCCTCTTTTTGGACGCCGTCTAACGCAATCTCGTTGGCCTTAATCTGGTCTTTAATGGATGAAAGCATCGCTTTGTTGGCAATCATATACTCCCATGCGCTGGTTACACTTTCAACAACGCTGCGTTCCGCATCCAGAACCTGTTCCTGCGCCTGCCATTTCAGATATTTACTCTGACGGATTTTGGCGCGGCTTTCACCGGAACTGTAAAGAGGCACCCGCATATTGACGCTCCATTCCAGATTATCGACTTCGCTGTCGTTCGGCAAAATGTCGATATCGCCTTTGGTTTTTGAAGCCTCGCCGTCTAAGGTAACTGTCGGCAGCAATGCGCCGGTCTGGGTTTTAACATCATATTGTTTTGATTCCAAATAGTTTTTAGCCTGACGAATGGAATAGTTGTGCGTCCTGGCATATTCCAAAGCTTCTTCAAAAGTTGCGGGCAGCACTTTATCCAAGCTTTCCGGCGCTTTCAAATCTTCCGGGCGGCTGCCGATAATCCGGGCATAATTGGCGCGAGAAGCCTGTAAATCGCCTTCCGCACTGATACGATCGGCTTTGGCCTGCGAATAGCGGGCGCGCGCCTGAGACACATCGGTGCGGGTGACTTCACCGACGTTAAAACGCTGAATTGTTTCATCCAAACGTTTTTTCAAAAGTTTTTCATTGTTTTTCTGCAGATCGACAATTGCTTCATCCCGCATTACATCAAGATATGCGGTAGACGCGTCCAGAAAAACATTTTGTTCGACATTAAAAAGGTTATCCTGTTCCGAACGGACAAATTTATCTGCGGATTTTACGGCATTGACCGTTTGAAAACCGCTAAATAACGGTTGAGAGATTATTGCCGCAACGGAACGCTGCTTTGTCCGGCTGCTTTCTCCCGGCTGGTTGCTGTCAACATCGGCATCTGCATAGCTGCCCTGAAGGTAAATATTCGGGCGATACCCGGATTTGGCAATTGCCACATTTTCATCAACCGAACGCAAATATGCACGCTGCGCCTGCAATGTCGGATTGCTGCGGTAAGCATCGCTTAAAGCCTCAAAAATGTCTTGAGCGCATGCGACGCCCGGAATTGCGGCCGCCGCCAGAAGGCCGCACAAAAAAGTTTTTTTCATAAAAGTCCACCTCTTAACATACATATATTCTCGCTCGGATTATATTCAAAAAACAATATTTTGCAACTTTATTTTCACATCAAAATAATTAAATTGTGTACTATTGTGGATGTATAAATCAGGGATTATATTTTTAGCGGCCTATTTCAAAATTCATTAACCATATTTCAAACAATTGCCAATATTGTTATGGGTAAGAATATGTTGTTAACGACTCAGAGGAGAGAGATTTTGAGCAAAAAAGATACGACGATTATTAATGAAATTGACAAAGCGCGCCTGAAGCTTTCAATTGAGCATTATATTAAGTATTTTCTCGGCAAAAGAACCTGTGAGATTAATAAAGAAGAGGCTCTGCTGGCGATTTCCCTGGCTGTCAGGGAATTTGCGATGGATAAAATGTATGACACCATAGCCCGTTACAATAAAGCCAACTCAAAACGAATCTATTATTTGTCTGTCGAATACCTTATCGGACGTTCTTTGGAAAACAACCTGCACAACCTCGGCCTTTTTAATATTATGAAAAGTATTAAAATTGAAGGTTTTCCTGATATTTCAATTGAAGAAATTTTTAATACCGAATATGATCCTGCACTCGGAAACGGAGGTTTGGGACGTTTGGCGGCCTGTTATCTCGACTCGATGGCCTCGCTGGGTATTCCGGGATTTGGCTACGGGATTGACTATAATTTCGGTTTGTTCAAACAAAAGTTTGAAAACGGTTATCAGATTGAACAGGCCGACAGCTGGGCTGCGGAATTTTCGCCCTGGCAGGTTGCACGTCCGGACAGAACGGTTAAAATTCCGCTTTACGGCGAGGTTGAAACTTTCCGCGACCCGTCCGGCAAAGAAAATTATATCTGGATGAACACCAACACGCTTTACGGCGTTCCGTACGACTTTCCGATTGTCGGATATAACGGAAAGTCAGTCAACTACCTGCGTTTGTTCTCCGCCAAAACCGACGATGAACTGGATATCAACATCTTTAACGAAGGCGGTTATATTGAAGCGGTTAAAGAAAAAATCGAAACAGAAACCATTTCAAAAGTGCTTTATCCGTCCGATGCCGTCGAATCGGGAAAAGAGCTGCGTCTTAAACAGCAATATTTCTTTGTTTCCTGTGCTATGCAGGATATCGTCCGCCGCTTTTTGGAAAAGAGCAACGACTTTAACAAAATGCCGGATCAGGTTTGCGTCCAGCTGAACGATACCCACCCTGCCCTGGCGATTGCAGAGTTGATGCGGCTGCTGGTCGATGTTCACGGACAGGAATGGGATACGGCCTGGAATATCGTTACCCGGATTTTTGCCTATACCAACCATACCCTGCTGCCGGAAGCATTGGAAACCTGGCCGGCACGCTATTTCAGACGCCTGCTGCCGCGGCATTTGCAGATTATTTATGAAATCAACCGCCGCTTTATGAATTTTGCCCGGGAAAAATTCGGAGACGACCCGTACAAACTCGGACGCGTTTCCATTGTTTCGGGCGACGGCGACAATCAAATCATCCGGATGGCAAACCTGTCTATTGTCGGGTCTTTTTCCGTCAACGGCGTTGCCAAACTCCATTCTGAACTTATTAAAACCAAATTGGTTCCGGAATTTTATGAGCTTTGGCCGGAGAAATTTATTAATATCACCAACGGGATTACACCGCGGCGCTGGCTCTTACACGCCAATACCGCTTTGGCAGACCTTATCTCTTCCAAAATCGGCGAAGACTGGATTACCAATCTTGATTTGTTGGAAGGTATTGAAAATTATACCAAGGATAAAAAGTTTGTTCAAAGCTTTATTAATGTCAAAATGGCCAATAAAGAAAAACTGGCTAAAATCATTTTCAAGACCTGCGGCGTTATTGTTGATCCGACCAGTATGTTTATCGTCCATGCCAAACGCATTCACGAATATAAGCGCCAATTAATGACTATATTGCAAGTTATCGGCGATTATCTGGCTATCATTAAAGACAATTTCCGTCCATCCGTTAAAAAAACTTATATTTTTGCCGGCAAGGCTGCTCCGTCTTATAATTTTGCCAAGTTAATCATTAAGCTGATTAACAATGTGGCAGATGTTGTTAATAATGATCCGCGCGTTAATGATATGATTAAGGTCGTCTTTATGCCGGATTATAAAGTTTCTCTGGCCGAAATTCTCATTCCGGCGGCAAACGTCAGCATTCAATCTTCAACAGCCGGTTTTGAAGCCAGCGGCACCGGCAATATGAAATTTGCCCTGAACGGCGCATTGACGGTCGGAACTTATGACGGCGCCAATATTGAAATCCGCGAGGCCGTTGGCGACGACAACTTCTATCTTTTCGGCCTGAGAGAGGAACAGATTCAGGAAATGCGCCAAAGCAACTCGTATAATCCGGCTGAATATGCTGAAAAATCACCATATATCAAACGGATTATGAATGCCTTAAACTCCAATACTTTCTGCGAAAAAGATTATGTTTTGCTGTTTAAGGTTATCTATGAAGAGCTGATGAACCGCGACTATTACTTTGTTCTGGCTGATTTGGAAGATTTTGCAAAATCTATCCGCCAGATGGAAAAAGATTTTCAGAATAAAGAAGAGTGGGCTAAGAAAGCTATTCTTAACGTTGCCCGTATCGGAAAGTTCTCCAGCGACCGCGCGGTTATGGATTATGCCAACAATATTTGGCATATTAAACCCGTTGATTAAAAAAAATTATTTTGAAATACCCCGCCTTTTGACATGTTAACTTTTGATAACCTGTTTTAAAGGCGGGATTTTTTTACTTATTCTTTAGCCAAAATCCTCCCCCTGTTTTTCAATAATGCTTGACACGCAAGCTTTGCTGTGTTATAGTAGTCTTGATGATAATTCTTTTGCATTGTCATCCTTGGAACCCCTTTTATTCTGTCATCCCCGGGCTGCGACCCGGGGATCCAGAATGACAATAAAGCCATATTGTTGACTTGGATTGCCGGATCAAGTCCGGCAATGACGGTACATAGAACAAAACAGTACTTAATTATGGGAGAAAGCCGATGAGAAACGATAATACTATGCTACACATGAAACTTAATTCCGCGGTTTGTTTGACCGCGTTATTGGCTTTTCTCCCATCCTCCGCTTTTGCAGGAATATGCTTTTTACCCGACTGTATGGACGAAGATGTCGTGCAGGGCGATATTAATATGAACATCAACGAAGACACGGAGTATTGCGAGAAAGAGGGATATACCTATTACTCTTCCGGCGAATGTCCGCAATATTATGCAAAAGTCGGAACCTGTTCCCGCGACGACCATTATCTGAAATGCGACGCTGCGACCTGGTGTAAGAACAATGGATATAACACTCAGACCTGTTCTCTCCCCTCCTTTGTGAATGAACAATGCCCGAACGGACAGCCTTATTATAAAGGATGTAAGGAAGACAGGCCGAGAGCTTGTCGTGAGCAAGGCTATGTCAATTCCTGTTCTCCAGGACGCCTTTATGCAACTTCAAACCGGTGTCCTTATGATTCTTCTTACGGTAAATGCTGCACCGCATCCCCCTCTTCCGGATGTCCGTCCAACTACGGCGTTGACTGTACCGGCTCCGCATCAGGCACTGACGCCTGTGGTTACACCTGTTACCGCTGTTGTTCCGATACCTGTTCTTCCGGGTCCAAAAACTATTCCGGTTCTCTGGCCGGATACACCGAATGCGGCACGCCTTGTTACAGATGTAAAGACTGCACTTCCGGCAGCACGTCTTATACCGGT
>CASGEB010000046.1 GCA_949300375.1 uncultured Pseudomonadota bacterium
TAAAGCTTCCCTTGCTTGCTAAGATGTTACAAAGGGCTTGCAGATAAAAACAACCGGAGCAGCGGTTGTTTTTACTTAGCGCCCTCTTTCAAGAGAGGGGGAATTATTTTTAAGTACTGTCATTCTCGGGCTTGACCCGAGAATCCACAAAAGTTAAGCCCTGAACTCGTTTTCTAAGTCTTCGTGAAAAAGTTCAGGCCGTCTAAGCACAAGGCTAAGACGGCAAGAAGGCACATAGTGTTTTTAATTTCCTCTTTTTCACAAAGACTAAGAAGTACTCGTTAAAGGGCTGGGCAACTTAGGCATCTAGGCGCGCTGCGGTTGCTAACGCTTTCCTTGCTTGCCAAGATGTTCTAAAGAGCTTGCAGATAAAAACAACCGGAGCAGCGGTTGTTTTTACTTAGCGCTTCCCCATCCCCCTCTTAGCAAAGAGGGGGAGGTAAAGTGCTTTTTTCTGTGTCATTGTGGGATTTTACACCCGGCAATCCACAGGCGGCGGCCTGAGCGGTCAGTTTATGCGGTGCTCCGTGACCCGCGTTGCTATAACGGGATTTGTGAATGACATAATGCTTTGAAGGGTGGGTTGCCGGATCAAGTCCGGGGATGACGTTTTATTATCTTTTTATCAAAACAAAGCTTTGACGGCGCGGCGGGCGGAAAGGACGGCGCCGTTCAGACAGCAGGGATAATTTTTCAATGTCCAATCGCCGGCCAGAACCATATTGGCATATTTTGTCCGGCAGGTTTGCGGGCGTTTGGCATTGTTTTCCTTATCCTGCGCAATGGCGGCATATTTATAATCCCTAATCCGGTAATCCGGCATAAAAAACGGCGTTTGATTGCGCAACGCGTTGATTTCCAGCCAGATACGGCGGGCAAACTCGTTTTTATCTCCGATTTCTCCGTGAAAATCGCTGATGGTTACGGCCAGGGTATCTTTTCCGGCAAAAATCCAATCCGCCTTTGCATTGACCAGACCGAGGACGCCTTTTTCTCCCGGAAGCCACAGGCGCGTACTTACCCGGTAAAAAACATTTACAATCCGGTTATAGTCAAAAACCTCACCGCCGAAAATTTTTTGATATGCACGAGAATCCAGCGCAGAAACGATTTTATCATTTTTTCCGACCAAGATTTCACCGCGGTTGAAACATAGCTTTTCAATTTGCTTTTCACCTGCTGCCTGCTGCAGTTTCCAGCCGGTTTTCAACTCGTCGACATAAGGCAGAAAGGAAGATATCAAATCCGGCGTCAGATTGTTGTGCGAATAAAAAAGCCTTGTCTGCCGGGGCATAAACGGAAACAAAGCCGCGGCAACCCGCCACAGGCAGCCGGGGCTTATTTTCTCCGCCGGCGTATTAAAAACCGATAGCAGGATATGACGGCAAAAACGAAAAGGATTATAGCTCAGTTTTTTATCTGCAAAATCATAAAAAGGAATGCTGCGCACATTTTCTTTTCCGTGGTAAAAACGGAGGACTTCCTTGTTGGCGCCGAGAATACCATGCGCCGCATTGTCCAGTTCAATGTTCCAGCCTTTATCCCGGCAGCTGAAAGCGCGTCCGCCGGGACGGGCGGCTGCCTCGTACACGATAATTTTGCTTTGCGGAGATTTTTGTTTGGCATAATAAGCGCAGGCCAGGCCGGAAACGCCGCCGCCCAAAATATGAATTGTCTGTACGGACATCCCGGTCATTTTTTGAAATAAGCCCGCAGCGCCAACGAGAGTTTTTTGAATTTTCCAAGCGCCGGTTTTGGAGAAATGACTTCCCAACCGCGGTTTTCCATCATATCAAAATAGCGGCGGTAGATGCTCTCTATCATTCTGACGTGGCGGCTGATTTTTTTATCCAGCAGCGGAATCAGCCTGTCTGCCTTGTCATAGTTTGCTTTTGCCTGACGCGCCAGTTCTTCGCGGGCGATGACCAGATTTTTATCAACGACGGCGGACATCGGGTCGGCTGCGGTTATCTGCGCTTTTTCCAGATATTCTTTCGGAATATACAGGCGGTTGTTCAGCGCATCTTCTTTAACATCACGCAGGATATTGGTAATTTGCAGCGCATTGCCGAGCGACGTGGAGAGTTCATCTATCAGTTTTTCATCCTTGCAGCCGAGAATTCTTAAAGTCAGGCTTCCAGGAACGCCCGCCACACCGCGGCAGTAACGGTAAAATTTGTTTAAATCCGGCGCCTGAACGGGATTGGGAACGTCCATGCCAATACTGTCAATCAAGCGCAAAAACTCTTCTTTCGGCAATTTAAAACGCATACAGTTTTTATAAATTTTGCGGCCGATTTCAGTGGTTGGGACTTTCTTGTCGAAAATATTATCCATTTCTTCCCGCCAGGCATTCAGCAGATCCATTTTTTCGGCGACCGGCGTATCACCGTCAACGATATCGTCAATATGGCGGCAGAAAGCATAAATCGTATACATGGCATTGCGCTGCGCCGTCGGCAGAAACCTCATGCTCCAAAAAAAAGAGGTACCCGATTTTTTTACAATCTGTTTGATGTTGTTCATATAGCAGTCCTTGATATTTTTGTCTTGGTAAAAAGAGCCCGGAAAACACCGCTGATAAGCGCGCGAATCCAATCAATTTTAGACAATTTCACTTCTTTTTGCAAGACATCCTTTCTGTTTAGTTTTTTTAGCATAATATTGGTTAAAGAAAGGATAACGCAGATTTGCATTCTCAGACGCAGGCTGCGGGTTATCGGCGGCAGGAGTTCGGCGTCTTTGAGCATTTTGGACAAGCGGAAAATTATTTCTGCAATAAGTTTTTTCAATCCGGGAGAAGATTTGTCTTTTTGCAGATCTTCCGCCGTTACCTGATATTTTTCCATCAGTTCGGAAGGCAGGTAAATGCGCTTTTGCATAACGGCGTCGTATTTGATGTCCTGAATATGGTTGGCAATCTGCAAAACCGTGCAAAGCACGCCCGACGGCAGGTAGGTTGAAAGGTTTTCATCATGAATGGCCAGCATAAAACGTCCGACCGGCGCCGCTGAATAACGGCAATATTCCAACAGCTGCTCCCAGGTTTCATAAACATGACCACGGCTGTCCTGACGAAAAGCCGTCAGAAGATCCGTAAACAAAGACGTATCCAAAAGCTCGTCCCGAAATTCACGGCGCAGGACGGAAAGAAACAACAATTCATCAGGAACTTCTTTCCGGTATCCAAGAAAAATATCTTCCGCTTCGCCGAGTCTTGACAGTTTCTGACGGGCGGACAAATCCGGCGCGTCGGCAATATCATCGCAGTAGCGAGCCGCGCGATAATAGGCATTTACCAGCGGACGGAGCGAAGATTTAATCAGCAGTCCGGCAACCGGAAAATTCTCATCTTTTTGATTTTTGCAGCGTTTTTTCATTTTATTGCCTCCAACCAGGGTTTGATATCGGCAAGAGCCCTTTGCGCATAGGCCTTTTTGCGGTCTGCGCCTT
The DNA here is from genome assembly GCA_949300375.1 of uncultured Pseudomonadota bacterium. GTDB lineage: Bacteria > Pseudomonadota > Alphaproteobacteria > RF32 > CAG-239 > MGBC133411. The sequence continues at coordinate 3,454 of CASGEB010000046.1, forward strand.
TCAATTTGCGGAATTTGCCGTTGGCCGTCGTTTCACCTGAGATTGTCGGAAATATCCCGAAATTAATGTTCATCGGCTGATAATCCGCCAAATTGGCATCATCGACCAAATGCGCCAGCATTGAACCGAACGCCGTGGTGCGCGGCGGCAAAACCGTTTCCCTGCCCTGAATACGGCAAGCGGCAAAATATCCGGCCAAATATCCGGTGCAGGCGTTTTCAATATACCCCTCACTGCCGGTAATCTGCCCGGCAAAACGGATATGCGGCCGTATTTTCAGACATAAAAAACCGTCCAGAAGCGCCGGGCTTTTAATAAACGTGTTTTTATGGATGCCGCCCAGGCGGGCAAATTCGGCATTTTCCAGGCCGGGAATGGTTCTGAAAATCCGCTGCTGCTCGCCGTATTTCAACTTGGTCTGAAAACCAACCATATTGCGCAGCGTATCTTCACGATTATCCTGACGGAGCTGGACAACCGCATAAGGCTTGACAGAAGAATTCGGATTGCTCAGTCCGACGGGTTTCATCGGCCCATAAAGCAACGTGTCATCGCCGCGGGACGCCATTACTTCAATCGGCAGGCATCCTTCGAAAAAAGATGCTTTCTCCCAATCGTGAAACGTTACCTGTTCGGCGTTTTTCAGTTCTGATACGAAACGGTAATACTGCTCCTTGTCAAGCGGGCAGTTAATGTAATCAAACTTATCGCCTTTGTCATAACGCGACTGGTACCAGGCTTTGGAAAAATCAATGCTGTCTTTGAATACGACCGGCGCTATCGCATCGTAAAACGAAAGCGACTGGCCGCCGACGCATTTGACAATGTCCGCAATCAGAGAATCGCTTGTCAGCGGCCCGGAAGCCACAATGACCTCGCCCCATTCTTCCGGCGGCAGAGCCGTGATTTCTTCATACTCAAATTTTATCAGCGGATGAGCTTTCAGCTTTTGGGTAACCAGCGCCGAAAAAGCATCGCGGTCAACGGCCAAAGCTCCGCCGGCCGGTACTTTTGAAGCATCGGCGCACATCATAACCAAAGATCCGGCCAGACGCATTTCCTGATGCATCAGCCCGACGGCATTATGCTCCCAATCATCCGAACGCAGAGAATTGGAACAGACCAGTTCGGCACAATCCGGATTTTTATGCGCGGGAGAAAATTTGAGGGGTTTCATCTCGTGGATCACAACGTTTATCCCGCGCGATGCCGCCTGCCACGCCGCTTCTGATCCAGCCAGGCCGGCGCCGATTATATGTAAGGTATTTGTTTTCATCTTTCATCCTTGCAAGTGTAGCTAAAATACACTTATTTATTCACAAAATCAAACAGATTTCTTAATAAATGTTGCTTATAAATTGATAACGGCTAAAAAAGGGTATATTGTTTGATAAAAATAATTGAAAAAATAAATCTGGGAATCCGGTGAAAATGAAACAAAGGCTGTATATTTGGGTGTTTTTCGGGGTGCTGCTGACGGCAGAAGCCCGGGCTGACGTTTCTTTTGACCCGACGATGTTTTCCAGCGAAAAAGAAGCCGAAGCCGCCGCTTTCCAGATTACACCGCCTGCTCCCGGAGAAGCAAAAGGAGACGCCTTGCAGCAGATTAAAGCCCGGCGTCGGCAAGAACAACAATCAGCGGCCTCTTCCGCGGACGAATCCCGCCCGAAACCGATGGACGAATCCGATCTTGACTTTCCTGAAGACGATGCCGAAGTTTTGGAAGAAGGAGCTATTGTTCCTCAGATTCAAATTCCGCAGCAAAGACCGGCCGCCCTTTCAAATATCGCACCGCCGGCGCAGCAGAACAAACAGCAAACTCCGCCGGATACTTCGCGCGGTCTGGTTGATGCCATTGCCGATAAAGACGCCGCAAAAAAAATTGATCTAACCCCAAATTTACCCGGTTCCGTTGAAAAAACCTGGATTGGGAAAATTACAGAAAAAGCGGCCAAAGAAATTTCATCTTCCGGAGATAAGGGCAAAAGCAGCGACGAAAGCATGGAACAACTTATGCAGTCGGCTTCCCAGAAAAAAAACAAACGCTCCAATGCCTCGGTTTTTGATATCTCCGGCGTTATGCTGCGAATGTCTAAAGAACAGGTTGAGCGGATTATGCAAAACCGCGGTTTTCAGAAAGTTCACGAGAAATATGAAATCCCGAACTTTATTCGCTGGCGCAATGAAGAAAAATGCCGGAACAGCGGCGTCGTTGGTTACGAGCGTCTGGCAAACTGCGTAGCGGAAACAGCCAAAAAAGAAGGACATCGCTATACAGAAACGTTGAAGTTTAGCAAGTTTGACACCAAGGAGCATATTACCGTCCGTTTTACCAGCAATTTTACCCGCAACAAGGTTTATAAAATCACATATAAAAGCATGGCTCAGACGATTACCGGCAACAGCGCAAAGGCCATTTATCTCCGGAACATTAAAATTTATGACTTTTGGAAAAGGATAAACCAAAAATACGGAACGCCGGACAATAAAGACGAGGTCATCTGGGGGCTTGGCGGATCCAAGCCCTATATGCAGGCGTCTTCCGGCTATTTACTTCTGGAAGATCCGATGCTGCGGGAGCTTGATTTTACCAGGATGTCGCGGGAAGACCAGCGATATATGAATACGGATTTGTACAATTTTTGAGGCAAAAATGGAAAACATAATGAACGATAGCTTAATCTGCGAATTGATCTGCACCCGAATCAGCCATGACCTGATCGGCAATATCGGTGCGATTTCAAATGCCGTCGAGCTGCTGGAAGAAGGAGACATGGATTTTTTGAGCGATATTAAATCTATTTTGAAAACCAGTTCGACCGTTCTCAGCGCCCGGCAAAAGTTTTTCAGAATGGCTTTCGGACTTCATAACGCCAATCTTGAAAATATGGAACTTGTTCAAAAGACCACGCAGGATTATCTGGCAACGCTCGGTAACAAAAATTTTCCGATTTCGTTGCAAATGGCCATACAAAACCCGAAATTCTCCCGTCCGGCAATGGTCGGAACAATGGTGCTGGCCGATACCATTATCAAAGGCGGCTGGGTCAAAATTGAGGAACTAAACGGAAAACTGTATATCGGTGCACACAGCGACGTTGAACCGTCAAAAGAAAAAACGGCCGCTCTCAGAAATATTTGCGCAGGTAAAGATGTCGAAATCAGCGCCCAGTATGCTCCGCTGTTTTACTTAAAGAAAATTTTAAACTTTGACGGCTATAATTTGGCGTTCATTGAAGACGGGATATTAGGTTTGGCAATCGGATAAGGATAGTGTCGTGAAGTGTATTATTGCTGATGATTCAAAAATTATCAGGATGGTTCTTTCCAAGATTTTTAACAATCTTGGATTCAGTGTTCTGGAAGCGGAAGACGGCGAGGAAGTTCTGGCTCTCTGCGAAAAAGAGGAGCCGTCTCTGATTATTATGGATTGGCGGCTGCCCATTATTGACGGGATAGATGTTCTTTACAAAATCCGCGGGGAATACAAGTTTCGCCAGCCGAGAATAATCTTTTGTTCTTCAATGATTGAACCGGACAGAATTCGGGAAGCTTTGGACGGCGGCGCCGATGATTATCTGATGAAGCCTTTTGATGAAGAAATTATTGTCAGCAAGCTTAAAATTTTGGGAATGATTAAGGAATAAGCATGAACAAAAGCGATTTTGACTATTTGTTGAAAGTTCTTAAGGAAAATGCCGGATGGGATTTTTCAGAAGACGAGTATTTTGTTCTTGATAAAAAGATTACCAATTTTGTGCGGGAGAAAGGCTATGCCACGGTTGAGGAACTGATTGACGAAGTGCGCATCGGGCAGAAAGCTTTTATCTCTCAGCTGATAGAATCGCTTACACTGCTCGGAACAAGTTTTTATCGCGACCACAGTGTTTTTAAACAATTTGAAGACAATATTTTGCCTTATCTGCGCGAATATAACCGCGGCGTTAAAAAGCTCAGAATTTGGAGCGCCGGTTGTTCTACCGGACAAGAAACCTACTCTGTTGCCATTTCGGTCAAAAACAAACTGCTTAATGTGTCTGACTGGGATATTGATATTATCGGCACGGATATTTCCGAGCAGGCAATTATTAAGGCAAAGAACGGAAGTTATAACCAGTTTGAAATCCAAATGGGGATGAATGCCCGCAATATTATTGACAATTTTCATAATGAAAAAGACACCTGGCTGGTGAATGACAATATTGCAGCCATGGTCAGTTTTAAGAGAAACAATCTGTTGGATGACTTTTCTCTGTCTAAAAAATTTGACGTTATTTTCTGCCGATATGTTTTGTCTTTGTTTACCAAAGAATATCAGAAAAAAATTATCCGGAATATGTATAATGTTCAAACGCCCAACGGGCTTTTTTATCTTGGAAAAACGGAAAAAATCGAAGGGATAGAAGAATTTTATACAAAAGTTCCGGGTTTTGACGGCTTGTACCAGGCCAGAAGCGCCGATAAGTTTCAGAAACTGAACGCACCGGTCGGCGATGAAGGACAAAAGGCAAAAGGAAAGGCTGAAATGCCCAGCTTTGTGCGGCCGGAGAAGCTCATTAACCGTCCGACAATATCTTCTTTATTAAGAAAATAATAATTTCTTTACGCTAAATGCCTGACTATTGATGTGTCAGGCATTTTGTTTTTATATCTTAGCCAAAATCCTCCCCCTGTCTCTCAATAATGCTTGACACACAAGCTTTGATGTGTTATAGTAGTCTTGATGTTGTTCTTGAGGAACCGGTTATCCTTAGGCAGCTTGTTTTAATGATCATCCCCGGGTCAAACCCGGGGATGACATAAGAAAAGAATTTTTATAAGGGAGAAAGCCGATGAGAAATGATAACACTATGCTACACATGAAACATAATTCCGCGGTGTCAGCCTTTGCTGTGGCCGCTGCTTTTGCGGTCTTTCTCCCGCCTTCCAACGCCTTTGCCGGCGTCTGCTTTTTGCCGGACTGTCAGGACAATGATGTGATGTTTGGCGATATCAATATGAATATCAACGAAGATTCAAAATACTGCGAAGAAAAAGGCTACACCTATTATTCTTCCGGCGAATGCCCGCAGTATCAGGCTGTAGTCGGAACTTGTTCCCGCGACAACCATTATCTTAAATGCGATGCTGCGACCTGGTGTAAACAAAACGGATATAATACGCAGACTTGTTCCGTTCCATCTTATGTTAATGAACAATGTCCGAACGGTCTGCCTTATTATAAAGGCTGTAAGGAAGACCGTCCGAGAGCCTGCCGAGAGGCCGGTTATGTCAATTCTTGTTCTCCGGGGCGGTTGTATGCTACTTCCAACCGCTGTCCATGGGATTCTTCTTACGGCAAATGTTGCACGGCATCTCCCTCTTCCGGATGCCCGTCCAATTACGGCGTCGACTGTACCGGCTCCGCATCCGGCACTGACGCCTGTGGTTACACCTGTTACCGCTGTTGTTCCGATACCTGTTCTTCCGGTTCCAAAAACTATTCCGGTTCTCTGGCCGGATACACCGAATGCGGCACGCCTTGTTACAGATGTAAAGACTGCACTTCCGGCAGCACGTCTTATACCGGT
>CASGEB010000047.1 GCA_949300375.1 uncultured Pseudomonadota bacterium
AATGTGGTATATTATATTGATGGGAGTATCCAATAGAAATTGGAGGGGACGATGTTTAGAAAGAAGTTGTATTATAGTGTTTTGATTTCTGCCGTTTTTCTGGCTTTTGAGCCTGTTTTTGCCGCCGAGATTCATGTCTCAACCTGGGATGAATTGAAGAGCGCGGTTGAGAATGGTATTGACGGTGCGGGTGCCGGCGGAACAGTCTATTTAGACAAAAACATCGTCGTCCCCGGGGGTGAAAGTTCTGCAATTTCCACCTCTGTTCCCGGCATTGTCATCGACGGGCAAGGAAATACTATTACAGGTATTGATACAGAAGCCAGAACAGATAATATTTTTCTTAATTTCTCTTCCTCCGCTCAAACAGATTTGCAAATCATATTTTTCTTAATTTCTCTTCCTCCGCTCAAACAGATTTGCAAATCAAAAACGTGGTTTTTGATAATGCCAATATGGATAACAAAGGGTCCCTTGGATTTATCACGGCTGATTTTAAAAATGTTCATAATCAAACAAATAGCGGTGCCAGAGGCGGTGCTATATATAATACCGGCACCATAGAGGGAATTGACGGTGATTTTATTGATAATTATACCTACGCGTATGCTGCAGATTATGAGAGATTCTCAGAAGGAGGCGCGATATATAATAGCGGAACCATCGGCAATATCACCGGGGATTTTAGCGGCAACTATGCCCTTTCAGATAACCGTAACAATGCCATCTATGGCGGGGCTATTTATAATAGTAATAGTGGTATTATATCTAACATAGCTGGTGATTTTTCAAACAACTATGTTTATTCGAAAGGATACAATAGTAATGCTACCGGCGGAGCGATAGATAATAGAGGTACCATCGGTGATATTACCGGGGATTTTAGCGGCAACTATGTCTCTTCAGATAACGAGAACGGCAGTATCTATGGCGGAGCTATTTATAATAGTAATAGTGGTATTATATCTAACATAGATGGTGATTTTTCTAACAACTATGTTTATTCGAAAGAATACGATAGTAATGCCTACGGCGGGGCAATATATAACTTTGGCATCATAAAAAAAATTGAGGGAGATTTTAGCGGTAATTATGTTAAAGCAGATGGTGGTGATGCTTACGGCGGAGCGATATATAACGGTGGAATGATGAGCATAACCAACAGCAGTTTTTATGACAATTATGCTCAATCAGATAGCGGAACGGCGCAAGGCGGGGCGATATATAATGCCGGAAATATGACAATCACAGCCGATAACGGAATATCGGAATTTTCGGGTAACAAGATTATTCATAATGACGCAGACGGCAACAAGGTTGAGGACAGCGAAGCGATTTACAATATGGGCAGTCTGACCTTAAACGCCGTTAACAACGGGGTTATCCGCTTTGATGATAAAATTAACGGCGTTTATTTTGATCCGGAGGAAGAGTTGTCCCAAAGCGGTTATGACGTTGTTTCGGACAATGCCGGCGGGTATTATGCTTATGACGGGGAGGATTTGCTCTATCATCTGGTTTGGACAGACAGCGGTTATATGACGAGAGATTATTCTTATATCGTTTCGGAAGACGAATTGGCGGCCGGATTGGAACAAATGGAAAGTCAGGGCGCTCAGATTACGCAGCAGGGAGATGATTATCATATTGTTATGGACGGGTATGAGATGATTCTTGCCAAGGTCGAAAACGGATATGTTCAGCAAACTTCTGTTTCTCTTCCCGGCATAACCATAACCGGGGATGACAGCGGGCGGGTTGAATTTAATAATGAAATTGCCAAAATGGGAATAATAACTGTTTCGGGTACAAATGTTGATGTGAATGCCGGAACTTTTTATAATTCTCTGACAGGTTTTGGCGGGGTTGTAAACATTAATGCCGACGCAGGCGCCGAAGACAGCCGGATATTATCCGACGGTACAATGAATGTGGCAGACGGCGCCAAGGTTTTGCGCACCGAAGTCGGAACCGGCGGCGTGATGAACGTGGCATCCGGAGGATATGCCGAGGATACGACGATTAACGACGGCGGCAAACTCACAGCGGCGGCCGGCGCTATGCTGCACAATATGCTGGCCGGCGGCGGAGCCGAACTTGATATTGACATGCATTCGCTTTTGACCGGCAATATTATTATTGACGCGGCGGCCATAATGGGCGGGACTTATGATTACAGCAAAATATTTAAAGACGTGGTCAAAGACGAAGGATCTCTCACATTGGTCGGCGGGCTTAACGATATTTTGACCGAAAGTTCTCTGATTAACACTACCGCGGACAAACGTCTGAACCTGACAGACGGAAAATACACCGTCGGCGACGGAGCGCAGGTTGTGAGCGGGTGGGATCAACTGACGTTAAAAAACAATGCCGAAGTAAAACTTGAAGGGGATATTTCGTTGACCGACGCGTCTAAAAAGCTTTTTATAGAAAACGGCTCAAGCCTTGATTTGGCGGGACATTCTCCCGGAAATTACACAATCCAGGGATCTGTGAACAATGACGGTATGGTTACGTTCAGCCATGTTGACGACGAGGCTGACGACGTTACGACAATATTTGGCAATTATAAAGCTTATGCCAACGCGCAGATGACGTTTGACGTAGATCCTCAGAACAATAAATCGGACTTGCTGCGGGTGGATGGCGACGTATCGGGAACCACGCAGGTTGTGCTGAACGTTTTGCAGCCGGATGTTCGTCCGACAAAGCCGATACAGTTTGTGGAGGCCAAAAATGATGATCTCAGTACCGGCGCGTATTTTGACATTTACCGCGTAATCGGCAGCGCGTATAAATGGAACAGCCTGTATCAGTCCGGCGGCTGGTATGCCGGTACGGATGATGTTGTTCCGGACGGAAGTTTCAGCGGATATGGCGACGGAGACACCGGAGATATGGCAGATGATCCGGATTTGGAAAACGATGCCGTATTGCCGCCGAATTTTCCGGATGAACCCAGCAGCAAAGACGATGCCACGAATCAAAATGTCGGAGGAGCCAGTGTTGTGGGCGAGGCAGTTGCCTATATGGGACTTCCGGGAGCGGGGCTCGAACAGACGCGGAGTTTGTTGCGCAATGTGGCGGATAAGGTCGAGAGCACCAAAACGTATCATCAGCGTTGCGGCGGGTTTTATGACTGCGAATATGACGGAAAAGAGCTGAAAAACGTTTGGGTCAGCCCGACATACAGCTATGCAGAGGCAGACAGCCCGTATCATTATGAGGCGGATATCAGCGGATTGGAAGCCGGATTTGATGTTCAGTCAGACGTTTATAACAGGCTTGGCGTTTTTGCTTCTTACCGGCATGGTGAATATGATTTTGACGGCCGGGGGGACGATTATTATTCCAAAACCGGAGCGGAAACGGAAATCGACAGCTATATTCTCGGCTTGTATCACCGCTATGACCGGGGACGTTATTGGCTGATGAGCAGTTTGTTTGCCGGTTATGAAGATGTTGATATGGCATCGCAGGACGGCGTTAAAGCCTCAACCGACGGCTTGGTGTTTGGCGGCGGTATTATGGGCGGAACGGTTTATGCTCTTGGAAATAATCTGACGCTCGAACCGACTTTGGGGGCAATCTATACGCAGATAGATTATGATAACGTCAAAGACCGTTACGGTAAGGAAGCGCATTATGGAAAATTGCGGAATCTGGAACTTGAAGCTTCTTTGAAACTGCAAAAGACTTATTATCGCAAAGACGGATTTGCCCTCGTTTATCTGCGTCCCGGCGTTGTGCAAAATATCGGCAGCGGCGATGTGCGCGTTACCTCTTTGCAAAAAGTCGACGCTTTGGAAAACTCAACGCTCGGAAGTTTGAAAGCCGGCGGAAGCCTTAGCCTTGATGAAAATTGGAGCGCGTATTTTGAGATTGGCTACCTTTTTGGCAGCGGGTATAAAAACGCTATGATGAATGCCGGTTTGGTTTATGCTTTTTAACTGGCCGAACGTCGGCAGCGATCGGTTGTCGACATTGTGCTCCAGAGACCGCGTTGCTCCGACATTTTTTGTGAATGACATTGTGCTTTGAAGGGTGGATCCCTGGTATCTTTTTCTTACGTCATTGCCGGGCTTGACCCGGCAATCCACAGGCGTCGGCCTGAGCGGTCAGTTGTTGACATTATGCCTTAGAGACCGCGTTGCTCCGACATTTTTTGTGAATGACATTGTGCTTTGAAGGGTGGATTGCCGGATCAAGTCCGGCAATGACGTGAAGAAGCCATATTGTTGATTTGGATCCCCGGGGCGATGCCCGGGGATGACGATAAAAAATAAAGTGTCCGGGGATGACGGTAAAAAAATAAAACGCCCGGGGATGACCTGCACGGCAGGCGCGCGGCGAGTTGAAAATACTGTGCCAAAGAGGCCGCGATGCTATGGCGGGGTTGTGGGTGATATTGTGCTTTGAAGGATGGATCCCCGGGTCGATGCCCGGGGAGGACGATAAAAAAATAAAATGCCCGAGGATAAAGGGAAGAGAAAAATGCCCGGGGATGACGGAAAAAACGGAGACTGGAAGAGCGATAAAACAAAAAATCGGAAGTAGCTGATTTTTTTAACAAAAAAACCGGTTGTCTCCAACCGGTTTTTCTTCTTTTTTACAAATCAGCTATTTATCCTGTGACGGCATTTGGGCTTCTTGCGCCAAAGCTTTTACAAAATCGTCCAGTTTCATAACCTCTTGTTTATCGGAACCGATGCGACGGACGGTTACTGTGCGGTTTTCTCTTTCTTTGGCGCCGACAACGGCAATAACCGGGATTTTGGCAACGGAATGTTCGCGAATCTTATAATTGATTTTCTCATTGCGCAAATCGGTTTTGGCGCTCAGACCGGCTTTTTTCAAAGCGGCGGCGACTTCTTCGGCATAGTCGTCAAACTCGCTGACAATCGGCGCGACAACGACTTGTTCCGGAGAAAGCCACAACGGCAGTTTGCCGGCATGATTCTCAATCAAAATGCCCAGGAATCTTTCAATCGACCCAAACAACGCGCGGTGCAGCATTACCGGCTGATGTTTCTCGCCGTCTTCGCCGATATAAGAAATATCAAAGCGCTGCGGCAGGTTCATATCAACCTGGATTGTTCCGCACTGCCATTCGCGTCCGATGGCGTCTTTCAAAATAAACTCCAGTTTCGGGCCGTAAAAAGCGCCCTCGCCTTCGTTGATTTCAAACTTGTAGCCATGCGACGTCAGGGCGTTGGCCAGTGCATTTTCGCACAAATCCCAGATTTCGTCGGAACCAATGCGGTAGATGCTGTCCGGGCGGGTTGAGAGATAAATCTTTACGTCATTAAAGCCAAAGTCTTTATAAATATCCAAAATCAGCTTCAACGTCGTAATGCATTCTTCTTCCATTTGTTCCGGCGTGCAGAAAATGTGGGCATCGTCCTGCGTAAACTCGCGGACGCGCATCAATCCCATCAAAGAACCGGAAGCCTCATAACGGTTGACCTTGCCAAACTCGGCCATCCGCAACGGCAAGTCGCGGTAAGACTTAATGCCCTGTTTGTAGACCAACAAGCCGCCCGGGCAGTTCATCGGCTTAATGCAGAACCATTTTTTATCTTCCGTCTGGCCGGAATAGTTATGGGCGCCGTATTTGTCCCAGTGGCCGGAAGTTTCCCACAAGCAGCGATCCATAACGCGCGGGGTGGAGATTTCTATATAACCGTTGTTCTCCTGACGTTTGCGCATATATTCAATCAGCTTGCGATAAATTTTGTAGCCCTTGTCATGCCAGAAAACCGCACCCGGGGCATAATCCGGCTCAAAATGGAACAAATCCATTTCGCGCCCGAGTTTGCGGTGGTCGCGTTTGGCGGCTTCTTCCAACATTTCAAGATAGGCTTTCAAATCTTTTTTGTCAGCCCAGGCCGTGGCATAGATACGCTGCAGCATTTCTTTGGTCGAATCGCCGCGCCAATAAGCTCCGGCAACTTTCATCAGTTTGAAAGCATCGCCGATTTTGCCGGTGGACGGAACGTGCGGCCCGCGGCAGAGATCCGTAAAACTGCCCTGGCGGTACAGAGAAATTACCTCGTCTTCCGGCAGATCTTCAATAATCTCGGCTTTATAATGCTCGCCCATATCCTTGAAGAACTTAATTGCCTCGGCGCGCGGCATCACAATCCGTTCCACTTTTTCATCGCGTTTGACAATTTCGTGCATTTTTGCTTCGATTTTTTCAAAATCTTCGGTCGTAAACGGCTCTTTGCGCGCAAAGTCATAATAAAAACCGTTTTCAATGGCCGGGCCGATGGTAACCTGAACGTCTTTCCACAGCTCTTTTACCGCTTCTGCCATAACGTGCGAGCAGGAGTGGCGGATGATGTGCAAACCCTCTTTATCTTTGCCGGTAATGATTGTTACGGTTGCGTCGGTCGTGATAGGGGTGCTCAAATCCTGGGTTTTGCCGTTTACGGTGATGGCTATGGCCGCTTTGGCCAGGTTAGAACTAATTTTATTGGCAATGTCAAAACCGTTGACACCGCTCTCCATATCAAGAATACTGCCGTCAGGCAATTTAATCGCAACCATTTTTATTTCCTTATTTTATTTTTTGCCATTTTATTATCTTACAGAGCAGCAGGCAAATGGCAATCCGCCGTTCCGCCGGGAAAATAACCGTTATTCTCCCAAAAGCTCTTTATATACGTTAATCGTTTTGTCGCACATAATCTGTTTGGTAAAATTATCGTGTACATTCTTTATGCCGGCTTTGCCGATTTTTTCCGCAGCAGCCGGAGACAACTCCAAAGCCCAATCCAGAGCATCGGCCAGCGACTGGGCATCATTGCTCTTAAACAATTTGCCCGTTTTGCCGTCAATAATCGTATCCAGCGTTCCACCGATGTCCGAAGCGACGACAATTTTTCCCATCGCCTGCCCCTCGATTGAAATCCGCCCGAAAGCTTCCGGCTCTATTGCCGTGGATAAAACGACGTTGGCAACCATCATCAAGGCCGGAACATCGGAATAACGTCCGAAAAAGCCGACACGGCCTTCCAGTTTGTATTTATGAACAAGTTTTTCAAGATAGTCCATATAATGCCGGCGTCCCTGACTGTCGCCGGCAATTATGCAATAGTAATTCCGGTTTTGCATTTTTGCAAGCGCTTCTATCAGCAAATGCTGGCCTTTCCAGCGCGTAATCCGTCCCGGGAGCAGCAGCACGGGTTTGTCATCGGCGATGTTATATTCTTTTATTTTGTTTATCATCCGTTCCTGCGTTACGGCAGATGGCGAAAAGCGCTCAATGTCGGCACAGCGGTGAATCAGCCGGATTTTGCTTTCATCAATTTTATAATTTTGCAAAATGTGTTTTTTTATATGGTTGGAAATGGCAATTACCCTTTCGCCATAAGTCATTACCTTGTTGTATATCTTTTTTATTCCAAACGGGCCAAGTCCGTAAGTGCCGTGAAACGTGGTGATGAATTTTACCCCGGCGCGTTTGGCCGCCCAATAAGCGCTCCAGGCCGGCGCGCGGGAACGGGCATGCACAATATTAATGCCGTTGTCGCGGATGATTTTTTCCAGGGCTTTGGCATTTTTGCGCATTCTGAAAAAATTTTTGCTCTTAAGCGGCAGCGTAAAATGCGGCACTTTCAGTCTGTCGAGGTCATAGACCATCCGGCCGCCCTGCGATGCCACGAAATTCTTTATTCCGCGTTTTTGCAGCTCAGAGGCGATTTCAACCGTTCCGACTTCAACGCCGCCGGTTTCCATTTCAGGCAAAACCTGAAGAACAACCGGAGTTTTATCTTTACTGCTGCTCATTTCTAAACTACAATCCTTTCAAAAATTTTTTCAATTTGAGGTGATTATGCAAAATCGCAAATTCAAAACAGACTTTACAACCAAAATTGACTATAGCCAAGCAAAATCTTTGTCAACCCACAAAATTACCGTCATTTATACCCACGGGCTGTTTTCGGACTGCTGGGGGCGCAAGCCGGAAAGCGTTAAAGAATGGTGCCAAAAGCACAATATCGGATTTTTTCGTTATGAGCTGGCCGGACATGGCTCCGACTCGGCACGTTACGAAGAAACCGATATGCTGATTTGGAAAGCCCAACTGCTGGAAATTATTGATGATATTGTTGACAGCAAAGTGATTTTAATCGGCTCTTCCATCGGCGGATGGCTGAGCCTTTTGGCGGCAATCGAACGGCCGGAACGTGTGCAAGGTATTGTCGGGCTGGCTGCCGCGCCCGATTTTACCCGCGATTTGGAAGAATATGTCTTTACGCCGCAACAACGGCAGGATATGGAAAAAAACGGCAGGCTCGAATTTTCTACCAAAGATTTTACTTATCTTTTTACCAAGCAAATGTTTGATTCCGCCCGGCCAATGTGTCTGCTCGGCAAAGAAATTTCGATAGACTGCCCGGTTCATCTGCTGCAGGGAATGAAAGACGATTGTATAGAGCCGAACAAGGCGCAAAATATTGCAAAATGTCTGCGCAGCCCGCAAGTTATCGTAAAACTTTTGAAAAATTCCAATCACAGACTTTGCAATCCGGAGGATATTGCCGAAATGTTCAATTCTCTGGAAAGTATGATTTAATTTTCTTTCTTCCCCGTCCTTTGAACTGTTCAAATTTTGAAATATCGTTCACATCAAGACGGGGATTTTTTTATCTTCATTCTAGCCAAAATCCCCGTTACGCTTTTCATTAAGCATTGACACGGGTGTTTTGTTGTGGTATAGTGGTCTTTAGATGTTGTTCTTGAGGAACCGGTTATCCTTAGGCAGCTTGTTTTTTGGTCATTCTCGGGCTTGACCTGCTCCGGCAGAGTTGGTGAATGGCAAAGGACTTTAAAGCATTGTCATCCCCGGGCGGCTGGTTTTAATGGTCATCCCCGGGCGGCTGGTTTTAATAGTCATCCCCGGGCTTGACCCGGGGATCCAGAATGGCAATAAAGCCAATTTATTTAACTTGGATTGCCGGGTCAAGCCCGGCAATGACCTGCACGGCAGG
>CASGEB010000048.1 GCA_949300375.1 uncultured Pseudomonadota bacterium
TCGCTTGTCAGCCGAAAAGCTTCGCAAACCTACGGTTCGGCTGAGGCGCAATCCCCAACCAGCTTACGCTGGTCGTACCCTTCGCGCCTCAACGTGGATTGCCGGGTCAAGCCCGGCAATGACATAAGAAAAGAAAGCCTGAGAATTACATAAGAGAGGAAACACCCGGCAATGACATAAGAAAAGAAAGCCTGAGAATTACATAAGAGAGGAAACACCCGGCAATGACGAAAGAGAGGAAGCGCCCGGGGATGACAAAGAAGAAAAATAAAGCGCCTAAGGATGACTGAAAGAGAAAAAACGTGCGGGGATGACGGAATAAAAAGTAGTATGTCTGTAGATACCGGAAAAGGGAAAAATCGCCCGGTAGAGGGGATCGGCAGGCAGTTTTATTGTTGTTTCAACATTTCTTCCATTTGCGGCCGTTTTTCATTAAAGCTCTCATCCTCGCTTTTGCGTTTTTGAATCAGTTCTCTCGCATTGGAGTTCATCTCCGACAAATCATCTTCCAATACCTGGTCATGCGGCAGTTTTTTGCCCTGAGCCACATATTCCAGCGCGCTCAAATATTCCTGATATTTTTTTTGATATTCCGGAATTTCCGGGTTGTTGTCTTTTATGACCAATTCTTCCCTTTCTTCCGGCTGAGCCGGTTGTGCGGCTAAAGTATTACGGGCAGGTATTTCTTTTCGGGCATATTCTTCTGTTTGCGCGGCAGGCGCCGGTTTATCGGCATTTTTCTGTTTTTCGGCGTTATTCTTTCCGGCGGCGGACATTTCTAAAAATTCTTTCGTCGTCAGGACTTTTCGGCCGGAATCATCACTGGAAATGGCTTTGACGGTTTCTGCCTGCCCTTCGGAATATTGCGGGGTCGGAAATACCGTTTTGGGCTGTTCTATGGCATTTTCCGGCATAAAAAATCCCGGAACGGTTCTTTTGCGAACAAAGACCTCCCGGCCGAAGGCGGCTGATGTTCCCAATCCCAGCGCTACAGGAAGCAATATGGCAAGAACTGTTTTTTTCATTTTTCTTCCCTCAGATTTCAACCATAATTTAACCTATTTTCTGTAAATTATTTTATATGAAAAAGCTTTTTTTTATATTAACATTTTTGTCTTTTGTCTGCCCGTCTTTGTCCCGGGGAGATGAAACTCGTTGTACGCAAATACAGATTAAGCCGGAAATTGAATACTATTCGTCTTACGGCAAACTTAATTATGATTTTTCAAAAAATCATCAGGAGGTTACGGCTTTGGCCAAAAAGCACAATCTTCTGGAGACGGGAATGTTTGCCTCCGGACTGGCTATTGCCGACATTCAATGGGAGGTTGCGCTCGGAACCCGCGGCGCTTTGCTCTCAACCAAGGAAGCCTGCATTATGCCGGCAAAAATCAAATTATTTATCGGTTATACCAATCCGGTCATTTACATTGCCGACCATTTAAAAGAAAATTCCTGCGAATATGAAGTCGTTATGCGGCATGAGCAGACGCATCAGCAGATTAATAAAACGGCTTTGGAATATTTCCGCCCGTATTTTTTTGAAGAAATCATCAAAATCGCCGATAAAATCAAACCGCGCTATATCAGCAGGCTCACACAGGCAAACGTCGATGAGGCAACCCAACAGCTGACTCAGGATTATATTGACGCAATCTCACCCTTGATTGAGTTTTTCAAAAACGAGCTAAAAACAGAACATTCAAAACTTGACAACATAGACAACTACCGGATGGAAAACCTGCTGTGCCGATAGGTTATTCCGGCTCCAGCAAATTTTGCTGCATAAAGGCATTTACAAAGTTGTCGACCCCTTTATAGGCCATATCAATATATTCTTTGTCGCGGGCGGAATTTTGATTGTAAAAAATCCGAACCGTCGTCATACCAAGCTGCTTGGGAAACTCAAGATTGGAATAACTGTCGTCAACAAAAATGCAGTCCTTCGGAGCAATGCCGATTTTGTCGCAAAGCTGCTGATAGACCTGCGTGTCTTCATTTTTTTTCAGCAGATCAAAATCTTCAACCGAATAAAATTTGTCTTTGAACAAATCATACAAATCAATCCGTTTCAAAATTTTTTCTGCCACTTCGTGCGAACTGGTGGTCAAAATATATTGCCCGACCGGCAGTTTGGTCAGCTTTTCCGCCAAGCCGTCAAAAGGTTTGATATATTCAACCGGCTTGCGTTTGTGATAGGCGTCAAACAAAGCTTTAGGATCGACATTATATTCACGGTAAAAAATCTCTCCGCCGTCGCGATAAATTCTGTAAGATTCTTTGACTTTGGCTTTTGCCGCATCAAAATCCAGCTTTACACCCAAATCTTCAATCAGAGCCTGCGCCATTACGCTGTCCAGGATATCGGCGAATTCCGGCGTTATCCGGTACAAAGTGTTGTCCAAATCCCAAATAATGGCTTTTTTTATAAATATCACACAACTTCTCCACATTCTGTCCAAACTAAATCCGAAAGTGAATATTAGCCAGAGAAACGTCTTTCGTCAATAGGTTTTATCTCCCTTGAAAGAAAGCATAACACGAATATATCAGGATTGATTAGGTTTAACAACTTGAGAGGTCAAAAAAAATGTTAAAAGAAATCAGTATCCTGGCCGCCGCAGTTTTGGCTTTGTCCGGCTGCGATTCCAAAAACGCCAATGCCCAAAATACCGGAACGGCCGTCGGGAATCCGGATTCCGCCAATGTTTTGATTATGGAAGAAGGATATGAGGCCGTTGCCGTACCCCTCCAAAACGGGAATCAGAATCCTTCCGCGCAGGCACCAACCAATGCCGCCCCGCAAAACAACAATAACAACACACCGGCCGCGGCAGATAATACAACAAACACCGATGCCGGCACGGTTACCGTTGACGAGACAATTTCCGGCATTACGGACGGGGAAGGCAACGGGGTCTATGAAGTTGACGAAACCATCAGCGATTAATTTTGATAATTAAAAAAAATACCTGCTTTCCGCAGGTATTTTTTGTTCTTTATTTGGCAGCGGACTGTCCTTCGGTGCTTTCCACCGTTTCAGGAACAGGAAGATCCGGGATATTTTCTTTTTCAATCGAATACAGCTCTTTTACGCCCCATTCACCGTTTTTCAGCCGAACGACAAAAATTATGTCCCCCCGGCACAGACCAAACCAGGCGCCGTTACAATTGCTGACCGTATAAATTTCTGCCGAATCGGCATCAATCGGTTTTATCTTTGTAATTTTGAAATCAAAATGAGTCGGACGAATGATGTTTTCATCTTCGATAAAGACAAATTTTGGCATTTTTGCCGCATCGCAATCAGCCATTTGCGGGTTGATTGCACATTTAACCGTATTTTCAACCGCGCAAAAGATTCCGCTGTCTTTGTCGCATTTTTCCGGCAGCATATCTTTATCATAAGAAAAAACAACGTTTTCATAATCAAACTGCGGAACTGCCACTTTTGCTTCTTCCGCTTCGGCAGTCTGATTTTCTTTTTTTTCGGAGCAAGCGCCCAACAGCGCCGCGCAGACAAACAAAAACAAAATTTTTTTCATCTTTCTTCCTTTTCTGACATTTGAGCCGTTATCAATATAAGCCTTTTCTTGCAGACTTAAAACAAAAAAAGGAAAAATCTGCAGAATTTTTCCTTTTTTGTTTTCTTTTCCGCGAACTTTAGAAATTATACTTGATACCTGCGGAATATTCCAACATATGATCATAGCCGTCAACTTTGTCAAAACCGACATAGCGGGCCAGAGTACGGATGCTCCAGTTGGAGTCGATGTTGTATTGAATACCAAGACCGGCGCGGTAGCCGTAGCCGCTGTCACGATATTTATGCTTGCCTTCGCCGGCAGCAATATATTTGTTTCTGAACTTGTATTCGCCGATACCGACAGTTCCAATCAAAGACCAAACGTCATAGCAGCCCAGCGGCAGATAACCCATCAAATCCAGACCGTAAGCCTGAAAACCGTTGGAGAATTTTTCTGACGCGCCGGATTTGCCGTATTGGTCGGAAAACTGATAGAAAAGCTCTGTACCGAAATAACGGTTGTAACTGGTACCCAAATTAACGGAACCGGAATTGTAATAAGGCCGCAATCCTTTGGCATTGGCGTCAGAATAGTTATAGTTTATACCAATGTAAGGATTGTAAACCTGTTCAGCCTGAGCCTGAGATGCAAAAGCTGTCAGCGAAACCGCAGCCATCAAAGCCGCAACAGTATTTTTCATTTTTAATCCCTCGCATAAAAGTTAACACTTCGTTAATATATCAAAAGTTTTATAAAAATAAAGCACTTTTTCTACATTCCGACATAAAATTGTTGTTTCGGACATAAAATAATGTTAAAATTGCTTAATTTAAGTGATTAAAGGCGTTTTGAGATGAAAAAATCCGACCAGCGCGGCTATACCATGATGGAAGTTGTTGCAACCATATCAATTTTGATTATGGTTATTGCCGGTATGACCAAAACCATATCCAATATGTTCGGAAAATACAAATATCACGAAGTCCTGACCCAAATCAGGGATTTGCGCAAAACCGTCAGCGACCGTTATGCCGCTATCGGAGACTATTCAGACCTTTCTGCAAAGCTGCTGATTGACGAAAAAATCGCTCCCCAGACCATGGTGGCCGGGAATATCCTCATCAATGCCTTTGGCGGACAGGTATATTTGGCACCAGCCCATACCTACGGCAAAAACAAGTCTTTTGAAATGCAGTTTACAAACCTGCCTGCTTCCGTGTGCGTGGAGGCCGCTACCATCAACTGGCGGGTGGATGATACCTCAACACTGGTGCAGATGGTCATTAACAACAAAAATAAGCCTTATACCTGGCCGGTCAATTCCATCGGGAACAGCGTCAAACCCGGGCAGAATTCTTTGCCGATGACAATGCAGACCGCGCAACAGGCCTGCAACAGCAAAGACGGGAAAAACCTTATTATCTGGGAATTTCAATAGCTGATAGCTTTAAGGAGTTGTTTTTTTGATAAACGTTAATAACATAAACAAAACCAAAGAAATCAACACCGCAAAAACGCGAAAAACCGGCGGCGGAGACAGTTTTTCCGCTTATCTCAGAGATAACCTGAAGACTGCGGCTCCGGGCATTACCGGCAGCACTGCCATTTCCGTCGCCGACGCTATTTTTGCCGCACAGACCGTAGACGGAGAAGAGGAAAAACAAATCCGCAAAAAATTGTGCCGCCGCGCCTCAACCCTTTTGGAAAAGCTTGAGGAAATCCGCGACGGACTGTTGGACGGACATATTTCCAAAGAAAAGCTGATTGAAATCTCCCGTATGGTCAAAGAAAACAAACCTGTTTCGCAAGACCCCGCCCTGCAGGAGATTCTTGCCGAAATTGAACTGCGAGTCGAAGTGGAACTGGCAAAATTGATGAGGTAAGCTAAATTTGTTGTGATTAAGCGTTTTTTTGCTTGAAGTTCATAATTGAAATTTGTAACTTTCTTGCTATATGTTTTTTAATTTATTAGGAGAACAAAGATGGAAACTGCCGTAATTCTTCCGCCGGATTATAAGCCTTCTGAATCTGAAGAATATATGAACGAGCTTCAGTTGGAATATTTCCGCCAGAAACTGGTTAACTGGAAAAAGTCTTTGCTGGCTCAGTCTCAGGATACGCTGGATGAGCTGGTTACGCAGGGAGGACTTAACCAGCCGGATCAGAACGACCGCGCTTCCCTCGAAACGGACAAAGCTCTTGAATTGCGTACCCGCGACCGCGCCCGCAAGCTGATTTCAAAAATCAACGATGCCCTGCAACGGATTGAAGACGGCGAATACGGTTATTGCGAAGACACCGGAGAACCTATCGGGCTTGCAAGACTGGAGGCTCGGCCGATTGCCACATTGTCTATTGAAGCGCAGGAACGTCATGAGCGTATGGAAAAAACATATGACGATGATTCCGTCGCCGTTGTAAAGGCATAAACGGGAAATGACCAAAAACTTTATCCTCGCGTCTTCTTCCAAACAGCGTCTTGCCCTTTTGGAACAGATCGGGTATTCTCCCAAAAAAGTGGAAGCCGCGGATATTGACGAGACGCCGCGCCGTTTTGAGAAGCCTTCGGCCTATGTTAAGCGCATGGCTTTTGAAAAAGCCCGGCATGTGGCGGAAAAACATCCCGGAGAAGTGGTGCTGGCCTCAGATACAATTATTGTTGCCGGGGCAAAAATTATTCAAAAAGCCCGTTCTGAAGCTGAGCAGGAAAAGGTCATGCGGATGCTTTCGGGAAAAGCGCATCATGTTTTGAGCGGCGTTTGCATTATCGACAAGGCGGGCAAAGCCGGCGTTCGCTGCGTGGATACCAGAATTGTGATGAAACGGCTTTCGGAAGAAGAATTGAAGAGTTATGTGGCCGGACATGAATGGGACGGATGTGCCGGATACCGGATTGAAGGAGTTCTCGGCGCGTATGTCAAAAAAATTATCGGGTCGTATTCCGGCGTTATCGGATTACCTTTGTTTGAAACAAAAAATATGTTGAATAGTGCAGGCGTAAAATGACAGATACATTAGTTTATGAAAAAAAGAACAGCCTTATCCGGCTGGCAATGCTGAATGAGGGCATTTTGGAAGAAGTCGAGTATGTCGATGAGGCAAAAGCTTCGGAAGGCAGCATTTATCTTGGCAAAATTACCCATAAACTGGAACTGGCTCATGAAAAAACCGGTTTTTTTGTAGATATTAAAGACGGAAAAGACGCCTTTCTGATGGCCGAGGAACATGGTATGTCGGAAAGCAACATTCAGGAGGGTCAGAGTCTGATGGTTCAGGTCAGTCAGGAACGCCGCGCCGAAAAAGGCGCCAAGCTCGTCCGCTCCATCCAGCTGGTGGGAGAAAATATCGTCTATTGTCCATACCGTATGGACGTCGGCGCATCTTCCCGCATAGAAGACAAAGAGAAACTTGACGAATACCGCCGCAAGGTTATTGAAAACACAACCGGGCAGGAGGGCTGGATTCTCCGGACGTCTTCCGTTGATGTGCCGTTTGAGGCTATTGCAGAAGAAATGACCGCCCTGCGCAGCACTTTTGAAGGGATTATGAAAAAAGCCCGCGCCGTCAGCGCTCCTGCCCTGCTTTATGCAAAAGGTTCCCCGCTGTATGACGCCATCAGCCGCCACGCCAAAACATTAAAACGCATTATCGTAGACAGCCATAAGCTTGAAGAAGAATTAAAAGAAAAATACGGAGACGCTTATGAAATTGAATACCAGTCCGAACCATTTGAAGAAAACGGTCTGGAAGACGAGATTTATGAGGCTCTCAACAAAGTGATTTATCTTCCGGGCGGCGGCCGCGTTGTTATTGAAGAAACGCGCGCCTGCACGGCGATTGACGTAGACAGCGGCGATGATCGCGGCAACGGAAACATTTCCCGTCTGAACAGCGAGGCCGCTGTGGAAATTGCCAGACAAATCCGCCTGCGCAACCTCTCGGGCAAAATTATCATTGACTTTGCCGGCTCTTCCGACTATCGCTTTATGAAACCGGTACTCGAAATTTTGGAACAGGAACTGCACAAAGATCCGACAAAATCTTCCGTTCTCGGAGTAAGCCGCGCCGGAAACGTGGAAATTGTCCGGGTTCGCCGCCGGCCGAGCCTGAGCGATATTCTGACCGAAGAATGTGAACTCTGCCAAGGAACGGGAAGGGTTAATAAATGAGCAAATGCCCGATTTGCCATAAGGAGCTGACAGATACAAAATATCGCCCTTTTTGCTCCAAACGCTGCGCCGATATTGACCTCGGCCGCTGGTTTGCCGAAGATTATACCGTGCCGGCAGTAGAACTGGACGAACAGGAGATTGAAGAACTGGAAAACGCTTTTGTGAATAAAACCGAGTAAGTTATACAATGGCTAAAAACGTTAAACGCAAAGATTTTATTTCTACCGGGCTGGTTGCACAAAACCGCCGGGCAAATTTTGATTATCAAATTAATGAAAAATTTGTTGCCGGACTGGAGCTGACCGGAACAGAAGTTAAATCTTTGCGGCTTGGACATGCCAATATTAACGATGCTTACGGCATTGAGCGCAACGGCGAAATTTTTATGTCAAATATGTATATTGCCGAATACGAAAGCAAAGGTTATTCAAGCCATGCCGAAAAACGCGACCGCAAACTGCTGCTGACAAAAAAAGAAATTATCACAATTATCAACGAGCTATCCCGCAAAGGTTCGACTTTGGTTGCCATCCGTCTGTTTTTTGATGAAAAAGGACGAGCCAAATTGGAAATCGGACTTGGCGTCGGCAAAAAGCTTTATGATAAGAGAGAAACAGCAAAAGACCGCGACTGGGCGCGCGATAAACGCAATATTATGAAAAATTTTAAATAAAAAATCTTTTTACCACCGTTGATACTGGCAATATTGATTTGTCAGTTTTTTTTTGCCCTTTCCTAGCCAAAATCCGCAGTATACTTTTCAAATATGCTTGACTATTGCATTTTGTTGTGATATAGTGGTCTTTGATGATAATTCTTCTGCTTTGTCATCCTTGGGAGCCCTTTTATTCAGTCATCCCCGGGCTGCGACCCGGGGATCCAGAATGACAATAAAGCTGATTTATTTGACTTGGATTGCCGGGTCAAGCCCGGCAATGACATAAGAAAAGAAGAGCAACGCGAAAGCTTGAGTACGATGTTGACAACCGATCGGGTCAAGCACGTTTGCTTGGGGAGAAAGCCGATGAGAAACGATAACACTATGCTACACATGAAACTTAATTCCGCGGTGTCAGCCTTTGCTATGGCCGCCGCTTTCTCGGTTCTTCTCCCGCCTTCCAATGCCTATGGCG
>CASGEB010000049.1 GCA_949300375.1 uncultured Pseudomonadota bacterium
GAGATATCCTTTGTCCTCGCAGGCCTGGGCGGTGTCTTCAATGCAGGATTTGTAAAGGTCAAAGCCTTTCGGGCAAAGGTCTTGGGGAAACCAGGTCGGGCCGAGGTCGTAACAGGATTGTGCGGTTTTGGTGTAACCGTTGTCAATGCACCATTGCTCGGAGGAACATTTTGTGTAGCTTTCGTCCCGCGGGCAGGTCTGCGAATAATCAGGCGAAGTACCCTCGGGACAAGAGAAGTAATAACCGTTGTCCAGACACCATGAAGAATCGGAGTTGACATCATCGAACGAGGTGCTGTCCAAATTACAGTCGGGCAGGAAACAGATTCCACCATAGGCATTAGAGGCTGGGAGAAAGACCGAGAAAGCGGCAGCGATAGAAAATACCGACACCGCAGTGTTTAGTTTCATGTGTAGCATAGTGTTATCGTTTCTCATCGGTCTCCTCCCCAAGCAAGCGTGCTTGACCCGATCATTTGTCATCATCGTGCCAAAGCTTTCGCGTTGCTCTTTTCTTTTTTCCGAACAACATTGTGCTCAGAATAGTTAATAAAAATTCTTTTCTTCACTTGTCATTCCAAACTCTGCCGGAGCATCGCGGGTTTTAAAGCACCGAATAAACCGATCGCTCAGGCCGTTACCTGTGGATCCCCGGGTCAAGCCCGGGGATGACAAGACAAAAGAAACATTATTAAAAACTACTATACCACAACAAAACGCCGGTGTCAATGCCTAATGAAAAGTTGGGGCGGGATTTTGGCTAAAGGGAGGAGAAGTAAAGGGCTTGAAATCCGGAAAGATATTATTATTTGCTGGAGCAGCAGCTTTATCAGAAGGAGGAAAAAATGGGAACTTTTTTAAAATATGTGTTTTATCTGGTATTGATTATTGTTATTTATCTGGTCGGTAAAGGAATTTACCAGGGCGAGATTAATGAAAAAACGACTGTCGGAGAAGTGGCCGATACAGTGGAAAGCGGCGCGGCTCAAATGGCCAAAGACGGTGCAAACAGCGTTAAAGAGGAAATTAAAGATTATCAGGAACATCCTAAGGAAGAAATAAAGGTTCAGTAAGCATCTGATACGAAAAAAGACCAGAAAATCTGGTCTTTTTTATTGGCTCCGACTATCTGATTCGAACAGATGACCGATCGGTTAACAGCCGATTGCTCTACCGCTGAGCTAAGTCGGAATAATAACTTTGGAGGCCGGTACCGGAATTGAACCGATGTACAAGGATTTGCAGTCCTCTGCATGAGCCACTCTGCCAACCGGCCAATTCAAAATACCTTCAACTCATTCGGTGCTTTTATATATACAGCTTTTTTTACGCTCGTCAAGAGAAATTTTGATATTTTTTGCACAGATTTGTTATTTTTTTGAAATATATTTAAAAATCAGGATTCTGAGCGCCATATATTTTTTTGTGGCAAAAAGGGAATAACTATTGCACAAGCGGAGCGTTGTTTTTATGATAGGCGCAAATTGAAAATAAACAGGGGATATTGATGAAAATTGTAATTGCTTCCGATCACGGCGGGTTTGAGCTGAAAGAAAAAATAAAAGAGTATTATGCGGACAAAGGCGTGCTGCTTGACGATGCCGGGACGCATTCGACCGCTTCCTGCGATTATCCCGATATTGCATCGGCGGTTTGTGAAAAAATTTTGAATAAAGAAGCGGATTGGGGAATCCTGATTTGCGGTACGGGCATCGGGATTTCCATTGCGGCCAACCGTTTTAAGGGGATCCGGGCGGCGCTGCTTTATAGCGAAGACGTTGCACGGCTGGCCAAAGAACATAATAACGCCAATGTTGTGGTGTTTGGCGGGCGGACAATGGATTATGCCGATGTGATTGCCCGGCTGGAAGCTTTTGAAAAAGCGTCTTTCGGCGGAGAACGCCATCAGCGCAGGATTGATAAGTTGGATTTGTTGGGAGCGTAGGGGATATGGATTTTACAAAGAATTTGCAGCAGGAAGACAGAGCTGTTTTTGAGACGATAGAGTTAGAGAAAAACCGCCAGCAGAATCAGATTGAACTGATTGCTTCGGAGAATATTGTGTCTCCGGCCGTGCTGGAAGCGCAGGGGTCTATTCTGACCAATAAATATGCCGAAGGTTATCCGCACAAACGTTATTACGGCGGTTGTGAGTATGTGGATATTGTTGAAGATTTGGCAATCGACCGCGCCAAAAAGCTTTTTGATGCCAAATTTGTGAATGTGCAGCCGCATTCCGGTTCTCAGGCCAATACGGCCGTTTATGCGGCGCTGCTGCAGCCCGGCGATGTGATTATGGGAATGGCGCTGGATGCCGGCGGGCATCTGACCCATGGTTCAAAAGTTTCAATTTCCGGCAAATGGCTGAAAGCCGTGCAATACGGCGTGAAAAAAGAAACGGGGCTGATTGATTATGACGAGGTTGAGCGTCTGGCTTTAGAAAACCGGCCGAAACTGATTATTGCCGGTGGTTCTGCTTATCCGCGTGTGATTGATTTTGCCCGTTTCAAAGAAATTGCGGCCAAAGCCGGCGCTTATCTGATGGTTGATATGGCGCATTTTGCCGGTCTGGTTGCCGGCGGCGTACATCCGAATCCGTTGCAATGGGCAGATGTGGTTACAACAACCACGCATAAGACGCTTCGCGGACCGCGCGGCGGAATGATTCTGACCAATAACGAAGATATTGCCAAAAAGATTAATTCGGCAATTTTTCCGGGAACGCAAGGCGGCCCGTTGATGCATATTATTGCGGCCAAGGCGGTTTGTTTCGGGGAAGACCTGACGCCGCAGTTTAAAACTTATGCCGCCCAGGTGGTTAAAAATGCCAAAGTGTTGGGCGAAACATTGAAAAAACGCGGGCTGGATTTGGTTTCCGGAGGGACAGACACGCATTTGCTGCTGGTCGATCTGCGGCCGAAAAAGTTGACAGGCGATGTGGTGGACAAGGCCTTGGGTCGGGCAAATATTACCTGTAATAAAAATGCCATTCCTTTTGACCCGATGCCGCCGAAAGTTACATCCGGAATCCGGGTCGGGACGCCGGCCGGAACGACGCGCGGCTTTATGGAAAAAGAGTTTGAACTCATCGGCAACTGGATCGGCGATGTAATTGACGCGTTGTCGGCTGGTGACGAGGCCTATGTTGAAAAGGTGCTGGAAGACACCAAAGAAAAGGTCATTGCCCTTTGCAAGCAGTTTCCGATTTATTCGTGATAAATCAGACAGCCCCGTTGAAAGCGGGGCTTTTTCTTTGCTTGTTTTCGGGAATTTTTCTTGTATTTTTCCGGGAGGTTTGATATATTCAGCAGAGTCTGAAAAAGGAATGTGAAATGCAGGAAATCAGCTCGAAAAAATTAACGGAAATTGTCGGCTCATCGTCGCAGGTGGTTGATTGCACAATTAAAAATATTGTAACGGACAGCCGGGTTGTTAAACCCGGGGATGTATTTATTGCCATCCGCGGAGAAAAATTTGATGCGCATCAGTTTGTTCCGGAAGTGTTAAAGCAAGGGGCGGCACTGGCTATTGTGGATCATCTTGTTGAGGGAGCCGAGCCGTCGCGTCAGATTGTGGTCGGGAATACGACGCAGGCTTATGGGCTTATCGGTGCTTATAACCGCTCTTTGTTTAAAGGCTTCGTTATCGGATTGACCGGTAGTGCCGGAAAAACAACGACTAAAGAAGAAATCAGATTTCTTCTGGCAAAGTTTGCAAAAGTCTATGCAACTTCCGGAAATTTCAATAATTTTATCGGCGTGCCGAAAACGTTGTGCGATTTGGATATGAGCGCCGATTATGCCGTGGTAGAGATGGGAATGAGTGCCAAAGGCGAGATTGCCGAACTGGTTTCTTACGTTAAGCCGGATATGGCAATTGTTACCAACGTGTATCCGATGCATATTGAGTTTTTTGAGAATTTTGAGGGGATTGCCGAAGCGAAAGCCGAAATCTTCACCGGTTTGAAAAAAGGCGGCTATGTGCTGATAAACGCCGATACGAACTTTTCGATGCTTTTGCAAAAACGGGCGGAAGAACAGGGTGCAAAGGTTGTGGTTTTCGGCAAAGCGGATTTGAAAGATTTTCATTTTGAGACGGCGCAGGAAGGCGAACATTATGTTTCCAATGCTCTTTGCGCGCTGAAAGTCGTGCAGCTTTTGGGGTTTGATGTTCGCAAAGCCGAAAGTTATGTTAAATATTTCGGGGCGCTGGACGGACGCGGCCGCGAATGGAGGCTTCATTTTGCCGGCGGCAGCTATGTTCTTATTGACGACAGTTATTCCGGGCAGCCGGAAGCGATGAAACTGGCCGTTGAGACATTGGGCAAAAGAAAAACATCAGGGCGGAAAATTGCCGTACTCGGAAAAATGGCCGAACTCGGGGAGACTTCCCGCGCCCGGCATATTGAAATCGGAAAGGCGCTGGCTGCGACGGATGTTGATATTGTTGTCGGCGTTTGCCCGGAAATGAAAGATATGTTGGCGCAGCTGCCGGAAAGGATAGAAAAGCATTATTTTGAAAATAAAGATGGACTGGATGAATTTTTGTTAAATAAGTTGTTGCAAAATAACGATATTGTCCTTATAAAAGGAGCCAGGTATTCTTCAAAACTATATCAGGTGGCTGAAAGTTTAATCAGACAGGGAGACGTTAAAGCATGAAATGTCCTTTTTGCGGGTGTGATGACACTCAGGTGAAAGATTCCCGCAATGCCGATGATAATACGGCAATCCGCCGCCGCCGGGAGTGTCCGGAATGCGGATCGCGCTTTACGACGTTTGAACGCGTGCAATTGCGAGAGTTGACCGTTATTAAGAAAAACGGCGAAAAAACAATGTTCGACCGCGACAAGTTAGCGCGTTCCATTCAGATTTCGGTGCGTAAACGGCCGGTTAATCCGGAGCGGGTCGAGAAGATTGTCAACTCAATCCAACGGCGGTTGGAAACTTCCGGCGAAAACGAGATCCCGTCGCGGGTTATCGGCGAATATGTGATGGAAGCCCTGTCAAAGCTCGACCATATCGCTTATATCCGGTTTGCCTCGGTGTATAAGGATTTTCGCGAGGTTAAGGATTTTGAAGATTTTGTGGAAACGATTGATAAATTTGCCCGTCCGGAATCGGAAAGCGGCGATGCTGCAGAATAAAGGAAAAAATGATGGAAAAATTTGTTTCAAAAAAAATTAAAATGAAATCCGGCGCCAGACTGGCCGCCGTGCAGGCGACTTATATGATTGAATACGGGCAGCTGCCGGTTGACGAGGTTGTGCGCGACTTTGTCAACGGCGAGGTCGGGCGTTATGTGATTGAGGATGACGAGCTGCACCATAAAGAAGAGCTGCTTGAAATTGAAGAAATGGATACCAACTATTTTGCCGAGATTGCGCGCGGCGTGCAGAGCAAGAAAGAATATATTGAAAAATCGCTGGAGCATTATCTTAAGCAAGGCTGGTCTTTTGAGCGTTTGGACGGAACGTTACGGGCGCTTCTTTTGTGTGCCGTTTATGAATTAATCAATACGTTAGACGTTGATGTTAAAGTCATAATTCAAGAATATGTCGATTTGGCATATGCTTTCTTTTCCAAAAACGAACCCAAAATGGTAAATGCTTTGTTGGATCAGATTGCAAAAGAAGTCAGATAGGTGTATAGCGGGGTATTGGAGTAATTTTGCGCGGTTTTGAAAAATTCATGTACTATTTTGTACACTAAAATTTTTCTCGCCGTTAGAAATCACTCTACTAACCTCATTCTCCGCTTACCTACGGTAAGGTATAATGGAGTATTGGAGCAATTTTGCGTTACAGCAGATTAAAAGCAGGAAATAAATGGCAAAATTAAAAGTATATGAGTATCCTCATCCGATTTTGAAGAAAAAAGCTGTTCCGGTTGCGCCGGAAGAATTTGGCGGGGAGCTTCGTAAAACGCTGGATGATATGTTGGAAACAATGTATGAAGAAGTCGGCGTTGGTTTGGCGGCTCCCCAGGTCGGGATTTTGAAACGGATGATTGTGATAGATTGTGAGCGGGATGATGAAGGCAGTAAGCCCGGCAATCCACTGTATCTGATTAATCCGGAGATTATCTGGAAATCTGAGGAAAAAGTCTGCGGAACGGAAGGGTGCCTTTCGGTTCCCGAGCAGCGTGCCGAAGTTGAGCGCTTTGCTGCCGTCAAAGTTAAATATCAGGATGTCGAAGGCAAAGAACAGATGATTGAAACAGATGATTTTCTGGCGATTGTTCTGCAGCACGAGATTGATCATCTGGACGGGATTTTGTATATTGACCGCATCAGCCGGCTAAAACGCCAAATGTTGGTTAAAAAACTGGAGAAAATGCGCAAAGGGCGGACAGGAGAGTAGATGAAAGTTGTTTTTATGGGAACGCCGGATTTTGCCGTGCCGGCTCTGAAAGCGATTGCGGCAGAATATGAAGTTGTTTGCGTTTATACCCAGCCGCCGAGAGAGGCCGGACGGGGCAACAAAATCTTGAAAACGCCGGTCAATCTGATGGCGGAACAGCTTGATTTGCCGGTAAAAACACCCGTTTCTTTGAAGAAGCCCGAGGCTCAGGACGAATTGCGTTCTTTGAAAGCGGATATTGCTGTGGTGGCGGCTTACGGGCTGATTTTGCCGAAAGCGGTGTTGGATATTTTTCCGAAAGGCGTTGTTAATATTCATGCTTCGCTGTTGCCGAGGTGGCGCGGCGCGGCTCCGATTCAACGGGCGATTGAGGCCGGAGATGAAAAATCCGGCGTAACGATTATGCGGGTTGATGAAGGGCTTGATACCGGAGATATGCTGCTGAAAGGCGAGGTGGAAATTGACGAGAAGACGACAGGTGCGGTTTTGCACGACAAATTGGCTGAAATCGGTAAGGCTTTGATTTTGCAGGCTTTGCGGAATATTGATGTTTTGAAACCGGAAAAACAAGATGACAGTTTGGCCTGCTATGCCAAAAAGCTGGAAAAATCTGAGGCAAAACTTGATTTTAACCGGCCAGCTGATGAATTGGAACGGAAAATCCGGGCTTTTAATCCGTATCCGGGGGCGTATTTTGAATATAACGGCGAACGGTTTAAGGTTTTTGCGGCCGAAGTGCTGAATGACAATGCCGGAATGACGCCCGGATCTTTGGTGCCGAATGACAGCGGATTGCTGATTGAGTGCAATCCGGGGATGCTGTTTGTTACGGAAATCCAAAGACAGGGCAAGAGGGCAATGCCGACAGAAGAGCTGCTGCGCGGCTTTGAATTTGCCGAAGATACGATTTTAAAATAAGTTTTAACGACTACTGGCACGCGAAGTTGGTGCGGTAGCCGTAGCCGTAGTCGAAGCTGCCGTCGCAATCCTGGAAGACCGGGGTACCGCCAGAGGCTCGACAACTGGCGTGCATATCTGTACAATCAGGATATCCATTACTCTTGCATTGTTCATAACAACTTTTGCCAGAATAATATTTACGACAGTTATGGTCATAAGAATTTGATGTTCCTCCACTGTATTCACAATAGGTCGTATATCCACAGCAATCCCCACTCTTGGCAACAGGAGTATAACACGTCCCGTTATTGCAGGTCTGGTTGCTTGAGCATTTGGAGGAGCCGCAGGATTGGTAATAGGTTATTCCGTTTTTTGAGCAGGAGGCGGAGCCGGGGTTCAGGCAGTTGGCAGCACAGGCCTCGGCGGTGTAGGTATAATCGCAGGTTTGCGGTTCCATACAGAAGAACTTCGTGGTGTCAAACGGGCAGGCGATTCCGCCGTCCGGGCATTGCGCGGCGGTGTATTTATAGCCGAGACTGGCGCAGTCCTCCGTCGGAATACAAGCGGCCCGGACATCGGCGGTTCCGGCCAGCAACGCCATCCCCGCCACGGTGATTAACATTTCTTTTCTCATAACTTTTCTCCTTTTTAATTGCCGTTTTCTATTC
>CASGEB010000050.1 GCA_949300375.1 uncultured Pseudomonadota bacterium
TTATCCTTATTCCAGCGAAACCGGATGTTCCTGCGGAACCTATTCCTGCTCTGACGGCTGCGGCGGCACCAGAACCTGTTGTTCTTCCTGTCCCGACCCGGAACCCGAGCCGGAACCGGATACAAAGCCAGAAACATCTACAGGAAACGGTAATTCAGGAAGCAACGAAAACGTTTCTATGCCACCAATTGCAGACCCCTGCGCCGGCGTATTCTGCCCGACTGCGATCAGTTGTGATTACGGTTGCGCAAGCTACTCAGACGCTACAAGTTGTTGTTCTTCGGTGTGTACTTCATGCAAGCCGGAACCTGCTCCGGATCCTTGTGCCGGAGTTGTAAGAGAAGAATGTACTGGCTCCAATGCATCATGTTTTATGGGAGATCAATGCGGCTGCATTATATGCTATAGATGTCCTGAAGGGCAGATATTTATGAGTGGAGCATGCTCAACTAACGGAAAAAAATAATTTTTATCGCTTTATAAATTCTTTAATTTTAATACCCCGCCGCTTAGCTGTCAAAAAGCCAGCTAAGCGTTTTTTGTTATGCTATAATATTTATTCATAAACAGCGATGCCGTAACTGTAATATTCCGGGCTTTCATAACTGACTATGCGTTCGATATTTTTAAATGTCAGCGTTAATTCTCCAAAGCTGATTGTCCCTCCCGAATCAGGGAGTTTTCCATAATGCAGCTGATAATCGCGAACATCTCTCAAACTCATTGTCAAACCGTTATCAAATTTGACATTCCAACCGTAATAAGAACTGCCGACTTTGACATTCAATGCCTTACATTCTTCAGTTCCTTCAATTTCGCCGCTTTCGTATTCGGTAGAAAATTCAATATATTCATCGTTCAGTCTGCCGGAATACCATTTCAGGAAATTGTTCAAGTCTTTTTCAGAAAGCTCATTGTTGCCGCTTTCTGACACCGGAGCCGTTATTGCAGGCATATCATCCGCCGACGATAAGACCTCTGCAGCCGTTGATTCTTCATCGCCCAATTCCCTGGCGATTTCATCGTCGCTGTAATCTTCTTCCGCCTCTTTTTCCACAATGACTTTTTCTTCCGGCTCTTCCGATGTTTTATCCGCTTTTTCTTCCGGCTCGGGGATTTCGGAATATTCTTCGGCCACCGGCGTCAAATCTGTTTCACCCGGTTCTTCGGACAAAATGCTTTCTTCATCGACCGGCGTTTCTTCTATTTCAACCTCCTGAACGGCAGTTTCTTCCGCCTCGGGTTCCGGCGTTTCGGCGATTTCTTCTTCCGCTTCCTGCAAAGGCGTTTCGGCGTCCGGCCATTCGCCTGCTTCCTCAATGGCATTTTCCGGCAGCGGCGTATCCAAAAATTCGTCCGGATTTATTGAATTTTCAGTTTCTTTCTGCCAATCGTCCGCCGGCAAATTCGGCGTATCCGCCGCCACGTCATCCAGATTGATGTCTGGATTTTCCTCTTCCAGTTCGATACCGCCCTCTTCCGGCGTTTCCGTTATCTGCACAACGGGTTCGTCCAGATTAATGTCGTCCAGACCAAGATCCGGATTATTGACATCATCAAAAACAATATCGGCATCGTCTTTTTTATCGGTCAGAAAACTCGGAAAACCATCCATCCCGTCATCTGAAATATCGGACAAATCCAGCTTGTCCAAATCGGCATCCGACAAGGACAAGGGATCATCCGAAACTTCTGTCATTCCGGGCAGCTTTTCTGCTGTTATGGTATTTTCCGAATCGGCCATATTTCAAAAACTTCCTTTACAACGGAATACTAATAAGAACTTTCAAGCCGCCAAGCTCGCTGTCGCCAAGCTCGATTGTTCCGCCATGAGAGGCAATAACGTCTTTGGCGATTGACAATCCGAGTCCGACGCCGCCGGTTTCTTTGTTGCGGGAACCTTCAAGCCGGTAAAAGGCTTTGAACACATCTTCCCTTTTATCAGCCGGAATACCCGGGCCGTCATCATCAATCGAAATTTCCAGTTTGCGGTCGTTGCTTTCCAACTTGACGGCAATGGTTTTGCCATAACGGAAAGCATTGGAAATGACATTGGTCAACGCCCGTTTTAACGCCTGTTCGCGCCCCTGGATGGCACTGACCTGGTCGTTGGTGGAATAGCGAATCAGAGCCTTTTTGTTGCGGAATTTATTAATGATGCTCAAAATCATCTCGTTAATATCCACAAAGGTTGATTTTTCACCTCCTTCCCCGCTGACAAAAGACAGGTAGCCGTCGAGCATTTTTTCCATTTCCTCAATATCCGAGAGAAAGTCTTTTTTGTCTTCGCCGTCAGGCAGCAGGGCAACCTGCAGCTTCATCCGGGTCAGCGGCGTGCGCAAGTCATGCGATACGCCGGCAAGCATTTGCGTCCGTTCGCTAATCTGACGCTGAATACGTTCCTTCATTTTAATAAAGGCAAAAGCGGCTTTTCTAACCTCGGAGGAGCCGTAGGGTTTGAAAGTTTTATTATCAATGCCCTTGCCGAAATCTTCCGCCACCTGCGCGAGTTCGGCAATCGAACGCACCTGTACCCGCAGGAATAAGACAGCAACAAGAAACAGCAGCAAAGACGTGATAACCATCCAGATTACAAAAAGAAACATTGACGAGCTGAAAATCTTTTTCTCGCTGGCAACAAATTGATAAATATGATTTTCCCCTTTGATTGCAATTACCATATCATTGGACTTCGGATCCAGATAAAGTCTGACGTTTTCTTTGTCAAATTGCCGATCCAGCGCTTTGCGGAAATATTTGGTAACAACCCGGCGGGTCTCATCACTGTTATCAATGCCGGTATATTTTTCGTCCTTATCAAAGACGCTGAGTTCCAGATTAAACAAACGCGCCGCGGTTTCTTTGATTTCTTTAATTTCGCCGGGGTTTTTCTCTACCATCTCAATAACATAGGCCATATCCGCCGTCAGGTTTTGCGAAAGCTGCCGGCCGACCCGCCACCAGTTGCTGTCAAAAAAGACAAAGATGGACACAACCTGCACCACAATCAGCGGGATAAAAATCAGCAGCATCGTTCTGAAAAACAATGTCTTGGGCAAAAACTTCAATTTCAAATACCGTAAAGCATTTTCAACTTTTTCCGGAAATACCAAACGCATTTATCTTCTCCTCCTCCAATCCTGCGCCTTATTCAGGCAGCAGCATATAACCTTTGCCGCGGACGGTTTGCAAATACCGCGGATTTTTTGAATCTTTCTCAATTTTTTTACGCAGACGGGTAATCTGAACATCGATGGAGCGCGGGCTTTGACCGGCGCCTAAGATTTCCGCCAGTTTTTCCCGGGTAAAAATCTGTCCGGACTTTTGCCCCAGAATACTCAGCATCGACTGTTCCAGCGGCGTAATGTGAATAATCTGCCCCTGTTTGCCGACCAGTTCTTTTTTGACCATATCATAAACGCACAAGCCCAAATTCAACTTTTCAATATGCTCTTTATTCTCACCCGGCGCCCGGCGCAGAATGCTTTTTATGCGCAAGACCAGCTCCTGAGGCTCAAAAGGTTTGGCCAGATAATCGTCCGCCCCCTGCTCCAGCCCGGCAATGCGGTCCGCCGTCTCGCCCATTGCCGTCAACATAATGACGGGGATATTACTCTCCTGCCGCAAAGACGACAAAAACTCCAGCCCGCTTTCGTTCGGCATCATAATGTCGACAATCAGAAGATCAAACTTATAATATCCGAGCTGGAGGCGGGCTTCTTCGGCATCTTTGGCGGTTGAAACATAAAAGCCGCTATCACGCAGAAAGCGCTGCAACAGCGAGCGCAATCTTTTATCGTCGTCAACGACCAATATGTGAGCTTTTACATTTTCCATATTCGTTACGGGCAACCCCCTGGTTTATTTTTTGTTTTTGGCTTTGGCCGCAGGCTTTTTAGCCTTTGCAGCTTTTTTGGCCGGAGATTTTTTAACAGCCGCCTTGGAGGCTGTTTTCCGGGCAGCCGGCTTTTTAGCAGCTGATTTCGGCGTTTCGGCCTTTTTTACGCCAACAGTTTTTGTTTTTTCGCGCGCTTCTTTACGGACATAATCCATGCCCTTTTCATAATACTGATAACCGGTAATAAAGGTCAGAACACCGGCAATCCAGAGCAAAATTTCGCCCGGCAGACGAAACCAGCCGCCAATCAGAATCAGGGACAAAGCCGTCATTTGGAATCCGGTTTTCCATTTGGCCAGGCGCGTTACCGGCATTCCGACTTTGACTTCGGCCAAAAACTCACGCAGGCCGGAAACCAAAACCTCGCGGCAGAGGATGATGACAACGGGGATATAGCTGATTTCATCAACCAGGCCGTTGGCAACAATAATCAGCAGAGCCGAAACGACCAGCAGCTTGTCGGCAATCGGATCAAACATCCGTCCGAAAGCAGACGTTTCGTTGCGGGAACGTGCCAGATATCCGTCAAAATAATCAGTGATTGAGGCGATGATAAACAAGATTGCCGCAAACAGCGACCAGACATAAGTGTGGATATAAATGGAAAGGAAGATAACCGGAATAACGACAATCCGGGATATCGTCAGAATATTGTGGAAGTAATTATATATTTTTTCCGCCGTTTTTTTGCTTATCCCGTTTACTTTTAACAAATCCCTGATACCGGCCTGCGAAATTTCTTCCGCCGAACCAAAATAATTGAGCAGGTCGCGCTTGCGGATCTGCCCGACTCCTTCAATCTCGTCCAGCCTTGACTTATAGATTGATTTGGCGCGTTTTTTACGGTGCGTTCCAATAGCAAAACGGTGCGCCTCGTCTCGCAGATTCTGCATATAAAAAGCCAGCGGCGAGCGGTACGGCAAAGCAAAGCTCTCACGTCCGAGCATATGATAAAACTCTTTACCGGCGTTGCGATCCGGCCCTTTGGAAATGGCAATAATCGCAATCTCACTCAAGTCATAATCTTTTAATATCTCATGCACGGCATGCAGCTGCCCCAGTCCGCCGTCCAGCAGAATCACGTCCGGGCGGTTGGCTTCCGTCATCTTGGCAAAACGGCGCGACAAGACTTCTTTCATCATACCGAAATCATCCTGCCGGACTTCTTCATTTTTGATGTTAAACGTGCGGTACTGCTTTTTATCAAAACCGTCCGGCGTGGCCACGACCATTGCGCCGATAGCATAACTCCCCTGATTGTGCGAATTGTCATAAATTTCAATCCGGCGGGGAATCCGTTTTAAGCCGAAAACTTCCTGCAATTCTTTTAAATTATTCATCACCGACATTTCCATGGCGACTTTGCGTTCCAGCGACGCCATGGCGTTTTCGGCGACCATTTCGATAATTTTGGCCTTATTGCCTTTTTCGTAAGTATTAATCCGGGTTGCCAGCGCGCTTTCAAGAAAGTCGTGATTTTCCAGCTTGTGAGAAACGATGATTTCTTCCGCCGGGATATGGGTGGTATAAAAGCTCCCCAGAAAAGCCTCCAGGATTTCCGAATCCGACGCATCCTCCCCCTGGCGCGGGAAAAACGGCACATTGCCGCAGTTCTGCCCGCCGCGGATAAAAAAGACCTGGATACAGATTAAGCCGTTTTTGCGGGCAACGGCCACAAAATCCGCCGAACGGATGTCGGCGTATTCCACCAGATTGCCCTTTTGAACATTGGTCAGCGCCCGAATGCGGTCGCGCAGAACTAAAGCGGTTTCAAAATCTTCACGCTCGCTGGCCTCATGCATTTTCTGCGACAGTTCTTCCTGGATTTTTGTGCTGCGCCCTTCCAAAAAAGCGATTGCCGAATTGACCAGTTTTTTATATTCTTCCCGCGATATTTTGCCGCAGCAGGGCGCCGAACATCTTTTTATCTGATACATCAGGCACGGGCGCGTGCGGGTGCGGAAAACATTGTCGGTGCAGGAGCGGAGCAGAAAGGCCTTTTGCAAAATGTCGACAACGTTGTTTACGGCCAACGCACTGGCAAAAGGCCCGAAATATTTGTTGCCGTCGTTTCTTTTGCCGCGGTATTTGCGCAGGCAGGGGTATTCCGCCCCGATGTCTATCATCAGGTGGGGAAAGGTTTTGTCATCTTTCAGCAGGATATTGTATTTCGGTTCAAGCTTTTTTATCAGCTCGTTTTCCAAAAGGAGCGCCTTGGCCTCGTTTTCAACAATAATAAACTCCATTTTGCGAATTTCGGAAACCATCCGCTGCAGGCGCACCGGAAGTTTGGCGATGTGCGAATAAGCGACAATCCTTTTTTTGATGTTTTTGGCTTTACCGACGTAAAGGACTTTTTCATTCTCGCCGATCATCCGGTAGACGCCGGGCTTATCAGGGGCGATTTTGATGTTTTTGGTCAGAACGGCGAGGCCTTTTTTTATATCCGCCAAGATTGTTTTTCCTTTAT
This sequence comes from uncultured Pseudomonadota bacterium, assembly GCA_949300375.1. Classification (GTDB taxonomy): domain Bacteria; phylum Pseudomonadota; class Alphaproteobacteria; order RF32; family CAG-239; genus MGBC133411. The sequence continues at coordinate 6,369 of CASGEB010000050.1, forward strand.
ATTCTGTTCATATCTTTATTATATTTAATTCTTTTTTATCCGGTGCGCAAGTGAATTTCTGCCGGCGGAAAAACAAAGCCTCGCCGTTTTTGGCATTGCGGGAAGGCCTGAAAAGCCCCATCAAATCAGTCCCATTTTCTGGGCAATGATTACGGCCTGCGTCCGGTTGGTGGCGCCGACCGCCCGCAGCAGCGCATTAATATGCAGTTTGACAGTGGCTTCCGAAACGCCCATCTCATAAGCAATCTGTTTGTTTGACAGCCCCTGCGCCACCAGTTCCAAAACCTGAGACTGGCGGTTGGTCAGCTTTTTGCCGTTAGCGGAAGAACTGCCGTTTTTGGACATTGCGCCAGTGGACGACCCCGACTCTATCACCGACGGAGGCAAATATGTTCCGCCGTCCAAAATCAGTTTCAGCGCCCCGGTAATCACTTTGGTTTCCGAACGTTTGGGAATATATCCGCATACGCCGTATTCCAAAGACTTGCGGATGTTGCGGTTGTCTTCGGAGGCCGACATAATCACAAAACGGGCGTCAGACGATTTTTCTTTAATGTCTTTCATCGCTTCTTCCCAGTTCATATCCGGCATGTCCAAATCCATAATCACAAGATCCAGTTTCTTTTCGTCACCGGCAATTTTCAGCGCCTGCGAGAAATTTCCGGCCTGAAAGATAACGGCTTTGGGGTCTATCTGCTCAAGGTGGACGCTAAGCCCGTCCCTAAACAAGGCGTGGTCGTCTGCAATAAGTACTTTCATCCTAATCTCCTGGTTCTTTTTCAGCTCTTGGTTGAATATATATAACTTTTCACAGCACAGAACGCAGTCAAGTCTATACTAATTTTAGGACTTATATATATTGTAATTTTCTATTTTAAAGGCAGTACGATATATTCAATACCGGCTTCATCAAACATCTCTCTGGAATAAGATAGTTTGTCGCGCCAAGTATTTGTAGGGGTAGACGAATTTATTTCCATTTCATTGGTTACAACAACTTTTATGCCCGACTGGATAATTGCCCGGGCGCAATCGGTGCAAGGCGGATGCGTGGCATACATCACGCAGCCTTTCAGCGACGTGCCGGTCAGGCAGGCATTGTAAATGGCATTTCTTTCGGCATGTTCAAAAAAGTCATATTTCGTCGGACGTTCCATCCGTTCGGGTTTGTTGTCGTCCACACCCCTCACCAGGCCATTGTATCCGGTTGCCCGAATCTCGCGATCCGGCCCGACGACAATTGCGCCGGTTTTGGTGGAAGGGTCTTTTGACCAAGTGGCGACCAAACGCGCGACTTCCATAAAACGTTTATGCCATTTTTCTGAAAACATTGTTTATTCTCCGTTGTGGAATACAACTTTAGTTGTAATATGTTTTTTATTAACAGACAACACTTATTTTTCGACCCCTGTGTTCAGATTTTTCTTTCCCTGCCGGACTATTTTTTGTCATTGCCGGGCTTTTTCTTTTGTCATTCTCGGGCTTTTTCTTTTGTCATTCTCGGGCTTGACCCGAGAATCCACAGGCGGCGGCCTGAGCGATTAGTTTATGCGGTGCTCCGTGACCCGCGATGCTCCGGCATTTTCTGTGAATGGTTTTGTACTTTGAAGGGTGGATCCCCGGGTCAAGCCCGGGGATGACGATAAAAAATAAAATGCCCGGGGATGACGGTAAAAAATAAAGTGCCTGAGGATGACGGTAAAAAATAAAGTGCCAGGGGATGACGATAAAAAAACACAGCCCGGGGATGACATAAAAAATGAGAGCGGCCGGGGATGACGATAAAAAATAAAATGCCCGGGGATGACGATAAAAAACACAGCCCGGGGATGACCGGTGCGACCGGCGCGCGGCAAGTTGACAGCAATGTGCTCAAGAGACCGCGTTGCTCCGGCGGGGTTTGTGAATGACATAAAAACACCGTCATTGCCGGGCTTGACCCGGCAATCCACCCGCTCGGCAGGCGCGCGGCGGGTTGACAGTTCCGTGTTCCAAAGAGCGCGGCCGGGCATTGGCGGCTGTTTGGCATAGATTTTGCATTATCGCAGGCATCGATTGTTATTTCGAGTTGGGAATTGCGTTTTAAGCAAAAACAAAATGTTATTCCACCGCCCGGATTGCAAGAAAAATCGGATAAAAAAGCGTATCTTCTTCTTTTTAAGGAGAAAATTTTTACAGATACTTGTTAAAAGATATAAAAAAGTTATTTACAAATTGTTAAATTGTTTTTAATCTTTTAACCAATTATTAAGCTTTTTATAAATGAAAAGTTTTTTAACACTGTGGTTCACAGAATTGGAGAATAAAATATGGCTGATATTTCACTCACTGCAAGTATGCGTTCTAACCTTTTGTCTTTGCAAAACACGCAAAGCCTGATGGATCAGACCCAAGAACGTTTGTCTACCGGTAAAAAGGTAAATTCCGCAATTGACAACCCGTCTTCTTATTACACCTCTCAATCTCTGACCAACCGGGCTTCTGACTTATCAGCCTTGTTGGACAGCATGGGTCAGGGTATTCAGACTTTGCAAGCCGCAAACGAAGGTATTGAAACAATCACTTCTTTTGTTCAGCAGGCAAAATCCGTTGCCAACTCGGCTCGCGATATTGCCAACAACATGAAGACAAAAGTTTCTTCCACCCGTGATGTTAAGGAAGACGACTTAGTCGGCGAAGGCAAAATTTATGTTGATATCAGAGATAATAAAACAACGACAACCGTTACGCTTACCGATATTGACACAGCCTATACCGGTACCGGTGCTACGGGAAGCGCTTCTTTTAGTATTAATGTTATGATTGACGGAGAAGCGGAGACCGTTAGCGTTACACAAGCGTTGGATATTGACGGTGGTGATACAACCATTACCCAAGAAAGTATTCAGGCAGCTTTTGATACTAAATTCGGAGCTGATAAATTTGATATAGCTTTAGCCGGCGAGGCTCTGACTGTTACTTCTGTTGACGGTTCCTCCGTAATGATTACCGGTTATACCCAACCAACGTCTACCAGCAGTACTGGTACAGTTGCCGGCGGTCCGACAGGCAATGATTTTACCCAAGATGCCAATATTGAAACTATTGATACAACAAATACAGATACCGTTCAAGATGTGGTAGATAAACTGAATGCTTATCAGGAGCAGCTTGACGGAGCAAATAATGCTGCCGTTTTGACGGCTGAAATCGATCCGGATACCAATAAGCTGGTTATTAAAGCAACGGAAGCTTCCGATGAGGCCGGTATTGAGATCGGCATTGCAACGGTTATTCCGGAATCTAAAGTTCTGCAAGGTTTGGACGGTAAGATTGAAACCCGCGCAAGTGACGAAGACGCCATTGAGCAGCGCAACAAGTATGTTTCTCAGTTTAACGAGATTTTGACCCAGATTGACCAACTGGCCAAAGACGCGTCTTACAAAGGTATTAACCTGTTGCAGGAAAATGACCTGAAGGTTGTCTTTAACGAAGACCGTTCTTCCACAATCGAAATCAAAGGCGTTGACGCTTCTTCCAAAGGCCTCGGCCTTGAGGCGATTGAAAAAGACGGTTGGAATCTGGACAAGGATATTGACGAGACCATTACCTATGTTGAAGATGCCATTACTGAACTGCGCACGATGGCCAGCGATTTTGGTAATAACTATTCTATCGTTCAGACCCGCGAGGACTTTACGGAAAACCTGATTAACGTTTTGGAAGAAGGTTCCGACAAGCTGGTTTTGGCCGATATGAACGAAGAAGGCGCAAATATGCTTGCTCTGCAGACCAGACAGCAGCTGGCAGTCAACTCTCTGAGTTTGGCTTCTCAGGCTTCTCAGGCCGTATTGCAGTTGTTTGGCTAATCAGCAATTATTATTCTCTTTCGAAGGCGGCATTTTTGCCGCCTTTTATTTATCTTTTTCGGATGCGACCGGCGGGGTTTGTGAATGGCATAAAATAAAAAAATTCTCCGGTTAACATTTATGAAAGCTTTAACTGTTAATATAATTTTGACGTGTCAGTTATTGATTTAAAGGCAAAAAATGAAAAAGACAATTTGTTTGAGTTTGGCTCTTTTAATGTCTGTCGCGGCTTTTCCGCTGCAGGCGCAAGATACCGCCGACGGAAAAAATCAGCCGGCGCAGGCACAGGAGAATCCGTCAGAAGAGGAAGAATCGAGCATTTTCTCGTTTTTTAACTTTGGCAGCAAAGACAAAAAAGCCGAAGAAGGAACTGCCGCAAAGCAAGCGGATAACACGCCCAAAGAATCCAAGCTCGAAAGGCTCACCAAAGAGGCTGATGCCGGAAATTTGGATTCGCAAATGGCGCTCGGCTATATCTACCTTTACGGCGAAGATGAGACCAAGCCAAATCCGGATAAGGCTTTTCATTATTATAAGCTGGCAGCGGAGCAAAATGACAATATTGCCGTTAACAATCTGGCGAGTCTTTATTACAGCGGAATCGGAGTCGAGCAGAATTTTGCCATGGCGGCCGAACTCTTCCGAAAAGCCGTTCAACTCGGCAATACCGAGGCGGCCGTTAATCTGGCATTTTTATATCTGGCCGGCAGCGGCGTTAACAAAGACAGCAAAGAGGCTGTCAACTATTTTGTTATTGCCGCCAAAGCCGGAAATCCGACAGCTCAGTTTATGCTCGGATATGCCTATTTCAAAGGGCATGTTGTGCCTAAAGATTATGCCCGCGCTTTTGAGCTGATGAAAGCCTCGGCTGATGCCGGATATGACGACGCCCAGATGATTCTCGGAATGTTATACCGCGACGGACAAGGAACGCCGCAAAACTACGGCAAGAGCATTACTTATCTGCAAAAATCGCTGCGACAGGGCAATCTTGACGCCATGATGATGCTGGCAAATATGCTGACCGGCGGCGTGAAAGTAACGCCGGACTATCTGACCGCGCATATTCTTTACAACCTTTCTTCCGTACGGGGTGCGCCCGATGCCGCAGAGGAAAGAAACGCCATTGAACAGCGGCTGAATGTTGAACAACTGCTGCAGGCTCAGGCGCAGGCCGATTCGTATCGTGAAAAACCGTCGCCGCTAACGCAATATATCCGCCAAACCTTTGGTACGAACATTAAAGCCTATATTGACGCCGCCATCGCCAAACGCCCGGCAACTGCCCCTAAACCGGCAGCAAACTGACTTTAAGTTTTAATTAACTTTTTTGAGTTAACCTGTTCATAAAATTATATTTTCCTAAAAAGAAAATATAACTTTTTGTCTTGCGAATCATTTTTAGTTTGCAAGATAGTGAATTTTGTGATATACTAAACTCTGTATTGTTAGAATGACAATCACATAGTTTTAACGTAACACGTTATGTGTTCCAGAATTGGAGAAAGAAAATGGCTGATATTTCACTTACTGCAAGTATGCGTTCTAACCTGCTGTCCTTGCAACAAACCCAGGATTTGATGGATCAAACAC
>CASGEB010000051.1 GCA_949300375.1 uncultured Pseudomonadota bacterium
ATGTCCGCAATATTATGCCAAAATCGGAACCTGTTCCCGCGACGACCATTATCTGAAATGCGACGCCGTCCAGTGGTGTAAAGAGAACGGTTATAACACCCAGACCTGTTCCATTCCGCAATATGTCGACGGACAATGTCCGAACGGAAAACCTTATTACAAGCAATGCAAAACCGATAATGACCGGGCTTGTAAAGAGCTTGGATACACCAAAACTTGTTCTTCCGGCCAGAAACTTTATCAAAATTCCGGACGTTGCGCTTATGATTCTTCTTACGGGACTTGTTGCACACCTTCCGGATGTCCGAGTTATACCTCTACATCTTATTCTTCTTACGGCACCAACGGTACGGACGGATGCGAATATACCTGTTATTATACCTGTAATATGAACTGTCCGTCCGGCACGTCGACTTCCAACCCGGGCGGCTGCGGCGGCTCAACCAGAAACGGCTGCGGAACAAAAACCTGTTATTATCCTTATGAATCTTGTTGCACCCCTTATTCCAACGAAACAGGATGCTCCTGCGGCACATATTCTTGTTCTGATGGCTGCGGCGGAACAAGAAAATGTTGTTCTACCTGTTCATCTTCTTCCGGTTCAGACAATAACTCTGGCTCAGGAAATGGAAATAGTTGCACTGACACCTGTTCCAGTAAAGGATACAACTCTTCACAACCCAGTGGACAGACATGCTCAACAACCACCGTCTGCGGTAAAACCTGTTATTATAACTGCAAGACATCTGAAACTTCTGAGCCAAGTTGCTCCAGAACTTGTTCAGTCGGAACCCGTGGTATTACAGGCGTCTCTTGCAATGGCGGCTATGGACTAACCGTTGCCGTCGGCACAACCGAATGCGGAGATACCTGCATTGAATGCGATGAATGTGCCAACAGTGCAAGCAAAGCTCCTGCATGTAATGGCTCCAATCAACATTGTTTGCAAACCGGAAAATGCGGCATTTGCACCTGGTGCTTGACCTGCGGCTGTACGGGCTCTACAAGCTACGGATATTACAGCAAATCAGGAGGAAGTAATTGCACAAAGCTTAATGATCAAGCTGGACACGAACAATATTGCGGAGCTTGTTATTTCTGTCGATATTAAAATTTTACCCAAATATATTCTCTAATCCCCGTTCTCCCAAACGGGGATTTTTTCTCCCAACCTTTCCAGCCAAAATTTTCAGTGTACTTTTTAATACTATTTGCACTTGTGTTTTGTTGTGATATAGTGGTCTTGATATTGTTCCGGAAGGTTGTTTCAGAACAACATCCTACGTCTCCTGTCTTCCCCGAATTTCGGTTTGGGGATTTTCAGGCAGCGTTTCCGACGAGACTGACCTGCACGGCAGGCGCGCGCGGCTGATTGGCAACATTGTGCTTCAGAGGCCGCGTTGCTCCGACGGAATTGAAAATGACAAAGTGCTTTGAAAGGTGGATTGCCGGGTCAAGCCCGGCAATGACATAAGAAAAAAAAGCCCGGGGATGACAGAATAAAAAAGGCTCGGGACGACAGAATAAAAAAAAGAGTCCGGGGATGGCTGAAAGGGAAAAAACGCCCAGAGGGTTATAAAAAACTGAAAACCTAAAAAAAGCAAACCTTCAAGGCCATTGAATAATTGCTCTCCGGTAATAAAGAAAATTATTTTAAGTTATCTGCCGCCATTGGCAATATTTTTCAATGCCTGAGCCGTTGTGGCAATGGCCAGGCCTTTTGCGGCCGTCCGAACCTTTCCATGCGGAGCAGACTTTTGCGCCGTATTTTCCTCAAGTCCGCGAAGCTGTCTGATTTTTTGAGAAGGCGTTTGCTCTTTTTCTTCCGTTTTTTCCTGTTTTTCTTTTTGATCTATAGACGTCTTCAGATTATCGACCATTTCCTCCGGTTTTTCTTTGGATTCCGCAAAATTATATCTTTCAACCCGCTGTTTTAATTCCGCCTTTTCAGTTTCACTCAGAAAAGATGCATCAATTGCCTGATAGGCCTGCCGGCGGATATCGCTTTGAGCGTCAGGGCTTGTATTTTGAGGCCTGATTTTTTCTCCTTTTTCAATATTCTCAACTAATTCCGTCTGCTCGCCGCGTGCTTCGATTTTGCCGTCGTCTTTGATATGAACTTCGGTACGGGCTCCGGTATTGTCGGTCAGCTTATATTTGGTTTCATCCCCGAATACCGGTACTTCTTTTTCGACTTTTAAATTTTTTTCATCACCGCTGTTTTGCAAATTCCGACGCATCTGTTCCGTTTTGGCTGCCTGTTTTTCGGCCTCTTTTATCAGGCGTTCCCATTCGTTTTCTTCGCTCATGGCATAATCTCCGCATTGGCTTTTCTCTGATTGTATTATAGCAGATTTCATCTAAATTTCAACAAAAAGATTTGGCAAAATCCCGCGCCAGCTTATCTACCCGTTCGTTTTCCTCGTGTCCGTTATGGCCTTTGACCCATATCCAGCGGATGTTGTGCTTTTGCAGGAGGGCATCTAATTCCTGCCACAAATCCACATTTTTAACCGGCGATTTTTTATTGCTGGTTTTCCAGCCGTTTTGCTTCCAGTTCGGCATCCACTGCTGCACGCCGTCCATTACATAGCGGCTGTCGGTATGGATAACAACGTCGCATTCGCGTTTTAACGCTTTCAGAGCCTCAATCACCGCCGTCAGTTCCATACGGTTGTTGGTGGTTTCCGGCGCGCCGCCGCTTAACTCTTTTTCCGTTCCTTTATAGCGCAGGATAACGCCCCAGCCGCCGGGGCCGGGATTGCCCGAACAGGCTCCGTCCGTAAAAACCTCTATTATTGACATAAGCTACTCGCAACGTAAAAATTCACTAAAAAACTCGTTGACCAGAATACTGTTTTCTTCTTCATTGCGCAAGGCTTTTGCAACAAATGACCTCAGCTTATTTTTTGAAATATACAGACGGAAATTTTTGGGCGCGGTGCCGTCCGCCCCGGCAACGCCGTCCAGCAGAAAGTCATCCTCTATAAACGGCGACAATATCAAATTGACATTGGTAAACTTCAAAACCCCGCGCGGCGGCAGGCGGAGTTCAGGGCGCGTTATCAGGTTCAACTGCCCTTCTATGGCCGGAATGCTGTCCATTTGATTGTAGTTTAAAAAACGAACTTTATTATATTCGCCGCCGGTGCTGCCGGTTGTGCAAGACAAATACATTTCCCGCGCGATGACATTGCTTTCATTATTGCATTGCAGCGCAAAACTGATTTTGACATAGCGTTCGGGCGGATTGTCAATGCTGTTCGGATAGAGCATATCTTCATCGGCATTTTCCAAAACTTCCAAATTTTTATCGGCAAAAATCAGCTCGACATTCGGCTGCGGGCGGCGCCCGAACATCCCGGCAATAACGGAATAAGGCGCGGGAACGTTGTTTGAACCCGAACGGATGTAAATCGTATTGCCGGTGGTGGTCATCAGCGGCGCGATATCGCTTTTGGGAATGTAGGTTGCTATAAAACCGTCGCCGTTTTCATCGACGCTGATAATATGGTTGCGGACTTTGTTGTGGCTTGGGATGGTGCAGCCGGAAATGGCATTTTCCAGCCAGCTCAAAAAGCGGTAAACGTTTTTGACTTTAACCTTGGCGCGGGCGACATCGCCGATTTCGACATCGCGGGAACATTCAACGCCCCAGACAATCACCCCGCCTTCCGAATTGCCAAAGCCGGAAATGGCTTTTGCCAGGTTTTTACGGTCGTCTTTATGTAAAGTGGTAAAGTTTTTGCCGGTAGACACGGCCTGTTTGAAATCGAGAAACAGCTCCTCGGTCTGGGAGTTTATGATAAAATCGTCAATGGCTTCTTCCCCGAAATATATCAGTTTCTGAAAGATATCTTCCGCACGAGACATGACCGTATCTCCTTATTGTCAATTTCAAAGCCTGAAATTTACATTTTCCTCAGTAATCACAAGCCTGCTGACTTCTATTATACCATAACGGCGCTTAAACTCAACCAGTAAATTTTCCACCAGATATTCCGGCGCCGAAGCCCCGGCGCTTATACCAATCGGATTTTTGACATCCAAATTTTCCCAATCGAGCTCCGCGGCATCGTCTATCAAAAAAGCTTCTTTGGCGCCGTTTTTTACTGCAACATTTCGCAGTTGTCCGGAATTGGAAGAATTTTTGGAACCAATAACAATGACCGTCGGACATTCTGCAGCCAACTGTGCAACAGCCTGCTGGCGGTTGGTCGTGGCATAGCAGATATCGTTCTGTTTTAAGGTTTCCAATGACGGAAACCGCGCTTTCAACCGGGTAATTATCTCTTTCGTATCATTCACCGACAGGGTTGTCTGCGTTACAAAACCGACCTCGTCTTCCGGCGAAAAGGGCAAAGCATCGACCTCTTCGGCCGTGCTGATAATCCGGGCATCGTAATCTGCGGAAATTTGCCCGCGGGTGCCGATAATTTCCGGATGGGAGGCCTTGCCGATAATGACGATTTTTTTGCCGGCAGCCGCCATTTTGCGAATCTGATAATGAACTTTTCCAACCAACGGACAGGTAGCGTCAATAAACTTCAGCCCCATTTCTTCCGCCCGGCGGACAACCGTTTCTGCCACACCGTGCGCCGAAAAAATCAGCGGGCGCGACGAATCGGCTTCCTCCAGTTCATTAACAAAAACAGCCCCTTTCTTTTCCAAATCCGCAATGACATGCCTGTTATGGACGATTTCGTGCCGAACATAAACCGGAGCGCCAAAGCGTTCCAGACTTTCTTCAACCAAAGAGATTGCACGCCTTACGCCGGCGCAAAATCCCCGGGGTTCCGCCAGCACGATTTTTACCATGGCCTACCTCGCCAGACAGGATTTGATTTCTTCGTAAGACGGAGCGTCTTTGTTTTCTATCGCTCCGACCAGATTGTAGCACGGCGTGGTTGAAAAAATCTGCCGCGCCGCCTGGCGGATGTCTTCCAACGTAACGGAATCTATCATTTCTATCATTTCGTTAATGCTTAAAATCCGCCCGTAAATCAGCATCTGGCGCGCCAAAACCTCAGCCACCGAGGTTGAGCTTTCCAAAGACATCAGCATACTGGCACGCATTTGGGTCTTTGCCCGGTTCAACTCTTTGGCATCGACCAAATCATTGCTGATTTTGCGGATTTCATCACAGACGACCGGCAGCAAGCGCGGAAGCTCTTCCCGCCCGGTTCCGGCGTAAATGCCCAGCAGGCCGCTTTGGGTATGAGAATTGGCAAAGCTGTAAACGGTATAAACCAGGCCGCGTTTTTCCCGGACTTCCTGAAACAGCCGCGACGACGTTCCGCCGCCCAAAATGCTGGACAGCAGCATACAGGGATAATAGCGCTTGTCATAATACGGAAAAGTTTTGAAACCCAAAACAACATGCGCCTGCTCAATGTCCCTGCTTTCAGAAAAACTTCCGCCGACATAATCCTGCGCAAAAGGCACAAAAGAAACTTTTTTTTGCAAGCCGGAAAAACGCTCTTTGACCATTCTGACAAATTCGGCATGGGAAATATTGCCGACAGCGCAGACGACCATATTCTCCCCGGCATAATTTGTCTGCATATACCGGCGCAGCGTATCGGACGAAAAAGAACGCACTTTGTCCGCCGGCCCTAAAATCGTGCGGCCGATGGCTTGTCCCGGAAAGGCGAACGCCTGCAAATAATCGAAAATAATGTCATCCGGCGTGTCTATGCTTTGTTTGATTTCCTGCACAACGACTTCACGCTCTTTGACAAGCTCGTTTTCGGGAAAAGTCGGGTGCATCAAAAAGTCGGCAATAACATCGACGGCAAGTTCGGCGTCATTTTTGAGCATTTTGGCATAAAAAGACGTGAACTCGCGCGAGGTATAGGCGTTTATCTGGCCGCCGACGTCTTCAATGTCTTCAGAAATCTGCACCAGATTGCGCTTAGCGCTGCCTTTGAAAACCATATGTTCCAAAAAATGAGAAATGCCGTTGATGCTTTCTTCTTCATAAGCCGAACCCGTTTTTACCCATACGCCGAGGGAAACGCTCTCTATATCCGGACGTTCCGACGTAATCACCCGGATACCGTTCTCCAGAGTAGTTAATGTATATTTCATTTAAAAATCCTAATAAGTCTTCTTTATATGTTTATTATAAATACTTGTTGTTTAATTTATGAATCTTATTTAGTATTATAAACAAGATTTTTTTATTTAGAAAGGGTTTAATTATGCTTGAAGCTCCTAAATTTGCCGTTATCTTGTCCGGATGCGGCGTTTTTGACGGTTCGGAAATCCACGAGGCCGTCTGCACCCTGCTCGCTATTGACGAGGCCGGTTGTTCTTATCAATGTTTTGCGCCCAATACCTGGCAGGCAAAAACCATCGACCATTTTACCGGCCAGTCTACCGCCATTGCCGGGGATGACGATAATCGCAACGTGCTGGCCGAATCTGCCCGGATTGCACGTGGCAATATTCTCGATTTGTCCGAATTCCGGGCGCAGGATTTTGATGCCATTGTTTTTCCCGGAGGGTTCGGCGCGGCCATGAACCTTTCTGATTTTGCCGCCAAAGGAGCTCACTGCGAGGTGAACGAGGAAGTTAAGCGCGCTTTGGAAGAAAGCTATAAACAGGGAATCGTTATCGGCGCCATGTGTATTGCTCCGGTTGTTATTGCCCGCGTTTTGGGAAAACACAGCATTAAGGTTACAATCGGGCATGAGCCGTCAGTCGCCGACGGAATCCGCCAAATGGGCGCCGCGCATGAAGAAGCCGGTGCAACGGACGTTTGTGTGGACAAAGAAAACAAAATCGTTACAACGCCTTGTTATATGCTGGCAAAATCAATTAAGGAGATTGCCCGCGGGACGCAAAACCTGGTGGATGCAATGGTTGAATTGATGTAAAAAAGGGGGAACTTTCCCCTTTTTTTAATTTTCCCCCTCTCTTTTTATTTTTTTTATTACTTTTTGAGTGCAAAAGTTCTTTTCTCATTTCTTGTTTTGTTTTCTTCATAGAGTTGGTTATTTTTTATTGTTACTTTTTGGGTGCCAAAAAGGCCGGAGGCCGGCAGCCACAAAAGCAAAAAGGTAGCCCTACGCTCATTTGCTAAGGTTTCAGAGCAAAATTAACCTCGCTACGCTCTCTACCATTGTGCTTCAATTTCAGTTTTTGCTCCAAAACCTAAGCCATCTTCAATTTCAGTTTTTGCTCCAAAACCTAAGCCATTCGCAAAGGGTACCTAGTCGTGCCGGATGAAAGATTGTGCTTTAAGAGCAAAAGTCAAGCCCAACCTCATTTTCTAAGCATTCAGCCCAAAGTTAAGGTCACTACGTTCCAAGGCTTAGTGCTTCACTATTACTTCTTTGGGCCAAAAGCTAAGAAATCATTCGGTAATCGGGCTGGTCAACTCTCCCCAGCTTAGGCATCTAAGCTCGCTGCGGTTGCTAAAGCTTCCCTTGCTTGCTAAGATGTTACAAAGGGCTTGCAGATAAAAACAACCGGAGCAGCGGTTGTTT
>CASGEB010000052.1 GCA_949300375.1 uncultured Pseudomonadota bacterium
CCCTGTCAGACCGTTATACGCCCTTAAGGCGTTCGCTGGCACCTTTAGGGTTATACCCGCATATGAAGAACCCCACGTTTTACGTGGGGGTTCCTTTTTATAAGTCAAAAAAAACCTCCCGTAAGGGGAGGCAAAAAACTGTTCTTCTTAAAGCTCTCTGACCAGGTCAAAAATACCTTTGCGAACCGATTGCGGCAGTTTGCGCAGTTTTGCCAACAGCCGGATTTCTTCGTCAGAATAAATATTTTTATCCGGAGCTTGAATGATATTGTCATAAAAATCGGCAGCGCTGACGCCCAAAGCCTCGGCAATCATTACCAGGCGGGAACAGCTGATTCTGTTGGTCGCCAGTTCATATTTTTGCAACTGCTGAAAAGTAACGCCGACTAACTTGGCAAAATCATTTTGATTAAGGCCTTTTAATTTGCGTAAAGCACGAACTCTTTGTCCGATGATTACGTCAATCTCTTGTGTTCTTTTATCACCACGTTTCATGGGGCAATTCTCCAAAACTATTTATCAAACAACATTTAGCAACATTACTTTGGAAGTAAAATTTCAAGAATACAAAAACTTTTATCATTCAATATTGAAGATAACCAATAGTTCCGAAATTTTCAAGTTGAAGTTGCAGCAAATAGTCGAAGACAGCAAATCAACACGCAATCTGCTAAATAATTATTTTAGTATTCCATATACTATCAATAATAAGCTTATGATAGACGATAAAATTTAAAATGCAACCCCTTATTTTGCTATTTTTTATTGACAAAAAGCCCTTCTGACTCTTCATTACATATGATACAAATCCGGCAGAACAGCATCTTTTTTTATATGGTTGTTATGTTTTTTATAAACTTTTTCAAAAGTCTTGATAAAGCTTTCCGGATTCCAGTCTGCATTATTTTTCTCGGCATAAAGGTTGTTCATCAGGCTTTGTATTTCTTTTTCAAAATCTTTGTCTCCGGTAGCTTGCGCCGCATCTTTAAGGTTGAGGATTCTTTTATCCGGATAAGCCCGTGCGGCCCAGTCCGTTAAAGCGTCGCGCAAAATGCGAAAATCCTTTTTACGGGCGGCTTTGGCAATATAAGCCGGATAATTTTTTATCTTTTCTTTTTCCTGTTCTTTTGCAAGGCCGGGACGCAGCATAAGATATGTCAGCAAAATTCCCAAAACAAAAGCTGCCGCAATGTACAAATATATTTTGATGCTGCCCGGAAAATCCTGTGTGGCCGCCGATTGAGCGGCAGAAGTCTGAACAGGGTCGACGGAAGAAATCTGTCCGTTGTCCTGCGCGGGCAAAAGATTATCATCCCGGCGGGAGACGGCAGCGTTCTCCGTATTTCCGGCCATTGGCGAAATAACAATTTTTTCTGCCGGCAAAACGGCCTTTTCCGGTTTTCCGGTCAAAACATTAAACCATGGAATTTCAACCGCCGGAATTTTTACCTCGCCGCTGCCGTTCGGAATATAAACATTGGCAATCTTTTTAACAGAAACAATGTGTCCGTTGTCAACAACTGTTTCCGTGGCCGGCTTTTCCGGATATTGTTTAAGCTTTGGACTTTCGCCGAAAGTTATATTCGGCAGTTGATTCTCAATAACGCCTTGCGCTTTCAGATAAATATTGCGGGTAACGGCTTCTCCTTCTTTAAATACCGGCCGGGCAGGATCCCATTCGGCATAAAGTTCAACATTTTCCGCCGGCAGCCACCAGTTGTTTCCGTTTGCGGCCGGAATTGGTTTAACGTTCAGAGCAATCGGCTCGGCATTCAGAACAATCGGATTCCTCGTTGCAAACATATCGGCAAAACCGAAAGCGCTGCTGCCGAACGCATCATCAAACAATCCGGCAAACGGATCGTGCCCGCGTTTGCCTTTGGTCAGATAAAAGCCCTCAAATCGTACGGCCGGGGTTTTCAAAACACCGCTTTTTTGCGGAAACAAAGCATATTGCAAGACGATTTCGCGTATGCTCCTGCCATTGACAACCTTCGTCTTTACCTGAGGCTCTCCAATTCCGCGAATAATCCAGTCGTCTTGGTTTTCCTGAATAAATTGCGGCTCCAGCCCTTGCAGCCCTCCGGCGTCAAAAATGCTTAAAGTATAGGTAATCTGTTGTTGAACATACGAAACTTTATTGTCAACTTTTGCTTTCATCGCAAATTTGGGCGCATCAGCACCGGACGCAGCCGGAGCGGAAGAAGAGCTTTGCAGCGCCTGATTAGCATCCAGAACATTCATCTTTATCGGCGCGGAAGACAGATTCCCGAGCGTTAAGGCCGGAATTTCAACCTCGCCGCTTTTGTTGGCAATCAGGCCGATATCCCATTGCTTGCTCTCGCTGCGTTTTCCGTTGATAATCTGAATATTGGTCGCATTGCTGACGGAATAAACCTTAAAATCTTTGTTCAGCGGACTGATGTCGGGCGTCATGTTGGTCTGTCCGTCTTTAAGAACCAGGCTTAAAATAAAAGCCTCTCCCTGCGGCACCGGATTCCGGTTGACCGTGGCTTCAAACGTCTGTGCTCCGGCGCTGAAACTGAAGATTAACGAAACAATCAAAGCTAAAACAAATTTTTTCATTCCTCATACCTCTTTTTCATATATTCTCGTCTAATAAACGCTTTCAACAATCCGCCGGGGTTCTCCGGAATTTCTCGGTATTGCTGGGCGCGGGCCTGAGCCTCCTCGTCATATTGCTCCCGGCTTTCTTCTCCGTTTCCGGATTGAGCCTGCCCTTCTTCAGTACCGTCTTCCGGCTGCCCCCTCATAGGTTGGGCTTGTTGCTCATCCGGACGGGACTGTTGTTCTCCGGCAGACTGTTCTCCGGACGATTGCTGTTTTTGTTCTTGACCGTCCGGCGTGTTCTGCTCCTCTCCGGATGACTGCTGTTGACCGGAATCCTGCTGATTCTCTCCCCCTTGTTGAGCAGACTGATTTTGTTGCTGCTCCTGATTATTTTGTTGATTCCGGTTATTTTGTTGCTGTTGCTGCTGATTTTGCTCCTGTTGTTTTTTCAAATACTCCAGATTAAATTTTGCATCCTCATGATTCGGAACCTTTTGCAGCACTTCTTCATATTTTTTGATGGCTTCTTCAATTTTTCCGGCCTTTGCCAGAGCGTTTCCCTGATTATAAATCGCAGTCGGGTCATTGCCGGCAGAAAAACTTTCATAAGCCTTTTGATAATCGCCCATCCGGTAGAAACTGGCGGCTTTCCACGCCGGATCTTCAAATTTATTTACCGCGGACTGATAATCTTCCTGCCTAAAGGCGCGCAGTCCTTCCTGATTGTTGTTCAGGAAAAAACCGGCCTGAGCCTGTCCGCTCCATAACAAAAAAATCAGTCCCCACACGATTCCCCTGCGAAAGAAATACAAACAGCAAATCAGCGGAATAAATGCAAGATAATATCCGGAATCCAGCCATTGCGTCCGCAGATTCTCACTTATTTTCAAATTCCCGGCCTGAGCGTTAATTTCTCTGGCAAGCTGCCTGATGTCATTATCGTCCGGCGTATAAGGCAGATATTTTCCGCCGCCGGCCTCGGCAATCAGCTGCAGTTTCTCGCTGGGGGCTTTGGACATTCCGATAATGCTGACGGCAAATCCGGCTGCCCGGGCATTTTTTGCCGCTGTTAACGCCTGGTCAAAACGTTGTCCGGCCTCCGGCGTAACAATAACAATATTTCCTTTGGTATAACCGGCATTTTTGAGTTTTTCAACTGCCAGATCAATCGCCCGGTCGGGACGGTCGCCGTTTACCGGCATAATATCGCGGCTCACGGCGGGCAGCAAATTGCTGACAATCTGCGTGTCTTCGGTCATCGGACTGATGAGAAACGGCTCTTGGGAATAAACAATTAAACCGGTTTGCGGCGCTTTCAGCATTTTAAGAAAGTCAGAGATGGTAAACTTTGCCCGGTCAAGCCGCGACGGCGTAATATCGCGGGCATCCATGTCGGAAGACAGGTTCAGTACCAACATCAGCGGATTTTCCGGCGCCAATGACGGAATCTCTTTCTTTTCCCAGCTCGGACCGGCAGCGGCAAAAACGGAAACGACCATCCCGGCCAGTCCGAGATATCCAATATATTTACGCTGCCTTGCGCTTCCTTTGACCAGCAAAAAGTCCAAAAGCCGTTTGTCGCAAACCTTTTCCCATGACGACTGATTCTTAATGCCTTTAAAATAACGCCAGTATCCCCATATTGGCAAAATCAGCAGCCAGAGCAAAAACGGCCGTAAAAAATGAAAATTATGCCAAAACTCAGACATGGTATCTTCTCCTGCCGCTGAAAGCCAAAATCAGAGCCAAAACCCAGGCGGCCAGCAGCGGAATATAATAAAGCTCTTTGATTTCGCGAATAAACCGCCCTTCGTTATCATTCGGTTCCAGCTTGTCAATTTCAGAATAAATCTTTTGTAATCCGGCCGTATCTCTTGCCCGGAAGTAACGTCCGGCTGTCATATCGGCAATTTGCTTCAGCGAAGCCTCGTCAAGTTGTCCGCCGCCGGCTAAAGGAAAACCCAGGAAAGAACCCATAAACGCATTGTCCGACCCGACGCCGACGGTATAAATTTTCACACCCTCGTCCTGTGCCAGCTTAATGGCCTGGGGCAGGCTGAGCTTTCCGTCGTTATTCTCGCCGTCCGTCAGCAGAATAATGATTTTTTTATCAGGATTCGGCGCGTCTTTAATACTTTTCAGCGCCAGCCCGAGCGCGTCGCCGATAGCGGTTGATTCTCCGGCCATTCCGGCAGACATCTGCCACAAAATGTCGCTGACTGATTTCTTGTCAAAAGTGAGCGGAGCCTGCAAATAAGCGTTTGTGCCAAAAAGGATTAATCCGATGCGGTCATCGGCGCGTTTTTCCAAAAATTCCTGCGCTGTTGCTTTGACGGCAGTCAGGCGGTCAATTCTTTTGCCTTTGAGGGCAAAGTCCGGTTCGCGCATGGAATTTGAAATATCCATCACCAGCAAAATATCGCGGCTTTCATTTTTCAGGGGAAAAGGCTCTCCGGCCCACTGCGGACGTGCTGCCGCCAAAACCAGCAGGGCATATACGGCAAACAACAATACCGGCAGAGGAGAAAAAGCGGTTTTGCCGAGTGTTGAACCAAGCCGGACTTCACCGGATATCTGACTGATCTTTTGCAAATCGTCAAAAAAAGGCACACGCAGCGCATCACCGTGCAGTCCTTTGACGGCCGGAAGCAGAAAACGGACAAGAAAGGGCAGAAACAGCAGCAGTAAAAAAGCCGGAGAAGCAAGCCGTATCATAAATTTTCTCCAATCCAGTTCTGACAAAACTGCCGTAATTCTTCCAAATCTTCTGCCGTAAAGCGTGATGACTTTATGCTGATGTACGGAGCATCGCTGAGCAATATGGCCGCTTGCCCGGAAATAGGTTTCTTTGTATGTTTGTTAAGAAATTCAATCCAGTTCTTGCCAAACAGGCTGGCGGCTCCGGGATATTTGAAAATACAAATCCGGCGCAGGATTTCCGACATCTGACGGGCAGACGCCACCACTTCAAACTGCTGTGTCTGTGCTAACAACCTGAGAGCATAAAGCTTTTTGCTTTTCCGCCGCCACAGGCGATAAAGTTCATACAACAGAAATACGGCGGCAATTAACAACAGAATGACAAACCAGCCATATGCCGGCGGCCAGATAGAAACGCCGTCGGGCAGATGAATATCGCGCAATTCCGGTAAATTTTCTTCCATATTTGCCTGCCGTTAAATTTATATTCGCTTATATAAATTTAAGATATTCAAAGCCAAATATCAAGCCTTGAAAAATTTTTGTTGTTTTATTTTTATTATAAATCAGATGACATAAATGGTTTTTGAAAAAATTTTTTTTGAATAAATTTTCAGCCTTTCCGGACTATTTTTCCTTCTGTCTCTTTTACATTGCTTTTTAATTTATTCAAATGCCGGACTGTCTTTTATATTGTTGCTCCCGGGCGTTTTTTTATTATGTCATTCCCTGCACTTTATTTTTTTTACTGTCATCCCCGGGCTACGACCCGGGGATCCATCCTTCAAAGCACAATGCCATTCACAGAAAATGTCGGAGCATCGCGGTCTCTGGAACACCGCATAAACTGAGCGCTGCCGACGTTCGGCCTCGCCGCGCGCCTGCCGTGCAGGTCATCCCCGGGCTACGACCCGGGATCCAAATCAACCATATAGCCAATTTACTAACGTGGATTCTCGGGTCAAGCCCGAGAATGACTGTCAAAACGACTACTGGCACGTGAAGTTGGCGATAAGGAAGTTGATGCTACCGTTGCCGAAGTTTCTGCACCCCTGGGAGACAGAGGTACCTCCGGAAGCTCGACAATTTGCCAGCATATCATTACAATCTGGGTAGTTATAAGATTTGCATTGCTCATAACAACTTATTCCATAGTAATTTTGACAATAGTTGTCACATTGCTCATAACAACTTATTCCATAGTAATTTTGACAATAGTTGTCATTAGGATTTGAAATACCACTATATCCACACTCTGAAACATAGCCGCAACAGTACCCGCTTGTAGCAACAGGACTACACGTTCCGTTATTACAGCTTTGCCCGCTGGAGCATTTGGAAGAACCGCAGGAAGCGTAATAAGTTACGCCGTTTCTGATGCAGGAGGAGGCACCGGGGTTTTGGCAGTTGGCGGCGCAGGCCTCGGCGGTGTAGGTGTAATCGCAGGTTTGCGGGTCGAAACAAAAATATTTGCTGGTGTCAAACGGACATTTAACCCCGTCGTTCGGGCAT
>CASGEB010000053.1 GCA_949300375.1 uncultured Pseudomonadota bacterium
CTGTCAGACCGTTATACGCCCTTAAGGCGTTCGCTGGCACCTTTAGGGTTATACCCGCATATGAAGAACCCCACGTTTTACGTGGGGGTTCCTTTTTTTATATTGATATTCGGGGAAGTTTTGAAATCTTCGTTAACGTCTTGAAAAAATGAAATATTGACATTTAATCAGAATATGTTTATTTAAGGTTTACTTAAGTAGCAGAAATATTTTACGGTTGGTTATGTCTGACGAAGTTTTTGAGAAAATATCGTTGAAAAAGGTTTTTTTCGCATCCTGGAGTTATTTGAAAAACAACTGGCGGCTGATGGGGCTTTTTGCTTTGGCAAATTATATCCTTATGGCGACGGGGGTTTATGTTTTAGGAGGGACGGAGCATCCTTTATTTTTATTGCTTTTGGTCGTGATGTATATTTTCTGGGGATATTTTTTCAGGTTCTATTTTGGTAAAAAACCGTATTTGCTGCTTAAACCGTTTGTGCGTTCCCTGGTTCCGTCCGTTAAGGTGGTTTTTGCTACGGTTGTTGTGGTTTTCGGGGCTTTGCTTCTGCCGTATATTCCGTTGTTGTTTGGGGTTATTTCCGAGACGGAAATGCAGAATTATGTTGATGCGTATTTATTCTTTTTGCAAAAATATATGCAGGATTCCCATCTTTTGGATATTGTCTTAAATCTGGCATTGGTTTTGATTATGCCTCTGATTTTGTATCGTCCTCTGTTAGCCTGGGTGGCAGCCTTGATGGGACGCCGCGGTTCTTTACGGGTTGCCTGGTCTAAAACAAAGGGAAATTATTGGCAGTTTGTTCTGATGGCGCTGTTTATGAATGCTCCTGTGATTTTGTTAAGTTATATTGCAGAGATTTCTTGTTTTTGGGAAGGAGTCAGCCTGCCGTTATCTTCGTTGCTGCTGGTATATTATAATCTTGTTATTGCACAAGTTTATGAATTTTTCTATTTGGATGACGGCGTATAAAAAAGCGCTTCGAAAGAAGCGCTTTTTTAATAGTCTTCGTTTTCAGCCAGTTTTTGGAGCATACTGTCATTTAACTCATCCAATATTTTCCAAGGATTGTTTTCTTCAGGCTGGTAAATTTTTTTCATATTTTGCCAGAGAAGCTGTTGTTCCGGAAATTCTGGTTTTTCTTCCATTACATATTTGTCATTGCAATAATGTAAAAACAGATATGTATTATCAATTCCAGCAATAACAAAATCATAACCTTGCGGATAAAAATAGCACTGTGTTTCAGGAACTTCTGAGAAGAAAGCGCAAATAATTTGAGATTCTTTTCTTTTTATTACCAAATGACAATGCTTTTTTAACCGATAGTAGCAGATTTCGTTATTTTGAAAAAGCGGAATGATTTTTTTGCATTCAACAGAGCCATAAAATAATTCCCAAAAGTAAAGGCTGCCATCAGTTCCTTGAACGATTCTGTAAAAATTGAAGTAGTTTTCTACAAGCGAGCAAGGATTGTTTCCTAGCGAAATTTTTATTTTTTGCATAATATAAAGAATAATTAGTTATACGTTTTTTGAATTAACAGATATTTGAACGGAAGTCAACTCTTAACGGCTTAAAATTCCGGTATTGGGTAAGTATTGCCGCCGGGCAGGTTATAATGCCACCATTCGTGCGGGATGGGTTCCAAGCCGATATTTAACATCAGTTGTCTGAGGTATTCGCGGTTTTTTATTTCTGTTTTTATCTCCGGAGCAAAATAATCGTGGCGTGCTTTTTGAAGATGAATAAAAAATTCGTCGGTTTTTCCTTGCCGAATTTGTTCGGCAAAGTATGGCGTATAAGCGTCGACTTTAGTCGGATAAGCCAGTTCATTGCCGTTTTTATCGCAAAGGCATATATCCACGGCAGTTGCGCGGCAGTGTTGCGAACGTTCCGGGTTCGCGGCAAAGAATCCGTCCATCGGGATAATTTCTTTTAACATTTTATGAGCCAGCGGCGGGCGGTAAGCGTCAAAGATTTTTAACTTTAATTTTTCTTGTTTCAGGACGGGAATCAATTTTGAAATTTTTTCCCACATATCTTTATGGACGATGGCGCGATTGCCGAATCCGATTTTTTCATAAACGGCGGTTTGAGTCATATTTTGGGGCGTCGCATACATCATCGCGACAATAAATGGTTCTCCGCTGATTTCTATGTATTCTTCGGGTAGTTTTTTCATTTTATTAATTCCAAAAATTCGTCTTCCGTTATGATTTTGATGTTTAACTCTTTTGCCTTGGCCGCTTTTGAGCCGGCATCAGCCCCCATTATGACATAGTCGGTGTTTTGGGAAACAGAACCGGAAACTTTTGCGCCCAAACTCAAGGCTTTTGCTTTAGCTTCCGAGCGCGTCATTTTTTCCAACGTGCCGGTGAAGACAACGGTTTTTCCGGCAATCGGCGAGGAGTAGTCCGTGTTGTCGATAAAGTCTTCAACGGTGATTTCTGCCAGCAGTTTATGAATGGTCTTCAGGTTATGCTCTTCGGCAAAGAATTCAACAATGTCTTTGGCCATTGCGCCGCCGATGCCGTCGATTTCTACCAATTTCAGCGTTTCTTTGGCAATCATATCTTCCATAAAATGTTTAAAACTGCCGTAGTTTTTGGCAATCAGCCGGGCGGTTGCAGTGCCGACCTGGCGGATCCCCAGAGCATAAATAAAGCGGGGCAGGCTGATTTGGCGTTTGGCGTTGATTGCCTTGAACAAGTTTTCGACGGATTTTTTGCCCCAACCGTTGCGCATTTCCAAGTGCAGTGGCGCACTGTTTTGATGGGCGAATAAATCTCCGCCGCCGTTTCTTTGTTCCAGCGAAAAAATATCTACAGGAGAAGTAATAATGCCTTCGTGATAAAACTCTTCGACGATTTTTCTTCCAAGTCCTTCAATATCAAAGGCCTCGCGCGAGACAAAGTGGATAATCCGTTCAATTGCCTGGGCCGGGCAGGTCAAACCTCCGGTACAGCGGCGGATGGCTTCGTCTTCTTCCCGGATGGCGTGGGCGCCGCATTGCGGACAGGTATGCGGAAATTCAAATTCTTTGGACCCGGCAGGGCGTTTTTCTTTTATAACTTCAACAACCTGCGGAATGACGTCGCCGGCTCTTTGGATAATGACAGAATCGCCGACGCGGATGTCTTTGCGTTTGATTTCGTCCTCATTGTGCAGGGTGGCATGGGAAACAATAACGCCGCCGACATTGATTGGCTCCAGATCGGCGACCGGCGTTAAGGCCCCTGTTCGTCCGACCTGAATGCGAATGTTATTGATTTTGGTTACCGCCTGTTCGGCCGGAAATTTGTGGGCAATTGCCCATCTCGGCGTTCTGGTCAGAAAGCCTAAACGTTCCTGCAGGGCGATTGAGTTGACCTTGTAGACCATTCCGTCAATGTCATAAGGAAGAGAGGCGCGGATTTCGCCCAGCCGGGTGAAACTGTCTTCAATTTCTTTGGTTGTAAGGCAAAGCTTGTTGTTGGGATTGACCGGAAATCCCCAAGCTTGCAAATGGTTGAAGAAATCGGCCTGGGTATCCCACATCCGTTCGGAAACTTCTCCCCAGGTATAGGCAAAAATGCTTAAGTTGCGTTCGGCAGTGATTCCTGCGTCCAGTTGTCTTAGTGACCCGGCGGCAGCGTTGCGCGGATTGGCAAAAGTTTTTTTGCCTTCGGATTCATATTTTTGGTTGAGGGCAAAAAAGTCTGCTTTGGACATATAAACTTCTCCGCGGATTTCCAAAATTTCGGGAACCTTGCCGGTTAACTGTTTTGGCAGACTGCGAATCGTTTTTAAATTTTCCGTGATGTCTTCGCCGGTTGTTCCGTCTCCGCGGGTTGCTCCCTGGACGAATCGTCCGTTTTCATACCGGGCGGCAAAAGACAGTCCGTCAATTTTGGGTTCGGCCATAAACGCAATGTCTTCCGAGGTGTTTAAAAAACGTTTGACCGACATAATAAAATCATCAAGTTCTGTAATGGAAAATATGTCGCCGAGAGAAAGCATCGGAAAACGGTGTCGGATTTTGCCAAAGTCGGAGCGAACCGGTGCGCCGACTTTTTTAGACGGACTGTCCGGGCGAATCAGGGCGGGAAAGCGCGCTTCAATTTGGGCATTGCGAATCTTTAAGCGGTCGTATTCCGCATCGGTTAAGTAAGGGGCATCGTTTTGATAATAGGCAATATCGGCTTTGGCCATTTCACCGGCAATGTATTTGAGTTCTTCCTCGGCTTCTTCCGGAGTCAGGTTTTCAACGTTTTTCATCTTTTACCTCGTTTTTGTTTATTAATATAATAAAGTTGGCAGGAAAAGACATCCGTAAAAAATTTTTTTCACAAAAAAAGCCCGGTTTGAACGCCGGGCTTGGGAGAATCGTTATTTTTCCAAAGGCAGAAATTTGATGACGACGGCCTGGGCGATAAGTATCAGGATAAATATTGTCCAGCCGGACAAGCTTATGCCTATGTATTTTATCAAAAATGCCAGCAGGTAGACCGCAAATATGCACAAGACGCTCAATCTCATACGGGAATCGAAAGCAACCGTTTTGCGAAGAATTGCGGAAAGCAGCCAGGCTGTAAAACTGTAAAAAAGAGCGGCCAGAAAATAAGCCAGAAACATACCAATCAGCATAAAAACAGCCAGAGCTGCGGCGCTGTATGTTAAGAAAGACGAAAACTGTCCAGTGTAATCGGCTTTTGGCAAGTTCAACGACTCGGCGTATTCAACCGTTCGTACTTCTTTATCGCTGACGGTGTAAATATATTTGCGGGTCAGATAGATGCCGGACGGAAGGTTCGACGTATTTAGAGAATCGGTTGTCGTATCCAAAATAATCGGGAATCTCTGCGGCCCGGCCGAAGTTGCGCCCAAGTCTATTGAGGCGTCGCGAATAGTTCCGGCGGGATCTGTTATCATATGGTTGCTGATTTTTATCGGCAGCAGTTTGTCTGCGATATTTTGTGCGCCCGGAATGAATTGTTCCGAGGCGTTTCGGAGATAAATTGCGGTGATGACAGAGGCAATGAGGGAAATCAGGATAATTATTTTTGTTCCGAATCCGGTGCCGGCAGATATGTAGTTGAGAATTTTGTTCATTTTATTTGTCCTTGTTGGTGATATGTATGTCTTTATATTAATAAAAGCAAGACAGAAAGTAAAGAAAATTATGGCAAAATAAAAAAGGAAACCGAATCAGGGCTTCCTTTTTGAAAAATTGACGAAGATTTAACGCTATGCCGGAGAAATCATCATTGTCATTTGCTTTCCTTCCAATTTGGGTTCGGCGTCGAGTTTGTACAAACCTTCCAAATCGTCGAGAATCCGATGCAAAACGTCTTGTCCTAAATTGCTGGCGCTCATCTCGCGTCCTTTATACCGCATGGTAAATTTTACTTTGTTGCCTTCGCCCAAAAATTTTTTTGCTTGTTTGAGTTTGACTTCATAATCATGCGTATCAATCATTGGTCTGAGCTTTAACTCTTTAATTTCAATGACTTTTTGGTTCTTCTTTGCTTCAGCTTTGCGTTTTTGCATTTCATATTTGTATTTGCCGAAGTCTAAAATTTTACAAACCGGCGGCGCTGCCTGCGGAGAAATTTCTATCAAGTCCAGGCCTGTATCAGCAGCAATTTGCAATGCTTCCCGGATAGAAACGACTCCCCGGTTGGTTCCGGTTTCATCAATTAAACGTACTTCTTTTGCTCGAATCTCTTCATTAATGCGTGGCCCGTCATCTTCACGTACTGGCGCATTGGTGTTTTCTCTAGCTATTGTAGCCTCCCAAAATTGTTGTTAACATAACTTATATATAATACAAAAGTTAATGTGAATATCAAGAAAATATTGTCGACTCTGCAAGATTTTCTGCGGAAAAAACAATTTTTTTTCTTTATTTAAAATGTTATAACTTCAGTTTTGTGGCTAAATTATTGTTTGACTTTAAAAATTTTTTTATTTAATATTGCGAATTGTCAATTGGTTAGCCTTTTTTCAACATAATTGTTAAAAAAAATTAAAAAAATCTATTGACAATGTGGAAAGGTAAGGCTATAAGGTCAATCACCGAGCGGACGGGAGGTAGCGAGGAGCTGCTGAGGGGAAGCGAGGGAAGTTAT
>CASGEB010000054.1 GCA_949300375.1 uncultured Pseudomonadota bacterium
TAAGTGAAAACAACCGTTGCTCCGGTTGTTTTCGTCTGCAAAATCTTAGAAAACCTTAGAGAGTGAAAGGCGCGTGAGCGGCTTGAACGAACTTAGGTTTCTAAGTAAAATCGTCTTGGCGCGCCTTTGGAGAATAAATACTTCATTGTGCGGATACAACAAAACCCTGCTAAACAGCAAGGCTTTATATGGCGCGCCCTAGACGATTCGAACGTCTGACCCACAGCTTAGAAGGCTGTTGCTCTATCCAGCTGAGCTAAGGGCGCTTAAGATAGAAAGACCGGTCTGGTCGGGGCAGCGGGATTCGAACCCACGACATCTTGCTCCCAAAGCAAGCGCTCTACCAGGCTGAGCCATACCCCGATTCTGCCAATAAAACTACCATAGCCAAATTATTTTATTTTGCAAGCACTTTTTTACAAAAATAAAGCCCTACAGGGAGCAGGGCTTCAAAATTTGCAAAATCAATCTATAATGCCAAGTGCTTTATATTTGATTTTGATTTTATAGTTCGAACCATAATCCTGAATCAGCTCTTGAGCCATTTCCTGAACGGTATCAAACTGAGCCTTGCGCAAAATGTCTTTTCTTTCATTTCCGGCAAGTTTTCCCGTACTGTTGATAACCTTAACGGGAACAATGACAACGTGGCGGATATCATCACTGATAACCTTTGGCGTTCCGACATTTTCTCTGAAAATATCCTGCATTTGCAGCGCAGAGAAACCGTTAAAGCTCTCTGACTTTTTCATCGGTGCGGTTGTTTGGAGTTTCAGGCCGAAGCGTCTTGCCACATCATCAATTTTATCGCCGTTCTCCACATCGTGAACCACATCATTGACAACTTCTTGCGCAATGGCGATTTTTTCGCTTTCAGACCAGATTTCCTCAATCTCAGGCACAACCTCGTCCATAGCTTTCTGCCGGGGATCCGTAATTTTGTCAACATTAACAAATACAAAACCGTCGTCAGTCTCCAAAGCCTGGCTGGGTTCATTAACATTATAAGAAAATGCCGTTTCGATAAAGTCCGGAGAAGAAACAAGTTTTTCAAAACTCTTCGGTGTTTCCTTCGCCTGTCCGTTTTCTTGCAGGCCTTTGACGGTCAGAATAGGCACATTCAGGCCTTTGGCGATTTCAGCCAAAGTTTTTCCTGCTCCGGCTTCATCTTCTATTCTGGCAATCAAATCCCCGATAGTCTCATCCATCTGTTCATGGCGCAAGACTTCGATAATTTGTGGCTTAGCCTTTTTCAGACTGGTTTTCTGCATTGGCTTAATATCCGTAACTTTCATAATATGCCAGCCGTATTCAGATTCCTCCGGTTCAGAGATTTCGCCTTTTTTCAGACGGAACATCACCTCGCCCATATTGCCGATAAGCATATCTTTTTCTACAAAACCAAGCTCGGTAGCAGCTTTGTCCTGTCCGGCGGCGGATTTTGCAACGGCATAAAAATCGGCGCCGTTTTTGAGTTCGGCATAAGCCTTGTCGGCTGAGGCTTTATCGTCAAAAACCATTTGCAGGATATTTCTGCTCTCCGGAACTTCAAATTGTTTGATGTTCTCTTCATAATAGGCTTTGATATCCTCTTCCGGAATCACCGATTTCTCCGCTGCCGCTGTGTTAGAAATGCTGATAAATGAAACATCCCGATTCTCCGGCTCAATAAACCGGGCGGCAAAATCGTTATAATACTGCTCGATTTCGTCTTGAGAAATCTTGCGGTCGATTTTCATTTTGTCCGGATCGATATTAATATATTTGAACACTTTTTTCTGGTTTGCCAGTTTATATTTATAATCGGCCATAAAGTCCGGAACGCTGATGCCGTCGACAATATTGTAAACCAGATGAATTTTGGCCACATCCCGGCGCAAAGACTGGATATATTCCTGTTCGTTCATCCCGACGGAAGCCAGAATCCGGCGCATAATCTGAGCGTTGAATTTGCCGGTCTGATCCATAAACTCGGGTTGCGAGGCAATAATTTTCTTAATAAGTTCGTCGCTGATATAAACATTATTGTCCTGAGCCGTTTTTTCCAAAATGGCGTCGGAAAGGTTTTTCTGAATCAATCCCTGCAAAACGGCGGTTCTGATATTTTCGTTCACTTCCAGATTATCGCCGAACAAAGATTTTGCTTTTTGCAGCTCGCTGTTAAGCTCGTTCAAAATCTGGTTTTGCGAAATCTCAATATCGTCCACTTTAATCACCGGCTTGTTATGCGCGGCGGTGGCATAATAGCCCGACACGCCGAAAAGCGACATAAAGCTTAAAGCCGTGAGGATTAAAATCAGCTTCATCAGCCATGAATCCTGAATATTTCTAATTTTTCCAATCATTTTTTCTGACCTTGTTTTTTATATTAATTAAGCTGGCGCAATTATAATGCAATTTTAACAATATATGCAATCTTATAAATATTAATGTTGAAAAGTTTTTTCTACTGGAAAAATATAATTTGCTGTGCTAAAAGGAAAACAAATTGAAATTTTTTGATAAAAAAATGAAAAGGAAATAAACTATGGCAAGAAAAAAACTGATTGCCGGCAACTGGAAGATGAACTGCCTGCTGGCTGAAGGGACTGATTTGGCAAAAGGAATTGCCGCCGAAGTCAAAAAAATGGGCAAGCCGTCCTGCGAATTTCTGGTCTGTCCGCCGTTTACGCTGCTGACAACCGTAAAGAAAGCTCTGCGCGGCGCCAAAGTCGCCCTCGGTGCGCAAGACGCCCATTTTAACGTCAAAGGCGCCCATACCGGCGATGTCAGCCCGGTAATGTTAAAAGACGCCGGCTGCCAATATGTCATCCTCGGCCATTCTGAACGGCGTGCCGACCATGGCGAAAGCAACGAACTGATTAATAAAAAAGCTGTCGCGGCTTATGAGGCCGGGTTAAAAGCCGTTATCTGCATCGGCGAGACGCTGGAACAACGCGATTCGGGCAAAACGATTGAAGTCTGCTCCAATCAGATACTGGGTTCGGTTCCGGATAATGCCGACGCTTCCAATACCGTTATCGCTTATGAGCCGGTTTGGGCAATCGGCACGGGCAAAACCCCGACAGCGCAGGATGTTGAAGAAGTTCACGCTGCCGTTCGCAAGGTTTTGGCCAAAAAACTCGGAAAAGGCAATGCCAACAAAATGCGCATTTTGTACGGCGGTTCCGTCAAACCGGGCAATGCCAAAGAATTCTTGTCTCTGCCGGATGTCGACGGCGCCTTGATCGGCGGTGCCAGCCTGAAGGTTGAAGACTTTGTCGCCATTGCCAAAAATGCAGGCTGCTGCTAAGCGGAAAGGAAGAAAAATATGGGAACAATATTACTTGTAGTTCATTTGCTGGTGGCCATTTTCCTGGTGGCTGTCATTTTGTTGCAGCGTTCCGGCGGCGGCGCTTTGGATGGTTTGGGCGGCGGCTCCGGCGCCAGCAATTTTCTGACGGCTCGCGGAACCGGAAACTTTCTGACCAGATTAACCGCTATTCTGGCCACAATATTCATCATCACCAGCATTTCGCTGTCGCTTTACTATAAAGGACACAGCGCCCCGAAGAAATCACTGGTCGATTCTATCGAACAGTCGGTTCCGGCGCAGGCCGCGGAAGCAGATAAAGCTCCTGAAGTTCCGACAGCAGGTAAGTAAATGAAAAAAGCCAATAAAAATAAGGCGCTTGTTTCAAAAGCGCCTTTGTCTCTTTAAAAAGCACAGGTTAATAAGTTCAAATTAAGGAAGAAAAATGTCTGATAATAACCAAGTAAATTTAAATCCGAAAACAAAATTTATCTTTATCACCGGCGGGGTTGTCTCTTCGCTCGGCAAAGGGCTGGCCTCTGCGTCTTTGGCAGCCACGCTGCAGGCGCGCGGTTTTAAGGTCAGAATGCGCAAGTTGGACCCTTATTTGAACGTGGATCCCGGCACAATGAGCCCGTATCAGCACGGCGAGGTTTTTGTAACGGACGACGGAGCGGAAACAGACTTGGATTTGGGGCATTATGAACGCTTTGCCGGCATATCCTGCCACAAGACCGACAGCGTAACATCCGGCAAAATTTATCAACGCGTTTTGGACAAGGAGCGCCACGGCGATTACCTCGGCGCCACAATCCAGGTTATTCCTCATGTTACCAACGAGATTAAAGAATTTATCAAATCAGACATTCATGATGAAGACTTTGTGCTTTGTGAAATCGGCGGTACGGTCGGCGACATCGAAGGGCAGCCTTTTCTGGAAGCAATCCGCCAGACGTCTTATGATTTGGGGCGCGACCGCGTTATGTTTATCCATGTTACGCTGCTGCCGTTTATCAATGCTTCCGGCGAGCTGAAAACCAAACCGACCCAGCACTCTGTCAAACAGCTGCAGGAATACGGGATTCAGCCCGATATGCTGCTTTGTCGTTCACAAATTGAAATTCCTCAGAATGAAAAACGCAAGATTGCCATGTTCTGCAACATTAAGGAAGAAAACGTCATTGCCGCGCTTGATGCCAAAAGCATTTACGCCGTTCCGCTGGCTTATTCGCACGAGGGAATGGATGCCCAGGTCTGCAAATACTTCGGTCTGGACAGCAAACCGGCTGATTTGAGTAAATGGGAACATATTGTAGAAACCATCACACACCCGGAAGGGGAGGTAAAGATTGCCGTCGTCGGCAAATATACCCAGATGCTTGATACTTACAAATCTTTGGGCGAGGCTTTGACTCACGGCGGAATTGCCAATAAATATAAAGTAAAGATTAAATGGGTTGATTCCGAGGCTCTGGAGCATGAAGACGTTGCAAAACAGCTTGGCGATGTCAGCGGCATTTTGGTTCCGGGCGGTTTTGGCAGCCGCGGCACCGATGGCAAAATGAAAGCTATCCGCTATGCCCGCGAAAACAAAATTCCGTTTTTGGGGATATGTTTCGGTATGCAAATGGCCGTGATTGAAACGATGCGCAACGTCTGCGGCGTCAAAAATGCCGGCACGACAGAGTTTGGTCCGGATTGCGAGCCGGTTGTCGGATTGATGACCGAATGGGATAAAGACGGAGCCAAGCAAATCCGCCACAAAGACGGCGACTTGGGCGGCACGATGCGGCTTGGCGCCTATGAATGTGTTTTAGCCCCGGACAGCCTGGTCAGCAAGGTTTACGGCAATACAAAGATTTCGGAACGCCACCGCCATCGTTATGAAGTCAATATGAAATATGAAGCGCAGTTAAATCAGGCAGGAATGGTTATTTCCGGCAAATCGCCCGACGGCAAACTTCCGGAAATTGTTGAAATCCCGAATCATCCGTGGTTTATCGGCGTACAATTCCACCCGGAATTAAAATCCAAACCTTTTGCCCCGGCGCCGTTATTTGTGTCTTTTGTAAAAGCGGCAATCGACAAAAGCCGGTTAATCTGATTAAGATAAGCGCCCCCGAAAGAACACTTTCGGGAGCGTTTTTTTCTCGTCATCCCCGGGCATTTTTCTATTCTGTTATCTCCTGGCTCTTTTTTATTTGCCGTCCCAGACTCTTTTTTATTTGCCGCCCCAGACTCTTTTTTTTATTATGTCATCCCCGGCACCTTTTTTACTGTCATCCCCGGGCTTGAAGTCGATAGTTGGTGAGAACGAGTGCAAATCTTTAGCTTCAGCTTAGATTTGTACGAAGTTCGAACCTTACGGGACGCAATTGCATTCGGCGTCGCGTGCCGCAGGCACTGGGACAGCCGGATAAAATCGCTGAGCTGGCGAAGTGCCAAGGGGCCCGCTTGCGGGA
>CASGEB010000055.1 GCA_949300375.1 uncultured Pseudomonadota bacterium
TGTGTAGCATAGTGTTTATCTTCTTCATCGGCTTTCTCCCATAATTAAGTACTGTTTCATTCTGTGTACCGTCATTCTCGGGCTTGACCCGAGAATCCAGGTCAATCATAAGGCTTTTTTGTTCATCTGGATTGCCGGATCAAGTCCGGCAATGACTATTAAAACAAGCCGCCCGGGGATGACCATTAAAACCAGCCGCCCGGGGATGACTATTAAAACAAGCTGCCTAAGGATAACCGGTTCCTCAAGAACAACATCTAAAGACCACTATACCACAACAAAACGCCCGTGTCAATGCTTAATGAAAAGTGTAACGGGGATTTTGGCTAGAATGAAGATAAAAAAATCCCCGAGTTTTTTACAAACACGGGGAATGTTGAAAATTTAGAGAGAATATCTATTCCGCGGCTTTTGCCATATTCATTCCGAGTTTTTGCCGCAAATATTTTGCCGTATATCCGGCTTTATGTTGCGCGACTTCTTCCGGCGTGCCTTTGGCCACGATGGTACCTCCGGCATCTCCGCCTTCCGGTCCGATATCAATGATATAATCGGCCGTTTTGATAACATCAAGATTGTGTTCAATAACGATTACGGAGTTTCCGTGGTCCACCAACGTATGCAATACTTTCAAAAGCTTGTTGATATCTTCAAAATGCAGTCCGGTTGTCGGCTCGTCCAGAATATACAATGTTTTTCCCGTCGCCTTTTTTGACAACTCTTTAGAAAGTTTGATGCGTTGCGCCTCGCCGCCGGAAAGGGTTGTTGCCTGCTGTCCGAGATGAATATAACCAAGTCCGACTTGCCGCAACAGGTCAAGTCTGTTTCGAATAGAAGGAATTGCCTCGAAAAACTCAAAAGCTTCGTCAACAGTCATATCCAACACATCGGCAATCGATTTGCCTTTATATTTGACTTCCAACGTCTCGCGGTTAAAGCGTTTTCCCTTGCAAACGTCGCATTCAACATAAATGTCGGGTAAAAAATGCATTTCAATTTTTGTAACGCCGTCGCCTTTGCAGGCTTCACATCGTCCGCCGGCTACGTTAAAAGAAAAACGTCCGGCCGCATAACCGCGGGCTTTGGCTTCCGGCAATCCGGCGAACCAGTCGCGGATATAAGTAAATAATCCGGTATAAGTTGCCGGATTAGAGCGCGGAGTCCGCCCGATTGGCGATTGATCAATGTCAATAACCTTGTCAATATTCTGCAAGCCGGTCAGCCGGTCATAAATTCCGGCCGGTTCGCGCGAGCCGTTCAGCTCTTTGTTGATGGCCTTATAAAGCGTTTCCAAAATCAAGGAAGATTTTCCGCCGCCGGATACTCCGGTAATGCAGGTCATTGTTCCGAGCGGAATTTGAATGTCGATATTTTTCAGATTATTGGTCCGAACGCCCTTTAGACCGATGAATTTGCCGTTTCCTTTGCGGCGTTGCGGCGGAACCTCAATTTGTCTTTGTCCGTTTAAATATTGCGCCGTCAGGCTGTTCGGGCTTTTTAAAACTTCCTGAACAGTTCCTTTGGCCGTAATATAACCGCCGTTGTTTCCCG
Source organism: uncultured Pseudomonadota bacterium (assembly GCA_949300375.1). GTDB lineage: Bacteria > Pseudomonadota > Alphaproteobacteria > RF32 > CAG-239 > MGBC133411. The sequence goes on from CASGEB010000055.1 coordinate 1,552, forward strand.
CACCCGGCCCCATATCAACCAGATAATCGGCAGAACGGATGGCGTCTTCATCATGTTCAACGACAATAACCGTATTTCCGATGTCGCGCAGTCGGACAAGCGTTTCCAGCAGGCGGTCATTATCGCGTTGGTGCAAACCGATGGACGGTTCGTCCAAAACATATAAAACGCCGGTCAGACCGGAACCGATTTGCGATGCCAGGCGGATGCGTTGTGCCTCACCGCCGGAAAGCGTGCCGGATTGGCGGGACAGGTTCAGATAATCCAAGCCGACATTGTTCAAAAAACTGAGACGTTCAATAATTTCTTTTAATATCTTATGGGCGATTTCGGCTTTTTTGGGCGGTAAAGACTGTTCAACGCCGGCAAACCATTCGCGCGCCTGTTTGATTGACATGGCTGAAACGTCCATAATGTCCAATCCGCAGATTTTTACGGCCAAAGCCTCGGGCTTCAAACGTTTGCCGCCGCAAAATTCGCAGACCGCGGCAGATTGATATTGAGAAAACTCATCGCGCATCTGTTGGGAATCCGTTTCCAAAAAACGCCGTTCCATATTGTTAACGACGCCCTCAAAAGGTTTGTTGGTTACAAAATGCGAATAATACATCGGAACGACCTCGTCGCCGGAGCCGTACAAAATCACGTCGCGGGCTTTTTGCGGCAGGTCTTTCCAAGGCGTTTTGTCAGAAATACCAAGATAGTCACACAAAGAATTAAGCGTATCTGAATAAAATCCGTGTTTGCGGCTGTACCAGGGCAGGATGGCGCCTTGTGAGATGGAAAGATTGGGGTTTGGCACAATCAGCTCCGGATCCATATAGAGTTTTGCGCCGATACCGTCGCAATGCGGACAGGCGCCGTAAGGATTGTTGAAAGAAAACAGGCGCGGTTCAATTTCTTCAATCGTAAAACCCGAGACCGGACAGGCAAATTTTGAAGAAAAGGTCGTTCGGGAGTTGTCTGAAATATTTTCGGCAAAAACCAGTCCGTCGCCAAGTTTTAACGCCGTTTCAAGAGACTGCGCCGCCCGCTCGGCAATTGTTGTTTTAACAACCAGCCTGTCTATCACCACTTCAATATCGTGCTTAATATTTTTGTTCAGCGTCGGAACTTCATCAATCGAATAAACCGTTCCATCAATTTTCAAACGTTGATATCCTTGTTTTTGCAAAGATTCAAATTCTTTTTTGAACTCGCCTTTTTTGCCGCGCGCAATCGGTGCCAGCAGCATCAGTTTTGTTCCTTCCGGCATTTCCAAAATCTTGTCCACCATCTGCGAAACAGTCTGAGATTCAATCGGCAATCCGGTAACCGGGGAATAAGGCGTTCCGGCGCGCGCCCACAAAAGACGCATATAATCATAAATTTCCGTAACGGTTCCGACAGTAGAACGCGGATTATGCGAGGTTGTTTTTTGTTCGATGGAAATGGCCGGGGACAGCCCTTCAATCGAATCGACATCGGGCTTTTTCATCAAATCCAAAAACTGCCGGGCATAGGATGACAAGCTCTCAACATAGCGGCGCTGTCCCTCTGCATAAATCGTGTCAAATGCCAGAGAGGATTTTCCCGAACCGGACAGACCGGTAATTACAGTCAGCTTGTCCTTGGGGATGCAGATATCCACATTTTTAAGGTTGTGCTCCCTCGCACCTTTAATTTCAATAAATTTACTGTCAGACATTCTTGTACTCCTGCAAGGAATATAGTGATTATTGAATATAAAGGCAATAAAAAATAAAGCCAAATTAGTCGGAATTGGCTCTATTTTTTATAAAAAGACAATCTTTTATTCTAAATTTGATATTTCAACAGGATAAGACGACTACTGGCAGCGTAACGTCGCGATGTATCCGTCGAAACCGTTGTAGCTGTAAGTGTTGCAGCCTACAAAGACCGGAGAACAGCCTTGCGATTCATAATCAGCGATTTCAGCTCTGCAACCACTATAGCCAAAGAAACCATTACAGTTGCCATAAGTGTTACAACCATATCCCATATCATCACAACAGCTAAATTTTTTTCCCGACATATTACTCTTACATGTCCCGTTATTGCAGGATTGTCCGCTGGAGCATTTGGAGGAGCCGCAGGATTGGTAATAGGTTATTCCGTTTTTTGAGCAGGAGGCGGAGCCGGGGTTCAGGCAGTTGGCGGCGCAGGCCTCGGCGGTGTAGGTATAATCG
>CASGEB010000056.1 GCA_949300375.1 uncultured Pseudomonadota bacterium
TGTGTAGCATAGTGTTATCGTTTCTCATCGGCTTTCTCCCATAATTAAGTACTATTTTGTTCTATGTACCGTCATTGCCGGACTTGATCCGGCAATCCATATTTCAAAGCACTTTGTCAATTCTGGATCCCCGAGCCTAAGCCCGGGGACGACAGGAGACGTGGGTGCCACTCCGAAACAAATCTTCGGAACAACATCAAGATTACTATAACATAAAACAATGACATTGTCAATAGTGGGTGAAAGGTATAACTGGGTTTTTGGCTAACTCTTTATAAAATAAACATAATTTTTGTTTTCTTGAACTTTGTTTTTTCCTGATAAATATTTGTTTTATCATTTATTAATATAGAAAATGCTTTTGCGCCGTCCTTGTATAAGAATAGCGGAAAAGATAATTCGGAACAGATAAAGAATTTGGAGTAAAATTCATAAACAAAACCTCGTATTTAATCAAAAATACGAGGTTTTGAGGAATTATTTCTAAAAAAATCAGAATTGTTCCTGCAACTCAAAGAAATAAGCCTGCGGATGGTCGCAAACCGGGCATTTTTCCGGAGCTTTCGGAGATTCTACCCGATGTCCGCAGTTAGCGCATTCCCAGATAACTTTGGTCGGGCGTTCAAAAATTTTGCCTTCGCACAAAGAGTCGAGCAAAGCCTGATATCTTTCTTCGTGTCCTTTCTCGATTTTACCGACGGATTCGAACAAGAAAGCGATTTTTTCAAAACCTTCTTCGCGGGCTTCTTTGGCCATACGGGCGTACATATCTGTCCATTCATAATTTTCGCCGGCTGCGGCATCTTTCAAATTCTCCATGGTAGAGGGAACTTCGCCGCCGTGCAGGAGCTTGAACCAGATTTTTGCGTGTTCTTTTTCATTATTGGCGGTTTGCTCGAACTTATCTGCAATAATATTGTAGCCTTCTTTTTTGGCTTTGGAAGCATAATAGGTATATTTGTTGCGAGCCTGAGATTCGCCGGCAAATGCTTCCATCAGGTTTTTTTCGGTTTTAGATCCTTTTAGTTCCATAGTACAAGACTCCTTAAATTTAATTTTTCTTGAGTTTCAAACAGTCATGGCAAATACCCTGAAAGGTAAGGTCATGAGAAATAATATGACACCCGCTCAGTTCTTCGGCTTTTTTTACCGCATCCGGAGCAACGTCGCAGGGAATATCATAAACTTTATTGCAATTAATGCAAATGAAATGATAATGATTTCCGGTATTAAAATCAAAATGAGCCGTGCCGTCGAGCGATTCTATCTTGCGGATATCGCCGTTTTCGGCCAGCAGATTAAGATTCCGGTACACTGTTGCCAGACTCACATTCGGAATTTCCCTGCGCAAAGCCTGATAAACGGCATCAACGGTCGGATGGCTCATATCGGCCCGCACGATTTTGAGGATAAGTTCTCTTTGTCTGGAATAGTTCATTACACTTCACCAAAAATCAATAATGATTACTATTATTGTTTATAATTAAAAAATTCCGTTGTCAACAATGATTTTCAGTATTATTTAAAAGAAAACCGAATAAATCTGTTAAGGAGAGAAATATGAACGCAGTAGAAATCAAAAAAGACATTTATTGGACGGGCGTGAAAGACTGGAATTTGACAGAGTTTCACGGCTACAAGACCCCGCGCGGCTCAACTTATAATTCATATCTGATTATGGATGAAAAAATCACATTGGTCGACGGTGCAAAACATTATCTTTCCGATGAGCAGATTGCCCGCGTCAGAAGCGTTACCGATTTCTCAAAAATTGCTTATGTGGTTGTTAACCATGTTGAAATGGACCATTCAGGCAATATGCCGGAAATTATGAAACTGGCGCCTCAGGCGACGATTCTGACCAATGCCGCCGGTGAAAAAGCGTTGAATGACCATTATGATACGACCGGCTGGAAATTTCAGATTGTCAAAAGCGGCGACAGCGTTTCCATCGGCAAACGGACGCTGACTTTTGTAACCACGCCAATGCTGCACTGGCCGGATTCTATGGTAACTTATGTGGCTGAAGACAAGCTGCTGCTGCCGAACGACGGATTCGGACAACATTTCTGCTCGGACGGCATTTTTGTAAAAGACCAGCCGTTTGACGTTGTGTGCGAAGAGGCCAAAAAATATTATGCCAACATCCTGTTTCCGTTCGGTGCTCAGGCGGAAAAAGCCCTGAGCGGGTTGGATGGTCTGGAGATAGATATGATTGCGCCGTCGCATGGCTGCATCTGGTCGGGCGAAAAAGAAGTCGGTACAATCTTGAAACTTTATGACGAATGGGCTTCCGGCAGAAACAAGGGCAAAGCTGTTATTGTTTATGATACAATGTGGGGCGCGACCGCCACTCTGGCCAATGCGGTTATGGAAGTTTTCCAGGATGCCGGCATTCCGGTCGTCAAACGCTGCCTGACCGAAACCCATATTTCGGAAGCGATTGTCGATTTTCTTGATGCCCGTTACGTTTGTATCGGCACGCCGACCCTGAACAACGAGATGTTTCCGCGCGTTGCCGCTTTTGTAACTTATATGAAAGGCCTGAAACCCAAGAACAAAAAGGCTTTTGCTTTTGGCTCTTATGGCTGGAAACCGGGCGTTGTCAACCAGATTCAAAAAGTTTATGAAGACTTGGGCTGGGAAACGATTCCGCCGTTTGAGGAGAAATACACGCCAAAATCAGACGTGGTTGCCAAGTTAAAAGAACATGTCAAAACGATGATTGAAAAATAACTGGATAATAGCAAAATCCCCGGCTTCAAAGCCGGGGATTTTTGCAATAAAGTTTTGCAATCTAGTCGCACCAGTGTCCCGGGCTGCCGTAATAACCATGATTACCGCCGCAGGCACAGGTGGTGTAGCTGCCTCCGCCGGCGCACATTGCTCTGTTTTTACAGTGAGAACAGCCGCCGCAGGAGTTCCATTCATCACAGACTCTGCTGGTGCCGCAGTCAAGGTCGGTGTAACATCCTGCTGCGCATGGATTCCCGGCGCATTTGCTTTCACATTTATAACAAGTCCCTGAAGTTGCGCCGCAAGAACATTTTTTAGATGTCGTTCCTGATTGAATATATCCGGAACCGCAGGAACTGGACTGATATCCGCTCGGGCAGGAATAGCTGTGCGTGTGAGGCGGAGTAGATATACATGTGTAACAAGTTCCGGAAGTCGCACCGCAGGAGCAGGTTTTGCTTGCCGTGCTGAGTATGCTATAACCTGACGGGCAGGAGTGTGACGAATATCCGCTCGGACAGGAGTAACTGTGGGTGTGAGTTGAACCTCCTGAACCGCCGCCGGAACTGCTGGTATTATCGTCATCATTATTTACCGGAGCAGATTTACAGCTTTTACAAGCGGAACAACACGGGCAATAAGTTGCGCATCCGTAAGTACAGCTGACGTGAGACGAGTGCGTACAAGCCGGAGCGGATTCGCAAGAGGTACATTTGCCGCAGGAGTTGTAAGAAGCGCATCCGTAAGTACATGATTTTGATGAAACGGAACAATCTGAATTATATTGGCAGGAATAGCAGCTTGAACCGCATTCTGTGGAAGAAACTCTGACTTTGTTCTCAGAAGAAGAACAGGAAACGGATTTTGAACCCGTCCGG
>CASGEB010000057.1 GCA_949300375.1 uncultured Pseudomonadota bacterium
AAACGGCAGAAATCAAAACACTATAATACAACTTCTTTCTAAACATCGTCCCCTCCAATTTCTATTGGATACTCCCATCAATATAATATACCACATTTCCCCACAAAAATCAATGAATATTTGAAAGCAATAATTTTATTTTGTCTTCCTTATCTCATCCTCCCCACCTCCTGCCTGCCGTGCAGGTCATCCCCGGGCCCGTTTTTTATTATGTCATCCCCGGGCACCGCCCCGGGGATCCAAATCAAACAAATTTTCTTTTTGTGTCATTGCCGGGCTTGACCCGGCAATCCAAATCAATAATAAAGCCAATTTATTAACGAGGATTCTCGGGTCAAGCCCGAGAATGACATAAAAAAACGGCAATGACATAAGAAAAGAATGCACGAGAATAACGAAAGAGAGAAAGCGCCCGAGAATGACAATAAAAAAAGCAAGAGATGAGAGAAAAATTTTTCTACAAATCAAACAGAAAAAACTTTTTCTTAACCTCAAATTAATGAAAACATTGCATAATAAGGCTTGATATCTAAACAATATTGTTATATATCAGAAATTCATCAAAAAAAAGAACACCGCGCGGCCGCTCAAGAAAGAGAAAAATTATGGAAAAAGACGAAAGCATATTGGACACAATAAAAACAATAATTTATGCCATACTGATTGCGATTATAATTCGCACGTTTTTATTTGAACCGTTTAAAATTCCGTCCGGTTCCATGTACCCGACCCTTCATGTCGGTGATTATCTTTTTGTCTCAAAATACACTTACGGCTATTCCAAACACTCTTTTCCTTTCAGCCTGCCGCTGTTTGAAGGAAGAATCTGGGCAGACCAGCCGCAGCGCGGCGATGTCGTCGTCTTTAAGTTTCCGCAGGATAACAAAACAGACTTCATCAAACGCATTATCGGCCTGCCGGGCGACAAAATCAAAATGCAGGACGGAATTTTATACATCAACGGCAAACCGGTTGAACGCCAACAAATAGAAGATTTCGTCATCCGCGATAAGTTTGGCAACGGCGAACGCTACCGTCAATATGTTGAAACCCTGCCCAACGGGGCAAAACACAATATTTTGGAAATTTCCGACCAGCAGGAATTTGTTGACAATATGGTCGAGGTTACCGTTCCGGAAAACAGCTATTTTGTAATGGGCGACAACCGCGACCGTTCTGACGACAGCCGCTTAAGCGTCGGCTTTGTTCCTTTTGAAAATCTGGTCGGCAAAGCCCGTTGGCTGTTTTTCTCCCACAATACTGACGATGCCTGGTACAAACCCTGGGCCTGGACAAAGAAAATCCGTTTTGAAAGAATGTTTAAGAAAATTCAATAACAATGCTTGAAGAATTACAGGAAATATTAAAATACCATTTCAAAAATCCGGCGCTGCTGCGCCAAGCCTTAACCCACAGCAGCCATACGACAAATGTATCTCAAAATTATGAACGGCTCGAATTTTTGGGCGACCGGGTTTTAGGCTTGAGCATAGCAGCCCTGCTTTACAAAATTTTTCCCAAAGAACCGGAAGGGAGCTTATCTCAGCGTTTTGTCGGTCTGGTATGCAAAGAAACCGTTGCCCAGATGGCTCAAACCCTGCATTTGGACAAGTTTATGATTGTGGCAAACGAAGATATCCGCCGCAATGAAAATGTGCTGTGCGACGTCTGCGAAGCCGTTATTGGCGCAATTTTCATTGATGCCGGAGACGAAGAGGCCATTAACTTTGTTGACACCCATTGGAAAGAACTGATTGACCGGAATGTCGAACCGCCCAAAGATGCCAAAACAAAACTGCAGGAAGTTACTCATGCCAAAAATCTCCCGCAGCCGGAATATGTTGTTTTGAGCCGTGAGGGTTCCGAACACGAACCGGTCTTTCATATTGCGGTCAAAATAGGAAAACTGCCGCCGGCAATCGGCAGCGGGCGCAACAAAAAACTCGCCCAGCAGGAAGCAGCAGCCCGAATGTTGGAAAGGCTGAAATAATATGACCGTTCAACCAGAAAATTCCTCGCCGAAAACACCGACCCGTTGTGGTTTTGTGGCTTTAATCGGAGCGCCGAACGCCGGAAAATCGACCATCACCAACGACTTTGTCGGGTCAAAGATAACTATAGTTTCTCCTAAGGTTCAAACCACCCGTTCTTTGGTCAAAGGCATCGGTATCTGGCAAAATACTCAGATTATCTTTATCGACACACCGGGAATCTTCAAACCCAAACGCCGGCTGGATCGCGCAATGGTCGCCTCGTCATGGGACGGCGCCGGCGATGCCGACGTTACGGTTTTGGTTGTTGACGCCAAACGCGGCTTTGACGATGAAACCCGGGCAATCATTAACAAACTTAACAAAAACAAAAAAGAAGCCCTGCTGCTGATTAATAAAATCGACCTGGTTCATAAAGACAAGCTTTTAGGCTTGAGCGCCGCCTTAAATGAGGCCGGAAATTTCAAAGAAACATTTTTTGTATCTGCCGAAACCGGAAAAAATCTGGAAGAATTTTACACTTATCTGGCTGATAATCTGCCGCTGTCCCCGTGGTATTATCCGGAAGACCAAATCTCGGATATGCCGCTGCGTATTCTGGCCGCCGAGATAACGCGCGAAAAACTCTTTTTATGCCTGCATCAGGAACTCCCCTATTCCCTGACCGTCGAAACAGAATTATGGGATCGGCGCGAAGACGGCTCCGTCCGCTGTGAACAAACAATTTATGTTGAACGCGACAACCAAAAAATCATTGTCCTTGGCAAAGGCGGCTCCATGATAAAAAAAATCGGACAGATGGCCAGAACGGAAATTGAAGAACTGTTGGAAACCCGCGTCCATTTGTTTTTGTTTGTCAAAGTCCGCGAAAACTGGATTAACGACCCGGCACGTTATAAAGATCTTCAGCTCAACTTTAATGCTTAAAACAAGGCTGCTGCCAGCTGATATTTAATCTTCCCTAAATAATATTCATTTATCCAAAATCCCCACCTAACCTTTCAATACTGCTTGACACGGGCGTTTTGTTGTGGTATAGTGATTTTTAGTAATGATTCTTCTACTTTGTCATTGCGGACGGCTTGTTTTAATGGTCATCCCCGGGCGGCTTGTTTTACGGTCATTGCACGGCTGTTTACTTTACGGTCATCCCCGGGCTGCGACCCGGGGATCCAGAATAACAAAGTGCTTTGAAGGGTGGATTCTCGGGTCAAGCCGGGATCCAGAATAACAAAGTGCTTTGAAGGGTGGATTCTCGGGTCAAGCCCGAGAATGACATAAGAAAAGAAAGCCCGGGGATGACATAAGAAAAGAAAGCCCGGGGATGACAGAAAGAGAAAAAAGCCCGGGGATGACATAAGAAAAGAAAACCCGGGGATGACGGTACAAGGAACAACAAAAAAGAAAAGAATTTTTATTAACCATTCTGAGCGCAATGCTGCTCGGAAAAAAGAAAAGAGCAACGCGAA